>JBJTMY010000215.1:0-3600 GCA_046073825.1 Bacteroidota bacterium
GGTTGTTGATCATGCTATGCCGCATTGTTACAGCAATGAATTATACAAGAACATTATTGATGATAAAGCACAAGGTGTTTTTAACGGAAAAATATTTGTTCGAAAGGATGCACAAAAAACAAATGCTTTTCAGTCGAATAAAAATTTATTGCTGAGCGATGATGCTACAATGAATGCAAAGCCACAGCTCGAAATTTTTGCAGATGATGTGAAGTGTTCGCACGGAGCTACTACTGGACAATTAGATGATGAAGCATTGTTTTACTTACGTGCAAGAGGAATTGGAGAAGATGCTGCTCGTGCTTTATTGAATCATGCTTTTGCAGCAGAGGTAATGGAAGGCATTGCGCACGAAGGCGTGAAAGAAAGAATGCTTGAGTTATTAAACGAGAAGTTAAAATAAGTAACCATGAAATCTACTTCTGTACAATTTGCATTTGATGTAACAGCTATCCGAAAGGATTTCCCTGTATTGTCAGAAATGCCGTACGGAAAACCATTGGTCTATTTTGATAATGCGGCTACATCACAAAAGCCTCAGGTAGTAATTGATGCGTTAGTCAATTATTATTCGCATTACAATGCTAACGTGCACCGAGGAGTTCATTTTCTTTCACAGAAAGCAAGTGATGCATTCGATGCAGTGCGTGAAAAAGTAAGAAACTTTATTAATGCAGCTACGGAACGTGAAATTATTTTTGTGAGAGGAACAACCGAAGGAGTGAATTTGGTAGCGGCTACTTACGGAAGAAAAAATATTCAAAAAGGCGATACAATTTTAGTGAGTGCAATGGAACATCATTCGAATATTGTTCCTTGGCAAATGTTATGTGAAGAGAAAGGTGCTAGACTAAATGTGATTCCGATGAATGATAAAGGAGAGTTGGTTTTAGATTCGTTGGATGAATTGCTGAATGACAATTGCAAATTTGTAGCTGTAACACATACCGCCAATTCACTTGGAACGATTAATCCGATTAAAGAAATTATTGCAAAAGCTCATCATAAAAATATTCCTGTGTTGGTTGATGGTGCGCAAGCAGTAGCACATGATCAGGTAGATGTACAAAACTTAGATTGTGATTTTTTTGTTTTTAGTGCACATAAAATGTTAGGTCCAACTGGTATAGGTGCTGTTTACGGCAAGTTATCACTGTTAGAAGAGATGCCACCTTACCATGGTGGAGGAGAGATGATCAAATCTGTATCATTTAAAGGTACAACTTGGAATGATGTTCCTTATAAATTTGAAGCGGGCACTCCGAATATAGCAGATGTAATTGCTATGGGCGCTGCTATTGATTATTGGAATACGATAGACCGAGTTGGGGCACATCAGCAAGAAATTGATTTATTAAATTATTGTACAGAACAATTAACGGATATCCCTTCCGTTAGAATTATTGGTACGGCAACAAACAAAGCAGCAGTTATTTCTTTTATCGTTGATAAAGCCAATGCGATGGATGTTGGAATGTTCCTAGATACCAAAGGTATTGCAGTACGTACAGGGCAACATTGTGCAGAGCCGGTGATGGATTGGTTTGGAATACCGGGAACTATCCGTGCTTCATTTATGTTTTATAATACTAAAGAAGAAGTAGATTACTTTATTGAACAATTAAAAAAGGCCATACAATTACTGGCTGTATAGATATGCGTAGCATTGCAGAAATAGAGAATGAGATTATAGACGATTTCGCCTTGTTTGATACCTGGGAAGAAAAGTATCAGTACATCATTGAATTAGGCCAGAAGTTAAAACCATTAAGTGCAGAATTTAAAATTGATGATAACAAAATCAAAGGTTGTCAGAGTAGTGTATGGTTAACCGCTAACGAAAATAATGGAGTGATTGATTTTACAGCGGATAGTGATTCAGTATTTGTGAAAGGAGAAATCGCTTTATTAATGGAAGTATTATCCGGACAAACACCCGATGGAATTGTGAATGCAGAATTAGGATTTATTGATCAGATAGGATTACGTAGTCATATGGCGCAAACGCGTGCTAACGGACTAGCAGCAATGATTAAACAAATGAAACTATATGCTGTTGCATATCAGCATAAGCAAGCATAATATGAGTGAAGAACTAAATAAATCAGAAGAAAATAAAACCGATGGAATTGAAATTCCGCAGGTGCCTTCTTTGCGTGAACGAATCATTGCTACTCTTAAAACCTGTTTCGATCCAGAAATTCCGGTAGATATCTGGGAGCTGGGATTGATTTATGAAATACGTATTAACGAAGGGAATGATGTTCATATTATGATGACCTTAACTTCACCAGCTTGTCCGGTAGCTGAAACCTTGCCTCCCGATGTAGAAAATAAAATTCGCGAGATACCCGATGTAAATTCGGCTCGTGTTGAAATTACTTTTGATCCACCTTGGGAAAAAGAAATGATGAGTGAAGAAGCGCGATTAGAATTAGGAATGTGGTAATATGAGTAACGAACCAATCATCAATAAAGTAGAGCAAAGTGGATTAATCACGATTAATCTCGAAGACTTTTATCCCGAAGGTCAACGAAAGGTTATTGATATCCGTGAGCAGTTAGTAGAAGATGTTTTATTGAGAGAAAAATCGTTTCGCGAATACATTGCAGCTACTGATTGGTCTGCTTACCAAGATAGTTATGTAGCGGTTTATTGCTCTGTAGATGCTGTAATTCCGCATTGGGCATATATGCTGATTGGTTCTGCGTTAGCACCCTTTGCTAAGGATATGATTTTCGGTAATGCCGAAGCGTTAGAAAACAAACTGTTTGAGCAGGTAATTGATAAAATGGATGTGCAAGCATTTCACGATGCTCGTATAATCATAAAAGGCTGTGCTGATAAGCCAGTGCCAGCAGCAGCCTATTTTTACTTAACTGCTAAACTACGACCGATAGCAAAAAGTATTATGTTCGGCGAGCCATGTAGTACAGTGCCTGTTTTTAAAAGGAAATAATTACTAAATTTAGTACGATGAAAAAGTGGTTCGTTTTATTCTTTTGTCTGGTGACATTAGGAGTTTCTGCGCAACAATTGCCGGAGCATAGTACTAATCGTGACGACACTTTTATTGTGGTCGATCAGATGCCGGAATACCCAGGAGGGAATGAAGCATTGCAAGAATACATTTCATTGAATTTAAAATACCCTGCTTTAAAAGAAGTTTCCGGAAAAGTTTTCGTGAGTTTTGTTGTCGATAAAAAAGGAAAAGTGATGGATGTCAGGGTGAAGAATGAAGTGGATCCTGCCCTTTCAAAAGAGGCCATTCGTCTCGTAAAATCAATGCCATTGTGGACGCCCGGTAAGTTGGAAGGCAAGGCGGTAAATGTTCAAATGAACTTGCCAATTTATTTCAAGGCGAATTAATACATTTGCGCACTCATGGCCAATCAACTGGATCGTATTAAAGCCCCTGTAAAGGAGGAAATGGAACTTTTCGAAAAGAAGTTTCGTGTTGCGATGCAGAGTAAAGTTTCATTGTTGGATAAAATCATGCATTACATCGTAAAGCGCAAAGGGAAACAGATGCGTCCGATGTTTGTTTTTTTAACAGCAGGCATGACAGGAAACATTGGTGAGTCAACTTATCGAGCAGC
>JBJTMY010000216.1:0-12176 GCA_046073825.1 Bacteroidota bacterium
AATTTATTCCTTGAAAATAAAAAATATCCTTAAAATTTCCAGAGGTCTACTAACGATAATTTTTAACAATGAACAATTTCAACTTTCCACTGAGAAACAAACTTAAAACAGGGGTAATGAATTGTTAATAAAACTATCCGAATAAAAAAGGAGGCTCGATATTTACCAAGCCTCCTATTAATATTATTGATTTTTTAATTACGCACCGATTAATGCACCATAAGCAGCTGCATCTAATAAGTCGTTTAATTGTGATGCATCTGCAATCTTCACCTTTACCATCCATCCTTCACCATAGGCATCTGAATTTACCAATTCTGGATTTCCCTCTAATGCATCATTAAGCTCCATCACTTCACCAGTTAATGGCATAAACAAATCAGAAACTGTTTTAACGGCTTCTACTGTACCAAAAACAGCATGCTGCTCTACAGTCTCACCTACTGTTTCGATTTCAACATAAACAATATCACCCAATTCACTTTGAGCAAAATCAGTAATACCAATAACAGCGATATCGCCATCTACACGTACCCATTCATGGTCTTTTGTGTACTTTAAGTCTGAAGGAATATTCATAAGGATATAATTTTTTACAAATTTAATTTTTATTGTGATAGTGAGAAACGAATTTCTACTCCTGTGTTAATATTTGATGTTGGATAAGAAGTAGAAATCACAGGGGTGTTAATGGTTTGCTCGTAGAAGAATCGCATATTCAATTTATCGCTAATTGCATAATCTGCTGCTACCTTAATCGAGTAAACATTTAATCCTGCTGTTGGCTGATTCACCCCCTCCAATAATCTTCTAATAATTGTTGAATTTTTTCTTGCACTAAAATCGGCTGTCAAATTCAATCCGTTTCCAGAAACTTTCTTAGACAAGTTAAATGGTAATTTAAACTTTGGCATACGGTAACCAAACCCGAGAGTAATTTCATTTCCTTTTACTTCGGTAACTTGTACGCCTGCATACGTTAATGATACATTTCGATCGCGCTTAAACTCTGCACGTGTTTGAATATTATTTTTCCATGTAACATCCACTCCTAGTAACGGGGCAAATTGTTCAACCATAGAAATCTGACCAAATTCTCGTGAAGGAATAAAGTTACCACTGATATCACGTGCTGATGGATATTTACCATCTACATAATTTAGGTTGCGATTGAAGCTATTCACATTAAATGTAGAGCGATAGCTATGTGTTAAACTTACATTGTTAAATACCTTTTTAAATAATGGAAGCTTACTTAATCCATCATACGTAACACGCCAGTTAGGCAATGGTATTTTTGAAAAAGGACTTAACTTTACTTCATTAGGTGATTTGCCTGTATAGGCAGATATAAATGCTAACGTCAAGACTTCTTGCTGCGTGCCACTGTATCCATCATTATAAATAATTCCGAATGTATCAGGTGCAGCAAATCCTATTGAATTTGGATTAGTTGCAGCTAGTCGCTCTGAAATAATTTTACGATTCTTCGCAAACTCTTCAAACACCGCACTAGAATAAGTGGTAGGATCATCTTTTGCAAATGCCGTATTAATAGAAATTGTTGAAATACTAAAATTACCTGTTTCTGTTACACTTTGTGAATCAAATCGAGTTCCATTCCAACGGAAAAACTCAGAGTTATTTCGTGTAAACTGTCTTGTTGCATTTAGTTCAATTTTCAATCCATCAATCGGCTCAATCGAACTTCGTGCAGTAAGGTTCTCGTTATAATTTCTTGCAAAGGAATTATTTAAACTGGTATCAGCTGTTATCCAATTTCCACGTACTGCTTGGGGACGAATATCTTGTTGCGATCCAAATGCAAAACCAAATCCCGGAGAATTATGATCTAAATCCTGCCCGAATGCTTGTGAATAATTTACATATCCCGGTAATACGGTACCGTTAGTTTCACTATAAGTAAATCCTACTGATTTTACTCCCATTATCATCTTACCAACAAAACGCACTCCATCAGGAATCGCTTTAGGCTGCTTCACTTTTGGCGGTTTCAGCCCCGGTATTGAATCTTTCGGATTTTTTGGAGGCTCTACTTTCACTACCGGTTTCTTTGGTGGCTTAGGAGAATTAATCTTCTTTAAGAAAGGAACCTTGTTATATAATGTTGTCAATACAAAATTTCCATTTACTTGCTTGGTATTTGAATTCTGAATCGTATTTCCTGTTCGTGCATCAACACCAAACGCACCAGTAGTTGGATTTTGGATAAATTGTCCAGATTGCCAATTATAATTAAATCCGTATTTAACATTTAATGAAACCCAATCAGTCAAAGGAAATTTATTTAATGGCACCTGATAAGAAACATTACCACCTTGCGTGTATTGTTTATTTCTACCTAACAAATAATTCTTGCCAAAAATATTACTCTTAATAGAATCCTTCTCTTGTTGAGTATCGATTCGTCCTTCTGGTTCATCTATAATTCCATAGTTGTTCGCGGTAAAATCAAGCTTTATTGATTTTGTAATATCGTATTTGAAATCATATACGCGACGCATATCAAAATTTTTATTGAAGAACGTATCACGAACAATATCTGAATATCCTGTATTGTTACGATATAATTTCTCTCCATAAACACGTTGAACATCCATTCGGAAATTCATACTGGTTGGTACAAGATTAATATTTAAGTCTTTTACCAGTTTTAAATATTTTGAATTTAAGAAGGTTGCTTTTGCAAATGGAACAATGTATTTGGGCGTTGTGTTGTAATTATAACCTATTGCACCCTTATGAGTTTTGATGATATCATATTCGATATTAATATCTCGATGCAATACTTCATCATAACCATAAGTTAAATTGAAGTTCTCGATATCATACACTTTTGCTTTAGCCGAACCAGATCTGTTCTTTTTCACATTGGTAAAATTGATACCCTTCGTACGTGTATAATCTTGTGAGCGCTTTTTAAATTCTTTTTTCTCAGCAGCTGTTTGATTATTGTTTAATGCATCAGCAAATGGAACGTCTTGGTCTAATGGATCATATTGCGGATTATTTACAACTGTTCCATAATTTACATACATTGGAATATCCAGATTCACTTTTTCAGGTAAAAACTTTCCTAGATATAAAGTTGATGTTGCATTGAATGATGTTTCTGCACTGCGTCTGCGCTCACTTACTTTTTGTTCAAGCGTACCAAAACCTACCGATTTATGAGTTCCAGTTACTGCCACATTCCCAATGTCGGCTAATTTAGTAGTGACGCGACCGGTAGCAGCCCAACCTCCTTTTTTATCAAAGTCGGTTAAGCGCAATTCATTCACCCATACCTCTGCACATTTTGACGTACCATCATCACCGTTAGGATTAGATGGGTCTCGTTTAGGGTTGCGAACACCTATCATGATTGTCCTTACACTGCTTAACGAAGGATTACCTTTTATTGAAATTGTATTCTTACCTGTTTCATCTGTTTCTGAATAAAGACTGGTAAGATTTATTGTTCCTCCTGAATTATCAATAGCGGTATTACGAGACAACTTCAGATTTACAAATTTATCGAGTTCCAAATCGATATTATTAGCAATTGGCCAAATTGCGTACTGATCTGTTGAGCCCCAAGGCGTTTTTTTCAACGGAACTTCATACTCATAATAATTCTCCGTGAAATCATTTCCCATTCTAATAAAAACGGTTAAATCATTATCCTTTAAATCATCAGCAACACCTGAAGATTCAGCATGGATAAACATTTTTATTTTTTTATACGAACGTAAATCCAATCCTAAATTTTTAAATGCGGCACGAGCATCTCCATCTTCTAAATTACAAACCTTCAAAGACATCGATTGTTCATTTAAGCGTTGCAAAGTAGTAGATCCGATATTTGTCTCTTGTTGAATATCTGGAGGCAACACATAAGGCACTGGAGTTCTATTTCCATTCTCTTCGATACTAACCGATGAGATATCGAATGAACCGCCATTGGGATCCCCTGGAATAACCTCTCCTGCACTATGCATATCATACGCATACTTTCTCCATTCACCACGCAGGAACTCCAACTTAGCAAAACGTAAAGTCATGGGCTCATTAAAGCCAGTCATGAATGTTCTAATAAAGCTTATTGTATTAAAGCCTTCAATATCTCCATGTTTCGTTACATTCGGATTATTTCCTTGTACATCACGAATGGGAATTTTAAACTGATACCAAGTTATATCAGTTGATGTAGAATTAGGTAATGTAACATTACGAGTAATTTTATCTACGATAAAGTTTTTTCCTACTTCCATTTCGCCCGGACGAAGAGGGACATGGTATTCATAAAACTGCTCTGATGCTTCCTGGTTAAAATCTTTATTTACATCTTCCACATCTGGAATGGTAGTAGCTGAGGTTGAATACGACTCTGTACTTTGATTATCTGTTGGTGAGTTACCATCGGGATGACTATATTCTTTATAGCGATCGAGGATGCTTTTTTGTGCATTATCGTAATCTGTACCGCGGTAATAATGGTAATTATCAGAAGATGGATCAGAAGCTGCTTTTTGATAAGCCGTAGGAGAAACGTTAACACTTAATGCACTTAAATAATCTTGGAACACTGCAGGCTCCATGCTATTTTTTACTCCATCCAATCCAACATCTTGATATTGCCTTGCATCCGGATTATTATCGAATGCATATATAATTGGGGGTTGGGTACGTGGAGTGAATCCCCAAGCTGTTCTATTCGCTGTTGAAGTATCTCCTGTTGATGAAAGTCCATTTTCATATTCAAGTTTCCCATCCTTCAAAATATCCTCACTAATATTTCCTAAGTTGAAATATAAATCACCTCCAGTTGTATTCTGACTATTCGAATTAAAAGGATCCATCATCCAAAATTGAATAAACTCAATATTCGCAGCATCAAAATCTGTTGACTCAATACGACGCATAATTCCACCCCAACGAGTTGCAGGATCCAACAACTTCCCATCTGCATCTACACCAGCAGAGTATGCTGTTGGTTGTACATCATAGTTATACGGACCTCTTTCAGCAGGATAGAAAGACATATTCATTACAGGCAAAATAACTGTTTGTCCTTGAGGGGCTTCTTTATTAGGAAAAATTTCCTTCTCAGGAATTTGACGAACCAGATGATTGGAAATATCGTTGGTGGTAATATGAGCTGGTGTTACCCCACTCTGATTACGATAAAACAATGGGTCAATTATATACCACGAAAACTTAGCTCTGTTAAATCCATAAGTTGTCGTTACTGAATCAATATTCGCTTCTGCAAACCGACTTTGAGGTGTTGAAGCTAACGTCCACGCACCTACGTTCGTTTTTAAATCGATGGTAGTCTGACTTCCTTCAAAATCATCGATATAAGCAGTTCCATTTTTACCTATGGCTTTGCTATTACCAGGAATTAAATCAGCGAACTCTCCACTCACCGTAATTTGTGAAGGAGTTTTCGTAGAAATACCAGGAAGTTTATCAATCATTTTTGTTAGCCAACGTGACTCACGTTTCCACGTTCCGTCAACGCCCCAAATAGTGTTTGCAATTGGCTCATCTCCAAAGTTTACTTTTTGCGTTATCGGGCGTTCATTCAAACGCATAATTGTTCCACCAACAACTAAATCTTTATTCACTTTATAATCGAAGCGGGAACCAAAAAGTGTTTTCGATTGAATGCTAAACAACGAATTACTTTCGAGAGAGATATTAATTGCTTGACCAGAATTTAAAATACTTTGATTAATAATTTTTACACGCCCTAAATTATAATCAACGGTATAATCAATATTTTCTGTTAGCGGAATACCTCCTGCTGTAACCTTCACCGATCCTTCTGGAATATTTAATTGGTTTAATGGAATATCAGAACCAAATTTACTTGAATAACTTCCTTTTAAACTAAATTTATTTTTTTCAGGAAACTGTAAAGCAATCGTTTTTGTTGAATCGTATAACACATCATACGCATATACATCGGCGTTAGTCTGACTAACAAATTGACTTCTCAGATAAGTACCAAATGGTTCACGGACAGGGAAGATAATTCGACCGCTATTGCTATTGATAGTAACCCCTTCAATAAAATCATATTCTCCATCTGGACGAGGGTCGCCATTTACATTTAATTTATCGAGATTAAATAAGCGATTTAACGCTTTGGCATATACATTTGGTTCCGAAGGAGGAACTGGAATATAATTTAAACGGTTCCCAATAGTATCTACGTAGAATAAAACATTTAACTTAAAATCTTTTTTATCAATTTGAAATCCACCAAGCGCATAAATATTCTTCATCATCAAATCCCAAAGAGGAAGTTTGGTGTTCGTAATTCTAGCCTTCAATAATTTTAACATTAAAACCTTTGGAGGCTCTACACCGGAAGTTGTCAATTCTCCAACACGATAAACCTGACCACCAACAGTATATTCAAATGCTACTGCTAAAACCTCGTTAGTATTTAACGCTTGATTTAAAGAGATATATCCTAAGCGAGAATTATAAGTATACTCATTGGCATTTAACTTTCTTGCATTTTGAACTACTTCGTAATCGCGTGATGCAGACAAATACGGAATAGATGCCATCGTGTTTTGTACTGAATTAATATCACGAATAGAAGGGTAATTATTAAGTACATCCTGATATAATGGGTTGGAAAGCGTATCAGAAGGATAATAATTCGCAGATCCTGGTATGGCCGCATTATAAGGACTACTCTCTGCCAAGTCTGTAAATCCTACAATTGTACGCGTATTATCAGTCGAATTATTTTTATTTGTTACCCATACCTCTAATCGTGTGATATTGACATTGGAATTGATAAAAGGTAAATCTTTTAAAGCCTTATCGTAATTATCTTTGAAATAGTTTGCCAAGAAATAATGTTTATTGGCTTCGTATTGATCTGCTGAAATATCAAAATTTGTGGTAGTTGCTCCACCTTTTACTTCAATATTTGAAGACTTCCCTTTTTGCTGAGTTAGGATAGACGTTACCGTTAGTTTTCCAAATTTTAACTGTGTTTTTAATCCAAACAAACTCTGACTTCCTTGTATCAATTGGGTATTCAACGGAAGGCTTACGTTACCGGCTTCTAACTTTTGAATGATTTCATCTTCGTAGCCTGTATATTCTAACTTGATTTGATTTTCAAAATCGAAACTTGCTTCAGTATTGTAATTGGTGGTGATTTTTAGTTTTTCACCAATGTTACCAATTACGTTCATTTGAATTCGCTCTTTAAAGTCGAATGTGGTATTCTTTCGCTGACGCTCTGGCAAGGTAGGATTGTCGTAACGACTAATATTTAATCCGAAACTTAACGCTGCGGAACCTTGTGGTCGAATATCGATAGTATTGCCTCCAAAAATTCGATTGAACGCTTCTCCACCAACATATAGTCTCGGAGCAAATCCTTTACGTTGAGTAATGCTCTCCTCATTTGCTTTTTTCTTCCAGTAATCCTGCGTGCTTTTGTTAAATTGCGACTCTTTAAACTCTTCAAAAGTCATATAACTCGGTCTTCTAAAATCAAGCTTCCCCATTTTTTCAAAAATATCATACTCTCGATTATCTGGATTATACTCGATAGTGGTCTTGATATTAGAAGGATAACTTAAATAAAGTGGACTATTATTCGGTTGAGCACTGTAGGGATCTGCATATCGGTCACTAAAGGGATAACGCAGCATAATTGGGACACTCGAAGTGGGAGTATCACCTGGTAAAATGAAATAATTTTCGTGAATTTCTGCGAGCGCAGGGCTGTCTGAAAAAATCAGGGCAACCAACATCAACACCCCCAACAAAACAGAAATATAAAACCGGATATTTTTCAAAACTATTAATTCTCAGATATTAGTTGTCCTTTACGGCCCTAAGTTAATAAATTACTCAAAAACACAGAGAAAGAAACCTTAATTTCTCCTCTGATTTTTGAATTTTTTAATGAATTATAAATAATTGAGAGATGCTTTAATCAAATCCTCCACTTTAGCCTCATTTCCCAATTGTTTTTGCGCAGATAAGAGTGCTTTTTCCGCACTAGCCCTCGCAAATCCTAACGTCGTAAGGGCTATCAACGCTTCTTCTCGGCTAGTATTGTGTAATGATGACAAAACATTGGCTGTTCCAATACTCATTTTATTCACCTTATCCTGTAAATCGATGATTATTCTTTGGGCCGACTTCGCTCCAATTCCTTTTACTTTTTGTAAAGTACCCGCATCCCCTTTTGAGATTACCGAGCGCAACTGATCTGGGGCTAAACTGGATTGTATGATTCGGGCTGTTGAAGCACCTACTCCACTGACATTCAGCAATTCGCGAAACATTAATCGTTCATCCTCATCAGAAAACCCAAACAATAAATGTGCATCTTCACGCACCACTTGATGGGCGAAAAGCTTAAACTGTTTTGCGTCTTTTATTGCGGTATAGGTATAAAGTGAAATCTGTAATAAATACCCCACACCATTACAATCTATGGTCACGTTTGTAGGAGTCAGATTTTCGATTTTGCCATTGAAATAATCGTACATAAAGCAAAAATAGTTTTTTTTGAGTTGCAAATGTTCAAAAAAAAGGGGCTGAAAATCCAGCCCCAAAATGTATTACATGAATCAGATTTACTCTTTCACAAAAGATTTAGGTTGGCCGGCAGGTGCTTGTGAATTTCTTGTTTGTGCATCCACCACCGCAATCGTAATCATATTTACAATTTCACGGACAGAAGAACCCAATTGAAGAATGTGAACTGGCTTCTTCATACCTAACAAAATAGGTCCAATTGCTTCTGCATCACCAACTGTTTGTAATAATTTATAGGCAATATTACCGGCATCAAGATTAGGGAATATCAAAGTGTTAACCCCTGTTTCTGCTAAGTCGCTAAAAGGAAAATTATCCTTTAATAAATGTTGATTGAAAGCAAAATTCGCTTGCAATTCTCCGTCGACAACTAAATCAGGATGGTTTGCATGTAAAATCTCTACTGCTTTGCGCATTTTAATTGCACTTTCGGTATTTGAGGATCCAAAGTTTGAATAGGAAAGTAATCCTACGCGAGGAGCAATATTAAAACGTCGGACAGCCGCCGCAGTTAGTAAGGTGATTTCTACAATTTCTTCAACTGTTGGATTAATATTAATAGTTGTATCTGCAAAAAAGACCGGGCCATCTTTCGTAATCATAATGTACATACCCGCCATCTTAGAAACTTCTGACTGAGTACCAATCACACGTAATGCAGGCTTGATTGTTTCAGCATAATTTCTAGTTAAACCACTGATTAAAGCATCTGCCATTCCGGTTTCCACCATCATTGCTCCAAAATAATTACGCTCTTGCATAATCTTTTTTGATTCATATAATGTAAATCCACGTCGCTTTCTTTTTTGATAAAACAACTCTGCAAATTTTGTCAACGTATCTGGCTCCTCTCTTGGATTGATAATCGGAACTCCTTCTAAACGTAAGTTATGCTCCTGAATAAGTGCTGCGATTTTTTCTTTATTTCCTAATAAAATTGGATGAGCCACTCCATCTTCTTTCACTATTTGAGCAGCCTTTAAAATCTTGTAAGTGTCAGCCTCAGCAAACACTACGCGCTGCGGATTTTGCTTCGCTTTATTGGTAATAACACGAATCAGTTTATTATCTAATCCTAAGCGTTTTTTCAATTCACTCTCATAAACCGTCCAATTGGTAATTGGCTTTTGTGCCACACCCGATTCGATGGCAGCTTTTGCCACCGCAGGAGAAATAGTATGGATTAATCGTGGGTCTAATGGTTTCGGAATTATATATTCTCGTCCAAAGGAAATGTTCCGTTGATTATATGCAAGGTTTACAATTTCAGGAACGGGCTCTTTTGTTAATTGAGCGATTGCGTGGACCGCTGCCAGCTTCATTTCTTCATTAATTTGAGTGGCACGAACATCTAATGCTCCTCTGAAAATAAATGGAAATCCGATTACATTATTTACCTGATTAGGGTAATCAGAACGACCAGTCGCCATTATAACGTCAGGCCTAGCCGCAATCGCTTCTTCATACTTAATTTCTGGATCTGGATTGGCCATCGCAAAAACAATAGGGTTTGGGGCCATTGATTTCAAATGATCTCCTTTCAGGATATTTCCTTTTGACAATCCAATGAACACATCTGCATTATGCAATGCCTCATCTAAATGATGAATGTCCCGCTTAGTTGCAAAGCGAATTTTATTACAATCTAAATTTTCTCTGTCAGCACGAATTACCCCGGTACTGTCAACCATAACGATGTTTTTAAATTTAGCCCCGAGTGAAACGAACAAACTTGTGCACGAAATTGCTGATGCGCCGGCGCCATTTACAACGATACGAACGTCCTCAATTTTTTTCTCTGCAATTTCCAATGCGTTTATTAATGCAGCCCCTGAAATAATGGCTGTTCCATGCTGGTCATCGTGCATTACTGGAATTTTCAATTCTGCTTTTAAACGCTTTTCAATTTCAAAGCACTCCGGAGCTTTAATATCTTCTAGATTTATTCCTCCAAAAGTTGGTGCAATTGCTTTCACCGTTTTAACAAAATCATCCACATTGGTTTGGTCAATTTCAATGTCGAACACATCGATATCTGCAAATATTTTAAATAGCAAACCTTTCCCTTCCATAACTGGCTTGGATGCTTCTGCTCCAATATTTCCCAATCCTAATACAGCAGTACCATTTGAAATCACTGCTACTAAATTTCCTTTGGCAGTGTACTTATATACGTCTTCAGGATTTTTTTCAATCTCTAAACAGGGAGCAGCAACTCCGGGTGAATAAGCTAATGCTAAATCGCGTTGAGTGCTTGTAGGTTTACTTGGGACAACTTCTATTTTTCCAGGTCTCCCCGATTCGTGGTAATCGAGCGCCTCTTGTTTTAAATCTGGCATATTGAAAACACTAAATTATTTTGATAGACGAAGATACAAAATACGATTATTGGTTGTATGCGTTTATGAACAGATAATACTTAAACGACTGATTTATTAATCCATAAAAAAAGGTCAGATTTCCATCTGACCTCCTGTATTTTTTAAAAATGGGATTAACGATGAGATACTACTAATTTATAACTATTTTTTACTTTGTTTTCAGAAACATAAGAGGCTATATATAAACCAGATTTTAAGTCAGCTGTGTTTAACACCAAACTACCATTTTTACCTGTGACATCCAACGTTTTAACCAAAGAACCTAACATATTATAAATATATAATTTATCGTTATTGTTGTTTGATGGAAGGTTATAAGTAAATACAGTAAACTGATCTGCTGGATTTTTTAGTGGTTTGGAAACGCCATAGTTTTCTGCAACATCATTTAACCCTTGTGTACAAAACGCAAAATTCAACGTAAATCCTGTTGAATCAGCTGGGTCATTTTGGTCATAAAATCGGTAGTGAATAGTCGCTGTTCCACAATTACCATTAGGCATTACTTTCGCATCAAATGTTGTTTCTCTTCCACCTGCAACAATTGGAGTTGTATAAGAAGTCATTGTCGTTCCTGGGGGGTTACAAAATGCTCCAAAACAGAACAATTCGTACATACCTGCGGGCAAATTGATTACATCCCTCTCAACAACAATATCAACTGTTGAAGTACCATTATTATCTAATCGTGCAGTAGATTCTAGCATATTTGTATTGCCTGGATCCGAAACGGTTAAATTATAGTTTGATAACACCAAGCTTTGACCGAAAGACCAACTTGAAAATCCTGTTAAGAAGAGTACTAAAAGTAAATATTTTTTCATGTGAACAAATTAAGTGATTTTGTATTCAATTGTTTGGGATGGTAAATGTAATGAAAAAGTGGCAAAAACGAAATAAATTATCCTTCAAATATTAAGAAGTCCATTTTTTTTTAATTTAGGCCTTCCTTATAAATTTATCCATCCACTTAAAACCAAACTCTATGCGTAAAATTTACTCATTATTTACCTGCTTATTGTTCTCCGGAGCTGTATTCAGTCAATCTCAAAGACTGGTACTGTTTGAAGAATTTACAAGTGAAAACTGTGGCCCGTGCGCTGCAACCAATGGACCTTTAAATGCACTACTTAATTCAAATGCCAATGAGGTAGTATCTATCAAATATCAAAATACTATTCCTTCACCTGGACCACTATACAA
>JBJTMY010000217.1:0-16687 GCA_046073825.1 Bacteroidota bacterium
ATGGTAAAATAATCGGCTCTTATTTATTTAGGCAGTTATTTTCAAACAAACAGCAGCATGAGTACTAACGCAACTTGATACATAAAAATACAAAACAGAACTAGAAAAAAACAATATTAGCTTTATGGCACGAATTAAAGACTATTCAGCAAGGCCGTTAATTGCGCATCTGTTGTTGAAGACATGGATACTTGAATCGTTTGAGAATTGTTTACTACTAACTGCTGATTAAAGCTAAACAACCCTCCATTAGCATCCACTGCTATTGCAATTATTTTCACATTAGATCCATTTGGGATAATCCCCATCGATTGATTATAGGCTTGCAAAACTGTTTTAGTTGCTGGTATATAGGCGAACAAAGCCACGTTCGTTAAGTCATCTACGTTAGAAGCGAAGGTAAGTGTACTGCCATTGGTCGTTCCTGCTAGTTGAGCACAGTTTAACCATCCAAATCGTTCTATAATTGAATTATACCCAATTGTATCAATACCCCAAAAAGGACTTTGAGAAGCGGTGATTCCCAATATACTTAAATCATCTGTCCAATCAACGTAATTTCCGTTTGTAAAACCATAGAACTTTCGCATTGTATTAGTTTGAGGTGCATTATTGGGCATACTAACCATATATCCACCACACCCTTGCAACAAATGCAATTCAGTACCGTTTTTAAAAGTGCGAATCCTGATTTCTCCCTCTGAATGCATAATTTGATTAGAAGAAACTGTTGGCATTTGATAATAAATCATATCAGCAGGTGAATACAACTCAACCAATTTCAAACTAAAAGGATAAGAAACTGTGTCGCCATTAGGCATTCGAACACAATCTTTACCACCCCAAATAGTGGTTCCTTGATTACCTACTATTGGACCAGGTGAACCATCTATTATAAACTCTTGCTCTGCTTGCTTCTTCGAATCCAAATATGCATTGGGAGAATTGTACTGATTTAATTGTGTTTTTAATTCAATTCTATCTTTGGAACAAGAACAGAATAATGCTACCGCGATAATTACTAATATCAGTTTATTTTTCATCATTACCATTTTTAATCTTTGTATGCAGGACATTCCTCACGACCACCACCTCTACATCCTAAAACATAAAGTAGTCCTACATTAAAATGTGTTTCTTGAAATTTCACATTATATCTATACTCTAAAAAAGGACGCAAACAATTAGTTGTAGTAATACCAATGCCTGCTTCACCATTCCAATTATTTAGCTTTGCACCTTCCATTAATGACTCCTCATAATTTATCCAACGATTATAGCCACCGTGTACCAATGCATACACATAATACTTATCGCGGTATAAGAATTTATAATCCAAGGCTGCACCAATCGTCCATTCGTTAATTTTATTTAAAGGGAAATAATAAGAAAGCTGCGGAGTGAGACTAACCACGTTATCAGGAAACAGAACCACTCTTGCACCAGCTCCGAAACTTTCCGTTTGTACATTATACAAACCAGACAAACCAATTCCGACATTTTGCGCGTTTGAGTAAAAACCTAACATTAGAAACAAAGCAAGTAAAGTAAATTTTATATCACGATTCATATCGAAGGGAATATCAGTATCAACGATAAAAATACGTTTTTAGTATTTTACAAAACACCTCTAATTGCTTTTCAATTTTATTTATTCAACACAAAAATGTTAACTGAATAATTATTTAAAAATCTTTGAAGTATAAGAGGCATTAGCAGTTTGAATAGAAAGTAAATAATTACCAGAAGATAAATTACTGATGTTATAAACACCTGTTATAAACTTACTGTTAGAAGAAGAATTATGATATACTTCACGCCCTAAAACATCATACAGTTTAATTTCTACAATGGCAGTTTCTTGATTAAAAGAAATATGCAAATCATTGTTATCAAAATAGGCCATCAATAATTTTATCGCGTCCGATTTATCCATATTCACCGACTTTATTTCACTCCAGGTTGTATGACCATCAAAATCAGTTTGACGCAAACGATAATAATTAATTCCTTGTATTGGATTAAAATCAGAAAATGAATAGTTTAAAATGGAATTAGAATTTCCGGCTCCGTCAACAATGCCAATTGGAGAAAAGTTAATGGCGTCGTCACTGCGTTCAATGGTGAAAAAATCATTGTTAGATTCAATTGCTGTTGACCATTTACAATCAACCTGGAGATTATTTTTAATGGCATTGAATGATAAAAGTTGAATTGGTAATGGCGAACTATTTCCGGCTCCTGTAAAATTAGAGAAGGACGTTAATCCATACCAAGCAAATGATTTTGCTATTGCATTATGAGCACCACTTAATCCTGCTATGTTAGTTGCATTTGAACCCGGACAGCCCGACCATCCGGCTAAGGAATTATACTTAATTGGGTATAAAACACCCGTTCCAATTACATCTGTTGCATTCTGATAATTATAAACTACATCATAATTACAATTAGATAAAAGGTTGATTGGTTCAATCGTCCAATATCTATTTAAATAATCGGTCGATACAATTAAATTCGGTTCTTTTCCTTTGGTGACCTTTGAACGAATGGCGGATGAATTTTGAGTACCGTTATTGAATGAAATTGAGAAAGGAGTATAATCAGTAGAATCTCCTAACGGTAATACATAACTGCTATTTGAATTTGTATGCTTAATAAAGTAACCAAGTTCTGCATTTAAATGCTTATTAATTCCAGCCCCTAAAACAAGTCCATCCTGTATAATGGTTCCAAGTGTTAAGTTTTTACCATTTAAACATAAACGACCTGCATTAAATTCAAGAATACTATCCACCTGAACATCTACATTCAACTTAACTGCATTTCCCGTCTTTGAGTTGTTCATTAATAAATGATTCAATTGTAAAGTATTTGGTCCTGAAATATATTGCAAAACATTCCCACTTAAACTCAACTTTCCTTTTCCCAAATTTGGTAATCCATTATTAATAATATCGCCGTAGACATTTAAATCTTTACCAGCATTGATAGTGACCGAAGAAGAGGGATTCATTTGTAAATTCTTACACAATGCCAACGCATTTGTAAATACAATAGGGAAAAATCCACCATCAGGCACCGTAGGAATGATAACATTTGTAGTAGCAGTCGGTAATTGATTACATCCCCAATTGGCGAGTGTATTCCAGTCATTTGTATAACCCAACCATTGCCCTGGATTTTCTACTAAAACATTTACAGGAGTACGCACTCCATTTGAACAAGAACCATAAACTGGCTGTGCATAATAGGTAGTGCTTGTATTAATTGTTGGTGTTGTATAATTGACACTCGTTAGTAAAGGAGAACCACCATTTGCTGTAGAATACCATTGCACGTTGCCAGCAGAAGGTGTTGCTTGTAAAGTAGCTGTTCCACTTGTGCAAATTTTGGTAGCAGCTGTGGATATAATGGATGGAAGTGGATTAACAGTTACCGTCACTAAATCGGTATCACCTATACAACCGGTTGCACTTGCAGTTGGAATAACATAATAGCTGACTGAAGCGGGTGCATTTGTTAATGGATTTATTAAGGTCTGATTGATTGAATTACCAACACCATTATTCACTCCAGTTACATTAGATGGGTTATTATCTACACCCCAAATAAAAGATGAGGGTGTATTAGACGTCATCAGTACATTAGAAGTAGCGCCGCTACAAATATCCGGAGAGGACACGTTGGACAAATAAGGTTTAGGATTGATAACTACATTAACTGGCGCAATCGTTTTGCATCCAGAAGAAGTATCTACTGCTTGAATATAATAAGTCCCAGCAGTGGTAACATTATTCGGTAAGGCAATTGCGTTAGTAGCAGTTATATTTGAATAATAATTAAAATTCACTCCTGTAGAACTTCCATTTGTTATAGATGGTAATGTTAGATTAATTCCGCCTGGTTGACAAACTGCTGGTGGAGTTGTAATTGCGACTACTGGATTTGGTTTCACAGTAAGTGTGTACGATCCTGATTGGGCTTGAAGACAAAATGAAGCGTTTGAGTAGGTTAGGTTTTTTAAATCATAAACGAATGTCCCTACTGAATTTGTTGGAGGCATAATATTTACGAAGGAATTTGTACCGGCACTTGTAACGGTATAATTAACTCCATTAATAGCATAGTAAAAAGTATAAGGTGCTGTTGCACCTGCACCAGTTAAAGTTATTACTGGTGAAGTACCATTTAAACAAGCAGTATTTGTAGTTGCAGCAATTGTTGCGGATCCATTTAAACTTACCGTCACTTCTGAACTTTCTGTTTTAACACAGCCGTTATTCCCCGTCACACTTGAATAATACACAATGGGTGATGTTGGTGTAAAAGAAATAGAAGCATTTGTTGAACCACTTGGATTCCAATTATAGTTGAAAGAATTTGTCACCACCGTACCTGACTTTAAGAAATTTGGATTTCCAACAGTTATACCATCACGGGAGGAAACGCTACTAGAATTAACAATGGCAGCCGCATTATCGGGCTCATCCATTTTATAATAGGCGGTTAAATTATTTGTTGTTTGCGGATAATTAGCATTCATATCAGAGGCTATCTGAGCTGCAGAAATATCAGCATTAAAAATTCTTACTTCATCCATTTGTCCACTCCAGTAACGACCTCCTCCTCCCCAACGGCCGAGACGTAAAAACTGAGAACCATCGTAATAAATAGCACCATAATTCCAAGGAGTGGTAACTGCTAAAACCCCATTTATATAAACTTGAATGGCCGTATTTGATTTTACTAATGTAACATGTTGCCATACATTCGCCGTTAAATTAAAAGTCACACCTGCACTTCCATAAGGAGTATAACAAGAAAAAATGTATTGATTAGTAGTTGTATTATTTTGTTGACAAATCCAACCCCGACCAGTAAACCAATAATTATCATCCATAATACATGCATTAGGTGTTTGAATTGCCCCAGGCTTCAACCACATTTCTATTGAAAAATTTCGATAATTAAACCAATTCCCTAAATCAACATTTTGGGAGGTACCATCGAAACGAATAGCATTGTTTAGAGTAGAAGGATTTGCAGTTAACGTTACTGAAGCCCCCTGACAAATCGGAGAAGTATTTCCTAAAATTTCAACAATTGGAGGTTCGATATTTTTATAAACCACAAAATTTGTTGAAGTACTACATCCGTTTAAACTCGTATAGGTTGCGATATAAGTACCAGGTTGATTTACCGTTCGAATAGCATTATTTGAATTATCCTCCCAATTTAGTGTACCAGCACCAGTGGCTGTAAGCACAATAGAAGTAACATTACAATCCAGCTGATGATTATTATTCGTACTTGTTATATCAACTATCGGTGATGGATTAACGACAACGGTTACCGGTTTAATATCTGTACAACCTAACCGAGTACCCTTTATGTAATAAGTTCCTGCTCCAACAGACATTGGATTAGGTATCGCCGTTGTGGCGAGAGCATCCATCCAGTAAGACAAAGTAATATCTGTTGATGTACCTGCTGTTACCGCTGTATTCGTCAAATCGACTGTTGCAGGGCTACAAACGGGAGCAGGATTATTTACGATAACAGATGTACCGAGATATTTCGTATTATTTGAGTTGTAAATAATTCCAGCGCATCCATTCAAACCTGGAACAACAGAACAAGTAACCTGATCATTACTTGCTAATAAAGTATTTGTGTAAGTAGTTGTTGTTCCACTTTGAACAACAACTCCGTTTACCTTCCAAGTGTAATTACCCGTACCTACATTGGTTGCACCAACTGTAAACGAACCATTATTAGGATTACTTACTAAAGCATTCGTTATCGTACCACCTTGATTGTATATCGAAACATCGACTAGCATTGGAAGGGATGCTGCTGCAATATTTATTGTTGAAGTATAAAGCAGCACATTGTTTTTATAATAACGAGCTCGATTTTGCGCTGCAATAACTTCCACCGTAATTTTTAAAACATCGGAAGGAACATAAGATCCAGAATAACCACGATCAACTCCTGATTCAACAATTCGTAATTCACCAGTACTTAAAAGATGAAATGCAAACCCCACGGAAGTATTCAATGCATTTGCATTTGTAGTTGACAATCCAGCTACTCTCGCTTTATTGTTTTCCGAAACTGTAAACTGAAAACTTCCATTCACCGCAACTGTATTCCAAGAGGCAGCTCCTCCATCCCAGACGCCATCGGATTGTACTTTTACCAAATTATTAGTAGTTGCTTTTGTATTTAAACAATCTGTTGTTTTCCATTTCACCTCTTCTACTAAATAATTACATGATGTTGTAACGGGAACACCCCTCAAATAGCAATCAATATTAGTAGGAGCTACAATTCCATTAACTAGCTCATTCGAAGCTATTGGTAGATTGTTATTACAACCAGCAAGATTAGGCGTAAGGGAACAGGTAACAATGTCTAGATTTTGTAAACCCGTATTTGTGTAAGTAGGCAGATTACTTGTTTGAACGGAAATACCATTTACCTTCCAATCATAGACGGGTGTTAATCCTGCATTCACCGAAACGGCTTCAAAAGATCCACCATTATAGTTTACAACATAAGGATTTGTTATTGTGGAGCCTACATCATATAAAGAAACATCCACCAACAATGGAAGCGTTGGAACTAACGCACTCGCATATACTAAAACATTATTTACAAAATATTTGACAACATTACTTTCCACTGCAATTTTAAAAGTATCATTCACTGCATAGTTAGATACAACTCCTTTAAAAACTCCTGCTTCATATACGCGATATGTAGCATTATTATCTAAAAGAAATGCATAACGAATGGAGTTTTGATCATAGCCCGTATTGCTTGAACTAAGACCAATCATTCGGGCTTTATTGTTTTCAGCAGCGGTACATTGAAAATACCCATTATTACTTACCGTATTCCAAGAAGCCGCACCTCCATCCCAGGTAGTAGGAGCAGATGATTTTATTAATTGATTTATGTTTTGAATCGATACACAAGTGGACAAATCGCTTATTTTCCATTTTACTTTTTCACTAACAACAGAACAAGAGGTTGATACTGCCACACCACGAATTGCAAAATCAACATTTATTTGAGGAATGATATTATTAGTAATAGTATTTGAAGCAAACATTAATGAATTACATCCTGTTGGAGAAGCTTGCACTTCGCAAGAAACAACATCACCATTAATTAAATTCAAATTAGTATAGGTTGCAGACAATCCACTTTGCACAATTAAACCATTTAACTTCCAGTTAAAAATCGGATTAGCACCACCATTCACACAGTTGGCATTAAACACCCCACTACTATAATTCGTAATGACGGCATTTTTTACGGTTGCGCCTTGCTCATACAAAGAAACATCGACCATAAGCGGCAAGGTAGGTACAATCAAACTTGAATAAATCAATGAACCATTTTTATAATACTTCACCACGTTGGATTCAACAGCAATTTTAAATACATCATTCGTAGTATAAACTGCTGCAGGAATCGCTATTGTGGTTCCTGACTGACGAATATCAAATGTTCCGGTATTTGTTAAATAAATAGCATATTGGATCGATAGCCAATCAGCATTAGGATTAGTTGAACTCAAACCAATCATTCTTGCTTTATTGGTTTCGGCAACCGTGAACTCCATATAACCATTATTAAATACTTTATTCCAAGAAAACGCTCCACAATTCCATGTAAAGTTTTGGGCTCTGGTTAATCCATTCCCATTAATAATCTGAGCATCTTTTGACAAATCAGAAAGCTTCCATTTCACAGGCTCTGTTACTGTAGCGCAAGTTGCCAATGAAGGATTAGAAGTAATCGAAAAATCAAAATTTGCTGGACTTGCGTTTGCGACAACAATGTAATTTGATGCGAATGGAAAAGGCATACAACCATTCACATTAGAAGTGATAACACACGAAACCGTATCTCCAATATTTAATGTCGAATTGGTATAACTTGATAATAATCCATTTTGAACAGGAGTACTATTCACTAAAAATTGATAATTCGGTGAGGCACCAGCGTTAGTAGCTGAGGCCTGAAAACTACCTGCGAAATAATTCGCTACAATTGGATTTACTACTGTTGCGCCTAAATCATACAAGGAAACATCCACTAGCAAAGGCAAAGAAGGAGTTACATTAGAAATATAAAACAAAGACCCATTTCGGTAATATTTCACCACATTATTTTCTACTGCAATGCGGAAAACATCATTCGTAGAGAAAATTCCAAATCCACCGCGATTATTATTAGATTCATAAACAAGGATATTTCCAGTGTTGTTTAGCACAATTGCAAATTGAATGGTAGCCAAATCAGACCCTGTATTAGTACTTGACAAACCTATAGCACGCCACTTATTCGTTTCAATTGCTTTGAATTCGAAGTACCCATTATTTTGCACCGTATTCCATGATGCAGCGCCACCATTCCAAGCTCCACCACTTTGCATTTTTAACAAAGAATTATCTGGCCGGACCACTGTATTGTATTTATTTAAATCATTCGTTTTCCACTTCACCTGTTCAATCCCGACAAAACAAGAACTTGCACTATAGGTAGTTTTAATAAAGGCATCTACACTGTCTGGTGCTACAAAAACATTTTCAATATAATTAGATGTTAAAAATTGAGAATTACATCCAGGAAGATTACTCGTTAATTGACAGATGACAGTATCGTGATTAGACAAACCATTATTCAAGTAAACGGAACTTAATCCCGCTTGCATGAGTACTCCATTTACTAACCAATTATAAGTTCCACCATTTAGAATATTAGATTGGAATCGCCCATTATTATAATTAGCCACCTTGGCATTTGTAATTGTAGCACCCAACTCATTCAAAGAAATATCCACCAACAAAGGCAAATTAGGAGAGATGTTGCTTAAATAGACCAGCAATCCATCCTTAAAATATTTCACCACTCCACCATCTACTTTTATTTTAAAAACAGCATTAGTTTGATAAGGCCCAATTAATCCCCTATCGATACCGCTTTCATAAATTCGATAATTCCCATCATTTTGAAGATAGAAAGCATACTGAATTGATAATTGATCTGACGCATTATTAGTAGCACTTAATCCAACACAACGCAACTTATTATTTTCTGTGGCAGTAAATTCAAAATACCCGAAATTAGCTACAGTATTCCAAGATGCGGCGCCCGCGTTCCAAGCTCCAGTTCCATTATTACGAACCAAGCTATTGGTATTTACAATGGATACATTGCTAATTAAATCGCTCAACTTCCACTTCACTTGCTCAATGGCCATTTTACAACCTGGTAAAACGGGCGACCCCTCAATAAAGAAATCGGCTGTTTGTTGAGGCGCCGCTTTAATAATTATTGAATTAGACAAGTAGGAATAAGCGGTTAAACAACCTCCTAAAGTTAAACGACAAGTAATAAGATCATTTAAATTTAAAGTTGAATTATTGTATGCAGGATTCACTCCACTTTGCATGACAATTCCATTAACCATCCAAGTATAAGTAACACCCTTTCCTGCTTGTGCAGCACTTGCCATGAAACTACCTGTATTATAATTATACACCATCACATTCGTGATAGTAGCACCCATATCGCTTAAAGAAGCATTTACAGATAATGGCAGTGAAGGTATAACGGTGCTTGTATAAAGCAAAGTACCGTTACGATAATATTTTACAACACCTGATTCAATAGCAACCCGCAACACATCGCCAGTTGCATAGGCACCAAAAGTACCTCGACTGGTACCTGATTCATATATTCCGATCGTAGCATTACTTTGTAAATAAATTGCATACTGAATAGTCGTATAGGAAGAACTTGCGTAAGTTGCACTTAATCCCACCATTCTCGCCTTATTTGTTTCAGAAGCGGTAAACTCCATGAACCCATTATTACTTACTTTATTCAAGGAAATAGCTCCTGCATCCCAACCAGCAGCTCCTAACTTTGTTAAGTTATTGGTGTTTTTTTGAATCTTCGTTAAGTCGTTAAAGTTAGTAAAGCGCTTCCACACCACTTCTTCTCCCGCCATTCGACAAGAACTCTGATCAGGAATTCCATAGATAAAGAATGACAAAGAAGGATTTGGTTCAACTGCACGACGCTTTACCAAGTTAGAAGGAAAAACAGTATTAACACATCCCGTATAACTAATATCACAAGAAACCACATCAGCATTCGTTAATGATGGATTTGAATAAACGACATTCACAGCTCCTGTAGAAACGCCATTCACTTTCCAATCATAACCTAACGCAGGTGAACCATTATAAAACACCGCTGAAAAACTTCCGCTATTCAAGTTCCAAACTATTGCATCTAAAACGGTTGCTCCCAAATCATTCAAAGAGGCGTTCACATACAATGGTAAATTAGGCTGGGTTAAACTTGTATAAAAAAGTTCTCGATTGCGATAATACTTTATTTGATTCCCTTCAACTGCAATCCGAAAAGTATCAGTTAATGCATACGTGGTAAAAGAGGCGCGATTTGTACCAGACTCATACACTGAAAACGTCCCATTACTTTGTAAATAAACGGCATATTGAATAGTAGTATAGGAGGAACTACCGTAATTCGTACTCAATCCAACCATACGACCTTTATTCAACTCTCCTACTCTAAATTCAAGAAATCCTTCTTGTCCAACCGTATTATAAGAAAACGCACCTGCATCCCATGCTGTGGTCAATAATTTCGTTAATCCATTACCGTTATAGGTCAGCTTTTGCTTATCATACAGATTCGTATAGGCCCAAACCACTTGTTCTCCTGCGTAACTACATGCAGCCGAATCAACAATCCCCTTTATATATCCAACTGCTGATGGATTTGCCGTTTGATTTGCATAAACAATTGTATTGGACAATAACGTATTGCTGTAACATCCATTTAATTGCAAATCGCAATTTATAACATCATTTGGAGCCAAAGCCGGATTAGAATAATTAACACCCGTAGCCCCTGTTGCAATACCATTAACTTTCCAATTTAAAGTATAGGGCACATACACGTTTGATACAACAGCAGTAAAAGTTGCATTATTTAAATTCCATACATAAGCATCCGCTACCGTTGCTCCAATATCAAACAAGGAGGCCGTTACAAACAAATTACCTGGTGCAGGAATCGCACTAGTAAAAAAGATAGTTCCATTTTTATAATAGCGGACAATATTATTATCGATTGCAACTCGAAAAATATCATTTGAAGCATAAGTTCCATATACGCCACGATTAATACCCACTTCATAGATACTGATTGTACCATTTGATTGTAGATATATGGCATAATCGATATTAGCATAAGAAGCACCTGTATAAGAGCTGCTTAATCCGGCCATACGATTTTTATTTACCTCTACAGCTTTAAACTCAAAGTAACCATTATTATAAACTGTATTGGCCGAAATTGCACCTGCATCCCATTGTGCAGTTAGTTTTTTTGTAATCGTATTGCCTGAAATAATTAATCGATCATAGTTTGAAAGATTCACATACTTCCAAACAACTTGCTCTCCTGCTTTTTTACAACCTGAAGCATCAAACACCCCTTTGATAAAATAAAATGCTGAAGGATTAGCCACACTGTTTTTGACAACAATTGCATTCGAACTAAAAGCATTGTTTAAACAGCCGGCAAGTTGAAGAACACATGTAACAACATCATTATTGCTTAAAGTGGAATTTGAATAGATGGCAGATGTACCTGTTTGAACAGAAAGATTATTTACCTTCCAATCGTAGATAACATTAGTGGGTGCGTTGATAGAATAAGCCGAAAATGAAAGGGAAGAACGATTGTTAACGATTACGTTGGATACGACACCACCGATATCAGAAATATTTGCATGCACAAAAAGTGGTAATACAGGAGCAACTGTGCTATTATAAAACATTATATTGTTACGATAATAACAAACCAAATTATTTTCGACAGCAATTCGCAAAGTATCATTCACCGAATAAGACCCGAATGTCCCTCTATTTACTCCTGATTCATAAACCTGAAGGGAACCACCTGCTGCTAGATAAATAGCATATTGAATATTCGTATAAGAATTACCTGTGTAACTTGCACTTAATCCACACATTAATGGTTTATTTGTTTGCGCTGCAATGAACTGCATCCAACCATTATTCCCCACGGACTGATAAGAAAACCCAGCCGCATCCCAGGCGTTTGTCAACAATTTAGTTAACGAATTACCATTCACCTGCAACTTCGACATATTATCGAGTGTGGTGTAACGCCAAACAACATTTTCAGCAACCGTTTTACAAGCTGACGTGTCAACCAAAGGACGTATATAAAACGTCAAAGATGGATTAGGAGCAACATTCAATTGAGTAATTGAATTAGAAATGATTGAATTAGTTGTGCACGCATTTAACGACAACTGACAAGAAACGACATCATTTAACGCCAGATTATTATTCGTATATACGTTACTGTTAGTTCCCGTATTTACGCCATTTACTTTCCATTGAAATACTGGATTGGGTCCTGTATTATTTGCGTAAGCTGTAAAAGTTCCGTTTGTAGGATTATAAACAAATGGAGAACTTACGGTAGCACCTACATCAAACATAGTAGCATGCACAACCAAAGGAAGAAGTGGAAGCACCGTACTTGTATAAAACAACACTCCATTTTTATAGTACTTTACAATGCCCGACTCTACAGCCACACGAAAAACATCATTCGCATAGTAAGTCCCGAATGCTCCACGATTTACACCTGATTCATAAACAGAAACAATAGAATTGTTTTGCAAATAAATACCATACTGAATATTCGCAAATGCCAAACCAGTGAATGAAGTACTTAATCCGATATGACGTGCTTTATTTGTTTCGATGGCTTTAAATTCAAAATACCCATTATTGTTTACTGTATTTAAGGATGCGGCACCACCATCCCATGCATAGGAATTTAACTTTTGAAGATTATTCCCTGTTTCTTGTATATTAAATTTTGTTGAACTATTCCACACAACTTGTTCTGAAGCCAATTTACAAGAGGCTGTATCTGCAGTAGCAGCAATGTAGAAATCTAAACCTGAAATGGTTGTTGGGAGATTAAAATAATTTCCCTGATCACAATGCAACAATCTTTTCTCCGCAGGTGTTAAAGCAACTGGAAAAACTATTCCTTCAGAAATATCAACATCTGAAAAATAATCATTGTACAATGCTGGATTATAAAGCTGCCCCATACCTATTCCAGTTGTTGGCGATAATGGTGCTAAAGCAAGATTTACAGCACTCTCCACACCATCTTTCGCAATGAGCACTTGCGTGGCAGTTTGAATAGCTGAATAAATATGATGGGTTAAACCTACACTCGTATTAACACCCGAATTTAACGCATCGTTTGCCCAAGTACCATACCCCACATCATTATTAGGACTTCTTAAAAAGAACCTCCCCCGGCGAGTATCCCCTGCAGTACCAATTCCAAAGGGCACATCATTGTTAAAAGTTCCATTAAATGAATTCCATTTGGTAACCATGTTAATGGTACTATTTGTTGTTGCTATGGATGCAGAAGAATTATAGAGAAAAGAAGAACCAGTATAATTACCATCGCCAGTGAAACGAACTGTCGGTCTTTGCGAAATAGTTCGAATTACCCTACCAGAATCGACTAACAAGGGCTGATTATCCTGATTGATTTGAGTTAAGTGTCTTGCATTTCCACTTTGATCAAACCACGTATATACATAACCGTTAGGGACTACTAATTGCGCATTAGCTTGAGTTGGAGTATATCCAGGATACGTTTGTCCTTTTTGTAATTGAGCCCCCCATAGCGCTGTAGAAATAGCCGCATTACCATTATAAACATTTGCCAATGGGGAAACCTCCATAAATTGAAGACGAAAAATCAAATCAATTGAAGGCGGAACTGTTGCACCTGTTGTGTAAGTACCTCTTATAAAGTACCACCCAGCAGTTGAGGGAGTAATTGAAATATTGGTTAAAAAAGAACCCGTCGTAGAAATTAATGTTCCAGTATTCAAATCAAATGTACTGTACGCACTCCCGGAACCATCAGCAAACACTGCTCGAAGTATAAAATACCGATTTGTATTATTGATTGGCTTCACGAAAACACTCATCGTATAAGCAGAAGCTGGTGAAGGGGTTGTATAATTATAATCAATAAAATGCTCGTTATTACCTGCTATCTCTGTAAATGCATCCGCTGTCATTGAACCATTGGGCGCAGCCACCGAATTCGCCGTTATTGTTCCTCCAAGCCCTCCCCAAACTGAATTATTAAACTGTTCAGAATAGGTAAACAGGTTGGGTCCACCAATAAAGTTTAAAAGTGCAACTGTATCCAAATCACCCACTGTATTGTAGGTAAAATCCTGAAGTGCATCGTCTGATGAACGACGAATGCGTATCAATGGATTGGTTATAACAGAAGGTACGTAACTGGAATTAACAAATGCTGGATACGCAGGAGATGTCAATGAATAAGCCGTACGAAGTTTTCGTAAACCATAAGCCGTTGCTGAAGGCGTGAGATTATCGAGTACCTGAGCCGGTGACAGGTAGCCTATCACCAACAAAATCAACAATAAAAGCCGCTTTATGAAACGCATCAACTCGCAAGTAGGTATATTAAAAATTGGAGCGTAAAAGTACTAAAAACGAATGATGCAGGAAAATGCTTTTAAGAAGTAAAACTAACATTTAATACACAACGATAAACTTAAATGGAAAAATAACTTACAAATATAAGTGCATACACCTACACAAAAGAAAAAAACTCAAAACAAAGAACCCCGCCATTTCTGACGGGGAACTTCACAAACATAAAAACAGGGTATTCTTTTAGAACCAACCTCCACCGAGGGCTTTGTACATATCGACCATTGCATTAAAGCGTAATTTCATGGTTTCATTAAGCTCTAATTTGGCATCTAAGGCTTCTCTTTGTGCCGTTAATACTTCTAAGTAATCGGCCTTTGCTGACTGAAATAAATCATGTGCAATATCGACCGATTCGTTTAATGTGGTTACTTGCTTTGCTTTCAACAAATAACTTTGTTGTAGGTTATTCATATTCGACAGCTGATTAGCTACTTCACGATACCCATTTAATACCGTGTTTTGATATCCATACATCGATTGTATTTGACGGGCATTGGCATTCGCATATTCTGCTTTGATAACTGCACGATTCAATAATGGAGCAGTTAACCCACCAAGAATGGAATACATCATAGACTCAGGTGTAGTAAACAATACAGCTGGTTTATAAGCACGATACCCCCAACCACCTTCCACTCCTAATGATGGAAGAAATTCAGCTTTTGCCACTTTTACATCTAAGCCAGCTGCCTTCATTTCATGTTCTGCCTGACGGATATCCGCCCTGTTAGACAATAACTGAGCAGGTATTCCTGCATTGACAACCACTGGATTCATATCTGTAAATAATGTAGTGGTGCGTTGAATTGTTTGTGGATAACGTCCTAATAAATAATTGATGCGATTTTCATTTTCACTTATTTGTTGAAGAATAATATTCTCCATGCTTTGCGCATTGTAGAGTTGTGCTTCAAATTGTTTTACCGCTAATTCAGTAGCTAAAGCAGCTTCTTTTTGCACCCTGACTATTTCTAATTCGCGTTGTTGTAAAGCAATTGACTCACGAACAATTTTTAGCTGATTATCGAGTGCCAGCAATTCGTAGTAACTATTTGCAATCTCTGCTACAAGGTTCGTCACAACAAAATTTCGACCTTCCACACTTGCTAAATAATGTTCAACCGCTGATTTTTTAGAATTGTGCAATTTCTTCCAAATATCTACCTCCCAACTTGCCTGAAATCCTAAATTAAAATCCCCAAGTGGTTCAGGAACCGGATGACCTGGCTCCATATCGGTTGTAGCATTACCAGCACCTTCGGAAGTATAGCGAGCTGATTTATCGACTGCACTATAAGCATTGACATTTACATGCGGAAGTAAATAACCATTACGCATTTTCGCCTCATTGGAAGCGATGGTTATTTCTTGCAAGGCCATATTTGACTCCGGATTATTTACGATGGCAGAATCGATCAAAGTAACTAAAAACGGATCGGTAAAGAATGTTTTCCAAGAAGTTTTAGCTGTATTTGTTGAATCGGCATTACCGTTATAGCTACCAGGCATTACCGCAGAAGTAGGTTTTGTGGTATTCAACGAAGGAATACAACTTGACAAACTAATGGCAAGTAAAAGTGTAAGCGTTAATTTATTTTTTATTTTATCTGCTTTCATATTATTCTTCGGTTAATGGTTTTTCTTCTTCATCTTCAATGATTAAATGCTTTTCAGAGGTCTTTGCGAAGATGTAATAGAGACCAGGAATAATCAATAATCCGAAGATTGTTCCGATGAGCATACCACCAGCAGCAGCACTACCAATTGTACGATTTCCAATCGCACCAGGACCCGTTGCAAATACTAGAGGAAATTACCCGTCATAATATGTATAACTCTTCTGAGATAAGTGGAGACGCTGCTCCTGGCTATAGTAGTGGAGCGGCCATTAATGCAATTAATGAAGTGGCTAAAACAAAACTGCCAAAAGTTTTTGGTATTGATTGGGCCGGAATTTCAAAAGATGAAGTAGGTCAAGGAAATCAGGCAATATATATATTCTTGATTTGTTTAGT
>JBJTMY010000218.1:0-12829 GCA_046073825.1 Bacteroidota bacterium
GCTCTGTCGAGTAAGAAATACAATGTCATAATGCAAGCAATGAAGTAAGGTATCAAGCTTGCGGCTCCTGTATAATCCTTTGTAAATCGCAATCCAAAAATCAACATTAACATCGTTAATGTTGATGCCCATGCACCATAGATAGCGAGATATGAATTACAAGACAACAATATTTGCACAAAGCCAGCTGAAGATAACAATCCGCTTACAACCTCTGAAATACTTAAAATTAAAAACAAAATGGCTACATAGTCGTGTAAAAAGCTACGCGCAAATTTTTGTCTTATCCAAGCCATTTCACGTTTGTAATTGGTCAACTTATCAAACCCTGATTGAAGGAAGACCATTGCCATAAAAGCTAGACCAAATAAACTTGGCCAATTAACTGCTGATAGATTCATATTGATGTCATTTAGTTTTTACGAAACTAATTCGTAAAGCATATCCGAGGTAGTGTGACAAAAATAACTTATTGACAAAAAAATACACAAAAGCACTGTCCTCAAGCGAGGACAGTGGCTGTGCTGAAAAATGAGATTTTATTTATCTTTTTACATCCATTTCGAAAAAAATCGGATGGCATCATGGCGTAATTCATTAAAATGATTTGCGTAATCTGCCACTTCATCGCGCAATTTAACATTCAAATCTAATTTACGATGATCGGTTGCAACAGGATGATTGTTTACCTCTGCTTCTATGGCATTTAAACTTTCTTTAATGTTATGTAGAATTTCAGCGGCGCGATTTTTTTGAAGAATCAACTGATTCTGGAAATGCTCTGCCATTGCTAACACTTCTTTGTCGTTGTTCTTTGATAACACTTCTTGTAAGCGATGGTCTAGCGTCTTAATATCATCTACATAAAATAATAGTGTGTTTTTCCACTCCGTGTGCTGCAAATGCAGGTCGTTGATGTACATCTGTTCCATAATAATAGGTTTTTTAAAAGTTTATAAGGCAAAATTGCTTCGATTGGATTACTAAAAACATGACATAGGTACGTAAATATATTGACTTTTATCAGGAAACACGATATAATACTATATGAATACGATAATTTACTGGTTATGTTCATCGATTTTTTCAATTATAACAAGATGACTATTATGTAACAACAAATGGATATAAATGGTAGTAATCGTTTATATTTTGCGTTGTATGGTATAATCCAATAAATTTGTCGTGGGGCGGAGGAGTGGTGGCCCCCATTGCTAAAGGGCATTTTTTTAAATTTAATTAGCAATTTACACTTTGTAAGCAATATCTTTTCTTATTCTCATTTCTTGTTCTGTCCACAAATAATCTTATCCTACCTTATTAATTTAAATTCATTTAAGTACGAATATTAAACACCTCCTTGTAATCTATAAATTTATTTGGTTGTATTACGAAGGCTCCATTTAAATTAAACGCGAATAAACTTTTTATATTAACTTCTAATACTTCGTACCTCCTTTTCCATATTTCATTTGTAATAGTGCTCATCCAATTGTTATTAATTTCACCTTTCAAGTGATTACAATTTCAATAAATAAAATAATTACAACACTTATCAACTTATCGGGGATAATCTAAATTACCTGATTTCATTTGGAATTTATTCAAAATAGCTATTCAGTTCATCAAAACAATATTAAAAATTGCTTTAAAAATCTTACTTTTGCACCTCTTAAAACTGCTACTTTCTTGTCCCAAAACTTCGAACTCCCTTCTGTATTAAATCCGATAGCTCAAATTTGTCAGGAGCAAGGCGTTGAAGCCTATGTGATTGGTGGTTTTGTGCGCGACTTGATTTTAAATAGAAAAAGCAAAGACATTGATATTGTTGTGCTGGGGGATGCAGCTAAAATTGCAACCGTTGCAGCAAAGGCTATTGGTCCCAATGTACCTGTTACCGTTTTTAAAAACTTCGGAACTGCCATGATTAAAACTGATGACTGGGAAATTGAATTTGTAGGTGCAAGAAAAGAAAGTTACAACCCCAATTCACGTAAGCCAACGGTTTCTACAGGTTCACTCACAGATGATCAAAACAGAAGAGATTTTACCATTAATGCACTAGCCATTAGTCTAAATAAACCTAACTATGGTCATTTGCTTGATCCTTTTAATGGCTTATCTGATATAGAAAATAAAATTATTCGAACGCCACTTGAACCAGAAGTGACCTACTCTGATGACCCTTTACGAATGATGCGAGCTATCCGCTTTGCCACACAATTGGGTTTCACAATCGATAAAATGTCTTTCGATGCAATTAAAGCTCAACGTGATCGCATAAAAATTATCAGTATGGAGCGCGTTTCTGAAGAGTTGAATAAAATGCTGATGGCTCCTAAGCCTTCGATTGGATTTGATTTACTATTCAAGTCCGGCCTGCTTAAAATAATTTTTCCAGCACTGAATAACCTGTACGGCGTTGATACAATCAATGGAAAATCGCACAAGGATAATTTTTATCACACTTTAGAAGTTCTCGATAACATTTGTCTCACCACCGATAATTTATGGTTGCGATGGGCGGCTCTCTTACATGACATCGCCAAACCTCCAACAAAACGATTCGACCCAGAACACGGTTGGACATTTCATGGGCATGAAGACAAAGGTTCGCGAATGGTGCCAGGCATCTTTCGTGATTTAAAATTACCGATGAATGAAAAAATGAAGTATGTACAAAAACTAGTCTTGCTTCATTTGCGCCCTATTGTATTAGCTAAAAGTGAAGTGACCGACTCGGCTGTTCGTCGCTTGTTGTTTGAAGCAGGAGATGATATTGATGACCTAATGACTTTGTGTAGTGCAGATGTTACGACAAAGAATGAGTTTAAACAAAAAAAATATAAAGCCAACTTCGAATTAGTCAAACAAAAGTTAATTGAAGTGGAAGAAAAAGATAATATTCGTAATTGGCAACCACCAATTACTGGAGAACATATCATGAGTACTTTTAATCTAACGCCTGGAAAAGAAGTGGGTATCATAAAAAATGCTATTCGTGAAGCAATTCTTGATGGTGACATTCCCAATGATTTTGAACAGGCTTATCAGTTTATGCTGGTAAAAGCAAATGAACTTGGATTAGCACCTGTGAAAAATTAAATTTGTTTAATTGTTAAAGGATTTTAAATTTGTAAGATAAACTAGAAACTATGCCAGTTGTTTACCGCTTTAAAGTAATGTTCGAAGATCACGAAGATATTATCCGTGACATTGAAATTACTAATCTTCAAACATTCGAGGATTTTCATACTATCATTCAATCGTCTGTTGGATTTGATGCTTCTAAACCTGCATCATTTTTCATTTGTACGGACCATTGGTTGAAGGAACAAGAAATTGTTTTGGAAGCTAGAAAAGATAATAATGGTCAAGATTTACCATTGATGAAAGACTCTTTAATTAAAAATCATATCAATGATCCGCACCAGAAAATGATGTACGTATTCGACTATGATGCTAATTGGAGTTTCTTTGTAGAACTATCGAAGATTATTCCTGCTGCTGATGAAAAAAGAATGTATCCGGTTTGTGTAAAATCTATCGGCGACGCACCCAAACAATATAAACCTGCTCCTGTAGGTAAAGTAAAATTATCTCCAGAAGATACTTTGGCTAGCTTACTATTAGCGGATGAAACGATGGATGATGAACCAGAAGAAGATGAATTGTCAGATGACTTGATGAATGACACGGAAGATGGTGTGGAAGCAGATGAAATTGAAGGAATGAATGAAGAAGGAGAAGAAGATGAAAATAATGAAGAAGAAAATGGAGAGGAGAATTATAATGACAGCGATGATCAACAAGAGGATTATTAATAATTAATTAAAATACGATTAAACCACAAAGGCTGCTTTGTGGTTTTTTTATGATTAAATAAACAATGGCTAAAGCAACGCTTTTAATAGTTGGGGGACCTACAGCGTCAGGTAAAACAAAACTTGCTATCGAAGTAGCTAAACATTTTGATACGGAAATTATTTCCGCCGATTCTCGTCAGTGTTTTCGTGAAATGAGCATCGGAACAGCCAAACCTTCTGAAGTAGAGTTAGCTACTATAAAACACCATTTTATTGATCACCTTTCTATTACAGAAGAAGTAAATGCTGGTGTGTTTTGTGATTTTGCTAATCAAAAAATAGAGGAATTAAGTAAGTCGAAAAAATTTGTTGTGATAACTGGAGGAACAGGACTTTATATTAAAGCATTAATTGAAGGACTAGATGATTTACCTGCTATTCCCGAAGATTTTCGAAATGCCTTAAAATTAGAATATGTAAACAAAGGACTTCCCTATTTTGTAGAAGAATTAAAATCAAAAGATTTTATCCATTATCAAACAGTAGATTTAAACAATCCTTCGCGCGTATTAAGAGCAATTGAACTAATTCGCTTTACAGGCCAGCCATATTCTTCTTTAATCAATAAAAAATCGAAGGAAAAGAAATATAACGCTATCAATTTTTGTATCGATTTACCTCGTGAAACACTTTATGAACGCATTAACCTACGGGTAGATCAAATGATAAATAATGGATTGGTACGAGAAGTAGAGCGACTTAAAAATGCTCGACATCAATCGGCATTGCAAACTGTTGGATACACCGAACTATTTGATTTTTTTGATGGAAAAATCACTTTGGAAAAAGCAATTGAACTTATCAAACAGCATTCAAGAAATTATGCCAAACGTCAATTAACGTGGTTTAAAAACCAAGGGCAATACCAAATGATTTTGCCACAGATAGAAAGTATTTTACCATTCATTAAATGATTAATCAAGAACTCCCTCCAACAATGAAACGTCACTTCATACTATTTTTAATTACACTTTCATCCATTTATTGTAATGCTCAAATTCATCCTATTGGCGGACAACTAAATAATACATCAGGCAGTTTAAATGGAAATTATTCAAAATCATTACCCATTCATATCGCAATAAGCGAAAATGATGCGTATGGTCGTGAAGTATTAAATGAACTAGCCCGCTTGATGAATAAACCTCCTCGTACAAGCGCTTTAGTTATTGATTTTAATCTGGTTATTAAGGCCAATAATAATAATTTTAATAAGTCTGTTAGCATAGATGGAACAACTTTTCGATATAGTGGCGATGTGAATTACAAAGGGTTTAATTTAAACGAAACACTCTCCCCTATATACTATACAGCCAAGGCAAAGGTCATTTATCAAAATGGACAGTCATCTGTTTTTCCTATCAATGGGAATATTTATAATAGTTTAATAAATCAAAGTTCATTCAATTTTACTGATTCATTAAATCAAGCTCGCGACATTGACATTTCTGATTTCAAACTGATTTATAATTCCAATTGTATCAATAAAATTCGTGATCGTACTGATTTAATTAACGATTATTATAACGGAGTGAAATTGCTTGATAATACCTATGGGCATTTGCGTTCTATTAATTTGAATGATATTGAAAATTACAAAACTCAACAGCTAATATTAGATGAGTCCGACATTGAATTGAATGAGTTAGAAAATAAAAACTATTACAACCTTTTACAATTATCACAATTTGATCCTGCGCAGTTAAATAAGAAGCTTTCCGAATGCAGAAGTCTTTCCAGCACTCTTCGTCAGCAGTACAATCAAATGATGGCTAATTTGTATGCCTTATTTTATAATCGAGGAATTGATTTGCTAAGAGCTGGAAATATTCCGAAGGCAGAACAGTATTTTCATTTTTCATTGGAGTTAAATCCACTGTTTGCACCCTCCTTGCTTCAATTAGGTGTGATTGATTTTAGAAGAGATAATTTAACGGAAGCTATTTGTAAAGCGGATGATATACTTTACAACTTATATCCGGATCCAGATACGAAAGATCGCACATTTGATTTGATTCGTGATATTTATGAAAAGCGAGTAGATTTAGGAAATGCATTTTTAAAACAAAACAAAGATTATTATAAAGCGGTCGATCAATTTGAAGAAGCAAGACGGATTTGCGAAAAGTACACCGCTGTGCGTTGCGATGATCAACTATTCATGGGTATTCGAACTTCTAAAAATGGAATTTACCAAGACCATCTGAACCATGGAAGAATCGCTATTCAGCAGAACAAATTAGCCGATGCTGATGAAGCCTTGGATAATGCAATTCGCTATCAATCATTAAATGCACGTGACATCACCGATAATTCAGAAGCACTGACGTTAAAAAAGGTAATCCGTCAACGTTATTACGACCAGAAACTTGCCGAAGCAAAAGTAAATATCAATGCAAAAAACTATGATGCGGCGCTTTTAAATTTCGATGAAGCAGAACAAATGCTTAAACAATATGATTTAATTGCTCCTTCAGATTTAAAACTAAGTCAGCAAAATGCTGCGAGACCTCGTAGCAGTGAACTCTTTTATGAAGGTGATAAATACATTGAACAAGCCGACCTTGCTAATGCAGGAAAGAAATTACAAGCAGCTATTCAACTACAAACAAAGTATGATTTAACAAATGATAAAGAATTAAACAAGTTAAAAGAAGAGCTAAGAAAACGCATCAGCACACAAGAATGTATTAATGCCCAAGAAGAAATTAAAGAACTTTTTAATAATGGCATGATTAAAAAGGGAAATAATGAATTGCTAGACGCGAGCGATGCATTCAATCAAGCCTTAGAAATAGCTCGAAAATTTAATAATTGCGCTATTGATGTATCTCAAATTGAAAGTAATGAACTTGAAATACGCCCTGCAGCTACTTATTTAAATATGATGCGCGAATTTAAAGACAAAGAAAGTAAACGTCAGTTTAATGACTGTCTTACACTCTATTCAAAAGCAACTAACTATTTCACTTCAAAAAATATTTCGAATTATGGCATAAGTCACGATCCTGACTTTTTTAATTATGTCCAAAGTAATGGAAGCAATGGTTTAATTGCATTTGCAGCGGATGATTATCGAAGTAAGAATGAGTTGGAAAAATCACTTACCCTTTATAAACTGTTGCTTGATCATCATGTCGATGAAAAATCAATTTCAGGGTCGTTGTTTGAACTTGGATATAAATTTGGGAAAAGAGAGTTGAACACTAACCCTGGAGGGAAAGCTAAAAGCCTGGTTAAAATTTACACCAGTGATGATAAACGCATGAAAAGATTTGAAAAGGGGTTTTCAAAAGGATATTACGAATAGTAATTGATTAATTGATATAGCCAATTACTAATAGAAAAATTACGAGTAAAATTCCAAACAAGGAGAAAATAAAAGAGATTTCAGCTATTCGCTCAAATACCATTTGATTTTTTTCCTTCAAGGATCGTAATTCCATGAAGGAAAAAAGACATGCAATAGTTAATAAAAATGTAACTATAGAAGTGAATTCATCAACCAAACTTGTTGAAGCTTTGTTAGTGACGTGCAACGAAGTAATGATAAATAAGCAAAACCCAATTAAATTGGCAGCAGTAGGTAAAATCTGGGAAGATAATTTTCTATTCATCTGATTTAAATATTGCATCGTTACATTCATAAGCTAATTTAGTACAACCCGCAGTATCTTTATTCGCTTCATAGTAACTACTGTATTTTGCCTGACATTTATTAAGATAACAGTTTATCCATTCATTTTTATATGGACCAAAATTTTCTGAATCAACAACTTCATTCATATCTTTCATAAAACTTTGTTTGTCTTTTTCCGACCAGTTTCCTTTTACACTACCATTCGCTAGCACTTCGCTGGTACATTGCATTGCAATTTTTTCAACTCCTGATTCATCTGCATTGGCATCTTCATAACTTTCGTAATTAGCTTCACATTTTTGAAGGTATCTGTCTATCCATTTTTGTTTGTTATCACCATAGTTGTTCAACTCTTTAACGCTTGAAACATCCGATAAAAATTGTTTTTTGTCTTCATCTGACCATTTTCCTTTATGACTAGAATTGCATGCACTTAATACAATAACAGTAATAATTAAAATCCATCTATTCATATATTTTGATTTTGACGTTCTATTTATACTTTAACTAAAGTAATCTTTATTTTGATTTCAATTTTGAATCTATCCATTTTTATTTAACAAATCATTAAGCGCTAGACACGTTTTCCAATTTCGGGTAGTAACAATCAAATCAAGCCTCTTCTCAATAATTGCATTAGTCAGTTTTGTATCACTGTATTTTCCCACACAAAAAAGATAAATTGCTCTACTTCCAATGCTAAACTGATCGGGAGTACTATTAAACGACAAAAGAGCTTTTTGATTTTCTTCGGAAGGGTAGCTGCCCAAAAAACTAACATGAAGGGAATCAACAGAAATTTTATCGTTAATTGAAAATGGATTTTTCGAAATCATTTCTTGAAAATCAACTTTCTTTAACACGATTACAGGAACATCAAATCCATACTGTTTATGTATTGCTAGCTTAATTTGATTCGCAATTGTTATTTCATCATTTAATTGAGTATCAAAAATCACATTTCCACTTTGAATGTATGTCTGACAATTAGCAAATCCTAGCTGAAAAATCATTGCTTTCAAATCATCCATTCGAATGATTCTTTTACCAGAAACATTAATTCCACGAAGCAACGCCAAATACCTCATGTTACTTAATAATTCGTTTCCAACTTCATGTCCACTCCCATCTTCTCATAAGCCATATCATTGGGTTCCCAAAGCTCAATTTTGTTTCCTTCCAAATCCATTATATGAACGAATTTACCATACTCATACGATTCTACTGAATCTACTACTTCTACCTTGTTCTTCTTCAAATTAATCATTAATTGGTCAAGATTTTCTACTCGATAATTAATCATGAACTCCTTCGTGGAAGGCTGAAAGTATTTTGTCGTTTCATTAAATGGGCTCCATTGCGTAAAACCTTTTTTTGTAGAATCTGCTCCTTGATGCCATTCGAAAACAGCTCCATAGTCGTTTACATGAAACCCTAAATTTGTTTTGTACCAAGCTCTTAATTCTTTTGGATTTTTACTTTTAAAAAAAACACCTCCTATTCCCGTTACACGGCCTATTGCATTTTCTGATTCAATCATCATTCCCTTTAATTGAAATCCCATTAAGAAAGAAATAAAGATTAATACTATACTAACTATTTTATTTTTCATATTGAATTGTACGCTGTAATGGATTATTGCAATGTTTTTCTAATTGTATTTTTTTTAGGAATGTAGTTTTTATTCTGGACATTTTTCTCGTCCATGATAAACATTAATACATCCCCATTTGTCACGTGCATCCAAATATCCGTTTGATTTCATTGTTGCTGCATCAATCGTATCAACAATAGTTTTCCCGTTTTCATCAACATTTAAACGATGGTTATAAAAATACACCCATTTTTGATCACGAGATAAACCACCACTCTTAGGGTAAATAATAAAATGGTTGTAATCAAAAGAGGGTACTTTATATTGATTGAAATAATAAAAAGCCCCATCAGTTGTCCAACATTGATAATCGTTTTCACCAATTACAAACTTGAATTTTTGAACATTAGTAATGTGCAATGGAAAGCTTGTATAAAAATAATCGCTACCATCAGTGGAATAATAATCATTAACAATTTTTAAAGTAGGCCCATGAGATCCTTTTATAGAGTCCATGGAATACCATCCTACATTTTTATCTCTTGCATAAAAGTCGCCTAGTGATTCAAAACTATTTACATCAGCTCCTTTTAATTCTTTGCCGTAGTAAAAAACAGTATGCGCATCTTTAGCATACCCTTCATGTTTTAAAACTTGAAATGTTTTAGCATCAGCTTTTAACAAAACTTTTTGTTGGCCGTGTGCTTCATTTGCATATTCATAATAGACTTTATCGCCTTCTATTTTATATCCAGAACTGCAAGCTGTTATCAAAATAACAACATTATATAATAAAACAGTCATCCCCCTTTTTACAACTTTGTATTTAATCATCTTTGCCATCCTTCAATTATATAGTTTTTAGTAAATAATTTTCGTTCAGCCCCACCGTTAGAAGGAATGAACCAAACCTCAAATCGAGCACCGTAAGGCTTTCCCCAATCTCCCTCGTAAATGGTGAAGATATGCGATAAACTGGCTTTTACCAATTTGGATGTAGCATTTTGGATTTTTATTTTAGATTGTTCTGGAAGGCGATCTTGGGATAAGGCAGACTCTTGCGTTATTTCGAAAGCTTTCAGATAAATTGTTCCTGGCTCTGTATTACCATACCAGAAATCATACGTGTACAATCCAGGCTGAAAGGAGTTGTAAAGTTGAAAGTCCATCGTTGTCTTTTCGATATTCAATAAACTATCTGGTCGCTGATCCTCCATGACTAAATCAATTGGCCGATTTAATTCAACATTTTTGGGAAGTGCTAGATGATCCGCCCAATGATCACCATCTAATGTTTCAATCAAAAACGACATTGTTATTGAAATGACAATACAAGCTCCAGCAATCATGAATAAAGTTCCTGTAAATACCGCTTTCAACCACTGCTTATTAAACAAATGGTAAATTGTATTGATAGCCATAAAAACAAATGAAAAGAGAAGTAAAAATCCATAAATAAAAATATTTAAAGTAATCAGTTGCTCAAACAATAACAGTGTAATGGTGACTATGAAAATAAATACTAGTGTCGACCATTTATTCGACTGCATCATAGTTGAAAGAATGTTTTTCATTGGAGGATTTAAAATTTACTTCAATATCTAAATTTAGTAAAATAATCCCTTATGTATTTCAATTAGTAAATTGCTATTTAGGAATTATATGTTTATTGATAATTTGTCTGTTTTCTTCCCTAATTGAAGGACTTTTTCGATATGACCAAAACAACTCTCTCGCTATTCGACCAGTATCTTCATAGTTAATAATAGGTAATGGATAGTCTTTTCCTATAAAAACATTATACATTTTTTGTTCCTCAAGCGACATTAACCATGGCTCATGAATAGAGATAGGTGTTAAACCATCAAGCGCGGGTAACCATTTTTTAATAAAAACGCCTTCAGGATCTTGTTCCTTACTTTGTTTAATTGGATTATAAATGCGAATTGTATTTACGCCCGTAGTACCTGCTTGCATTTGAAATTGCGGATAATGAATACCCGGCTCATAGTCTAAAAACAATTTGGCCAAATGATAAACACCATATCGCCAATCCTGCATTAAATGATGACAAAAAAATGAAACCAACATAGCTCGCATTCTAAAATTTATCCAACCTGTTTCTCGTAAACATATCATGGATGCATCGACTAATGGGTAACCAGTTTGTCCATTTTCCCATGCTTTAATGAATGTAGCATTTTTAGGCAATACAAGATTTTCATAAACTTTATTCAAACAAGTAAACTCATATTCAACTGCCATTTCAAACTTCTGAATAAAATGACAGTGCCAATGTAATCGGGTTAGAAAATTCTGCGCAGCTCTTTTATTTTCTTGAGCAAACTTTGAATATTTAACAAATTGATATGCTTGACGAATACTAATATTTCCCCAACTTAAATAGGGAGAAATACGACCACAGCTTTGTCGACTTTCAGAAGGTTTACTGATATGTCGGCTATAATTTTTACCTCGCTCCCCAATAAAAGAATGTAAATACCGCCAAGCATTAATTTCACCGCCAGGCTGCATTACACTTTTATATTTTTTGATTGAATCAATCAAACGTTGTGGAATTGGAAATTCATTCTTAAAGGAAATATTAAAATCTCTCTCATATCGATTTTCTATCACTGACGATTCCATTACTTCATCCCACTTTTCCGTCCAACCGTTCCTGTTTTTGATAGCCCTTAAAATTCCATCACGTTGAAATTGTTTCCAACAAATATTATTTGCTTTGAATAACTCTTCTACTAAAATATCCCGATGATAAGTGATTAAGGTGCCACTTTCCTGATAACTAAAAACAGTGTTGATTTTAAACTTACTCATTAAATATTCGAAAACAGTCAATGCATCACCGTAGATGATTTCAACTTGCCGTTTGACGTTTTTTAAAACATTGTTGAGTGCAATTACAGATTGATACTGAAATTGAAGATGTCGTAAGCTGGCATCTTTATATGCAATCATCTCTGGTTCGAAAAGATAAATAATCAAATAAGGCGACCCTGACTTTTCAGCGGCATCTAAGGCTGCATGATCTTGCGATCGAATATCTCTTTTTATCCAAACAAGATTGATTTCCTGCATTACTTTTTATTCCAGAAAGCGTGTTTGGATGCTTTATTCCAATAACTAAAAAAAGATGGAAAATATCCTTTGGTCTGCTCAAAAATCCAATCCCTTTCATGACGCACTCCAATATAATGATTAGTGGTTGGATGTTCTTTGAAATGCAAAGTAGAGTTCCCTACCAATGATTTTAAATCCGAAAACTCTCCAACAAACAATTGCATGTTTTTTATATTTTTTGAAAGCGAAATAATAAAGTCGATACTGTTTTTTCCTACTGGATATTTTTTAAAGAAGGAAGGCTCTAATAATAATACATTGTTCGAATCAGCTTCAACATTCCAATTCGGATCTAGATTGTAAAAATTATAAATGTAGGTTGGAAAATTTTCTTGAATTTGAATAGAAGAGTTTTCGGGTAAAACAGTTTCAAGATTTAAATTAGCTGCTTGACCAAATTCACTCGATAAGTCTAATTCTGCAAGCGCTTCATAGCAACAATCTAAGAAAGTATTTTGCTGATTTGTATTTGCATATTTGTTAATGTTTTCTTGATTGGCAAAATATTTTTTACTACTGAATGCTCCAGCCACCCATTGCCAGCTTAATGCATTACTTGCCCAATCGGCATCGAGCAAATGATAATAC
>JBJTMY010000219.1:0-38282 GCA_046073825.1 Bacteroidota bacterium
GTTAATGATTGTATCTAATGCTACTGTTGTTTTACCAGTTTGACGATCACCAATGATTAACTCACGTTGTCCGCGTCCAATTGGAATCATCGCATCAATCGCTTTGATACCTGTTTGCAAAGGTTCGTTTACTGGCTGACGGAAAATTACTCCTGGTGCTTTACGCTCCAAAGGCATCTCGAAAGTTTCTCCAGCAATTGGACCTTTACCATCGATTGGATTTCCAAGTGTATCTACAACACGTCCAAGCATTCCTTCTCCTACGCGGATAGAGGCAATTTTACCTGTACGTTTTACCGTATCTCCTTCTTTAATATTGTTGGATGAACCTAACGTTACGGCACCTACGTTATCTTCTTCAAGATTTAATACGATACCTTTAAGTCCATTTTCAAATTCGATTAGCTCTCCAGATTGAACCTTTGTAAGTCCGTAGATTCGGGCAATACCATCACCCACTTGTAATACAGTTCCTACTTCTTCAAGTTCTGTTGCCGATTTAAATCCGGCCAATTGTTGACGGAGAATTGCTGAAACTTCGTCTGGTCTAACATCTACCATTTTCGTAGTTATTTATAGTTGTTATTAGATAATTATTAATATTCTTTTACATAGGCGTTGTCGTCGAATTCGTTTTTCAACTGACGCAACTTTTTAAGTATTGATGCATCGTATTGTTCGTCATTAATTCGAAGAACAAAACCACCAATAATGTTTTTATTTACTGTCTCAACAAGTTCAATTTTATTTCCTTTCATTTTTTTAATGATTTCAAGGACTTGTTCTCTTGTTGATGCATCCATTGGTGTGGCTGTAGTTACATGCGCTACTTTCACTCCAATTGATTCTTTATAAATATTGATATACTCCTGAGCAATATCCATCAAATGTCCTTCACGACCTTTCTTCGTCATTAAATCCATGAAAGAAAGCGTCACATTATCTACCTTGCCTGAAAAAACACCTTTAATAACCGCTTCTTTTTTATCGGTATTAATAATGGGGTTTTTCATGAGCAACGCTAATTCGTGACTTTGATGACAAGCAGTCGAAATCAATTGCATATCAGAAAAAACCTTCTCCGTAATATTTTTTTCGGTGGCTAATCCAAGCAATGATTTGGCGTATCTGCGAGCTACTTTTGACTCTGTCATTTTTTAATTTTTAGCGATTTGTGAATTAGTTTAACTTAACGTCTTTCAATAAATCATTAACCAACGCCTTTTGTTTATCGTCGTTTGCTAATTGCTGGCGAATTACTTTTTCTGCAATTTCAATGGATAATGTTGCTACTTGATTTTTTAATTCAGTGATAGCTGCCATTTTTTCATTTTGTATTGTTTCACGAGCAGTAGCAATCATACGATCAGCTTCTGTTTGTGCTTTAGCACGAGCTTCATTCACAATTGCATCTTTTGTATCACGAGCTTCTTTAAGCATCATATCACGCTCATTGCGTGCCTGCTTTAATAATTGCTCATTTTCTGCCTTCATGTTGGCTACTTCATCCTTCGCTTTCTTAGCAGCATTCAAAGCATCTTCAATTGATGTTTCACGCTCTTTTAATGAAGAAAGGATGGGACCCCACGCAAATTTGCGAAGGATAAATACCACAATCAGAAATGAAACGGTCATCCAAAATACGAGACCAAATTCGGGTTTTACGAGTTCCATTTTATAATAATTTCTTTTTTGTTCGAGTTACATGTTTTTTAATAAACCGGTGCTTGGCCAATCGCTTTCGCACCGGTTCATAGGTAGCAATCTACAAATTACTTTGTAAGGATTGCTAATAATCCGATTACCATTGCGAAGAAAGCAGCTCCTTCAACAAGGGCAGCTGCAAGGATCATATTCGCACGAATATCTCCTGAAGCTTCAGGTTGACGAGCGATTGATTCTAATGCAGATCCACCAATGCGACCGATACCTAAACCAGCAGCAAGTGCAGCGATTCCTGCTCCAATGGCAGCAAGACCGTATCCGAATCCTAATCCGTCTACGCCTGTTGTTTGTAATAAGATGTTAGCTAACATGTTTATATAATTAAATGATTAAAGTGTACTAATTAATGATGATCGTCGTGATGATGTTCTTCTACAGCAGCTCCAATGTAAACTGATGAAAGCAACGTAAATACATAGGCTTGTAAAAAAGCAACTAATAATTCAAGCATTGCCATAAACACAGTAAACACTAACGATAATGGAGATACGCCCAATCCTCCACCTGTTCCATACAATGACTCCTGGCCAAAGATGAATATCAAACAGAAGAATGATAAAGCAATAATATGCCCCGCCGCGATGTTCGCAAAAAGACGAATCATCAAGACAAACGGACGAAGAAACATTCCTAAAATTTCGATAGGCGTTAATAATACTAAAACTCCTTTTGGAACACCTGGCATCGCAAAAATATGTTGCCAGTAATTTTTATTTCCTGAAATAGTGGTAATGATAAAAGTTAAAACAGCTAATACTAACGCTACTGAAATATTTCCCGTAACATTTGCTCCGCCTGGAAAAATGGGAATCAACCCTAATAAATTATTGATCCAAATAAAGAAGAATAACGTTAATAAATAAGGCAGGTATTTTTCGTGCTTCTCACCTATACTAGCTTTGATTACATCATCACGCATAAAAACTATAATCGGCTCTATTGCATTTTGAAGTCCTGTTGGAGCTAACCCTTTTCTCTTATTGGTATAAGCCTTAGCAACTGAAATAAACACCATTAATAAGATAGCGATAGTAATAAAAATACTTACTACGTTTTTAGTGATAGAAACATCATAACTCGCCGCAGTAACCGCTTCATTAATTGTTGCTTCCTCTGCACTCACTTCCCCTAATTCATTCACCGCCTCAATTTTACCTTTTTCATTTAAACGATATCCAGCGTATGCTTGATGTCCATGTTCAAATCGAGCAGACGAAAACATCGTTAATCCACGTTCAGCATTATAAATAATAACTGGAAGGGAAATAGAAGTATGTCCCCATAAATGCCAATCGTGACTATCAGCAATATGCTCCATAATCAACTTTCCGGCGTTTAATTTTTCTTCGCCTTCTCCGTGAGAAGTGGTTGATTCGTGTTCAGTAACAGCAGCAACAGATGACGGTTCGCCCGCAAAAGTTGAATTGCTGAAAGAAATTGTTAAAAAACAAATTATTGAAAGTATGACTAACTTGCTGATTTTCATTTTGATAAACGATAGTTTTGCGTTTTCAGGGCACAAAGGTAGTGAAAATTAAATCACTAACAACAATAATAGCATCTGACATGCTATCTGTTTTCAGATTTTCCTTTACTTTTCTTAATTACCCACCAATTAAAATCAAATAATAAATTGTTAGGTTTGCAGTCGTCACGCAGAAGAGAAAATGAACACCGAGAACCAACTACATCAAGTAAAAGCCCAATACAATGCGGCTTTTAGCCAGGCTTGTGAGCAGTTTAGTAATTTGGAGCTAGCCAAGTCAAGAGCTGCTCATGCTCGTTGGAAATCGATTGAAAATCTTGATTCTTACCTTATTGAGTTTGAGGCAAATTTTATAAAACGAGGGGGAAAAATCATTTGGGCACAAGATAGTATTGAAGCCATCGATGCTATTTTAGACATCAGTAAAAATGCTTCTGCCCGAAATATTATTAAGTCAAAATCCTCCACGGCCGAAGAAATTCTCTTAAAAGAAAGAGCTGGAGTTGAGGGGTTTAACATCATAGAAACAGATGCAGGTGATTATATTGCCGATAGTATGAATGATCATTCAGGTCACATGATTCTGCCTGCAATTCACAAATCTGTTCCTGAAATTAATACCCATTTTGGCTTAAACGACCTTAGTCCAGAGCAATTAATTGGGGTTATTCGCGATCGATTACGTTCACTATATGTAAATGCCGATATTGGTATTACCGGATGTAATTTTTTAATTGCTGACCCGGGCGCAATTGTTATTACAGAGAACGAGGGAAATGCTCAACTTTGCGCTTCTGCCCCAAAAACACATATTGTATTAGCGGGTATCGACAAAATCCTTCCAAGTTTAAACTACCTTGATTTATTTCTTCCCCTATTAAGCACTTACGGAACAGGACAAAAATTAACGGCTTATAACAGTATAATTATGGGTCCTAAACAAGCCGAAGATTTGGATGGACCAGAAGAATTATATGTAGTAATTATTGATAACGGTCGCAGTAATGTACTTGGTTATGAAGTGCAGCGTCAGGCCTCTACCTGTATTAAATGTGGCGCTTGTCAGTTTAACTGGCCGGTTTATATGACCACTACTGATCACACTTTTTCAGATCCTGTTTCCGTTGCAACTGCTCCACTAAAAGACAATTTTGAGTCGCAGGAAGATGCTGTAAGAAACAGTTTACTTGATGGCAGTATGATGGATAATTGTCCTGTAAAAATTGATATTCAAAAGTTATTAATTGAAAACAGAAAATTATCTGTTGAGAAAGGCTTTGAGTCGAGGTCAAACAAACTATTTTATTTCTTTTGGAAAAAGGCCATGCTTAATCGTGATATTATGAATTGGAAAGGAATAAAAGCTGGCAAATACATTATGGAGGGGTTGTATAAATCAGATCATGGATTAAGAGACACCCCTTCAATTGCTCCTCAATCGTTTAACGAGCACTGGCGAGAAAAACTAAACATTAAATAACTTAGGATTTTGGATATTCAAATTATTAGTCGGGCACATGAGATGCACGATTTTGCTGCGCAGTTAATAAGAGAAAATCGAACGATTGGTTTTGTTCCTACAATGGGAGCCTTGCATCCAGGTCATATTTCTCTAATTGACAAGGCCAAATCAGAAAACGATGTTGTAGTGTGTAGCATTTTTGTAAATCCAACACAATTTAACGATCTCAAAGACTTAGAGAATTACCCAAGAATGCCAGAGGCCGATATTGCTTTGTTAAAAGCGTCTGGATGCGAAATGGTTTTTCTTCCAACGCCTAATGAGATTTATCCCAATGGTCCTGCCCTATTAGACATCTCTTTTGGAGGGATGGAGAATACGATGGAAGGAGCCTTTAGGCCTGGTCATTTTACTGGAGTAGCAACGGTTGTAAATCGCCTTTTTGAAATTGTGCAGCCTACTAATTCGTATTTTGGTGAAAAGGACTTTCAGCAATTAGCCATTATTCGAAAAATGGCCGTTCAACTGCATCACGCTACAAAAATTATTGGCTGTCCTACTCTACGAGAATCTGATGGTTTAGCAATGAGTTCTAGAAATTTGTTGCTTACTGCAGAACAACGGAAAGCGGCACCACTTATTTATAAAGCCTTGGAAATAGCCCAAGAATTCATTCCACATCAAAGCCCAACCGCAGTAATTGAATTGGTAAAAAGGTACATTCAAAAAAGCCCCTTTTTAAGTGTCCAATATTTTCAATTAGTTAACCCTGATACCTTAGAAGACATTACCAGCTGGAAAGAAGGAACTACTGTTCAAGGGTGTATTGCCGTATTAACAGAAGGCCCTCGCTTAATAGATAATATTCGATATACCGTTTAATATTTTTGTAATCACGGGGATTATTTACCTTTGCGACCGTTATGACAATACAGGTACTGAAGTCGAAAATTCACAGAGCGAAGATTACGCAAGCAGAATTACATTATGTTGGTAGCATTACCCTTGACCAGGATTTGATGGATGCCGCTAACCTTATTGAAGGTGAAAAGGTTCATGTTTTAAACATCAACAATGGTGAACGCCTTGAAACATACGTTATTACTGGCGAGCGTGGATCGGGCCAGGTATGTATCAACGGGCCTGCTGCAAGAAAAATGCAAGTTGGAGACATTGTCATTGTCATTAGCTATGCGGGAATGGACTTCGAAGAAGCGAAATCATTCAAGCCAACGCTTTGTTTCCCGGACAACAACAATCGCCCTTCAAATTCATAAAATTGAAAAGACTTACTTCCATACTTAAGACTCTTTTATTTTTAATAATAGGTGGAGGATTATTATGGCTTACTTTTAAAAACCAAGACCTTTCTGTGGTTGTTAAGAGAATTCAAAATGCAAATTTTTATTGGATTGGATTATCCTTGATTGTTTCTATTGCGGCGCTAATCAGTAGGGCGATGCGTTGGAAACAATTAATTGAACCTTTGGGATATCAGCCACGTCTTTCATCGGCATTTAATGCGGTAATGTTTGGTTATGCGGCCAACATGGTTATTCCTCGATTAGGAGAAGTAAGCCGATGTGGCGCCTTGAGCAAATCAGATGAGGTTCCTTTTGAAAAATTAATTGGAACCGTCATTGTAGAAAGAACCTGCGATGTGATTATGTTGGTAGTTTGCATTCTTTTATCTGCAGTTTTTGAGTTTGATAGACTTGGAGGATTTTTATCTCGACATATTATTAATCCAATTATTGCAACTGTTGGAAGTGCTTATATACTAGGAATTCTATTGGCAGCACTAGGTATAGGTGGTGTGGTAGCCTATCGATACATTTTAAAACATCACAGTGACCATCCATTAGTTAGTAAGGCAATCGGGTTTATAAAAGGAATAGTTGATGGCTTAGTGGCGGTTACACACCTAGAAAACAAATGGCTTTTCGTATTTCATTCTGTTTTTATTTGGGCGATGTATTTTTTAATGACCTACATAAGCTTTTTTGCATTGCCAGAGACAAATGGATTAACCCCTATGGCAGGTTTGTTTATTATGGTTATTGGAGCAATTGGTATGACCGCTCCTGTGCAGGGAGGAATTGGAGTTTATCATTTATTGGTATCGGAAGGAATCATCTTATATGGATTAACGGCGGATGATGGAATTACCTTTGCCACCATGGTTCATTCAGGACAAACGCTGCTTTTAGTTGTTCTTGGAGGCATCTCCATGGTTTATTTATTTTTCTTTACGAAACCAATATCATCTATTAAACCATGAGTTTTAGTCAAAATTTGAAAAAGAAGGTTTATTCGCGCGAGTCACTTCTTGAAAAAATAAAAGATTGGCGTACTCAAAAATGTAAGATTGTATTCACAAATGGCTGTTTCGACCTACTTCATTTAGGCCACGTTGACTATCTGGCAAAGGCGGCGGATCTTGGAGACCATTTAATTATTGGAGTAAACACCGATGCCTCGGTAAATAAACTTAAAGGGCCTACAAGGCCAATAACTGATGAGGTTTCACGTATGGCCGTATTAGCTGCGTTAGAGAGTGTTAGTGCTGTTGTGCTATTTGACGAAGACACTCCCTATGAGTTAATCAAACTCTTGCAACCAGACATATTGGTTAAAGGTGCAGATTATAAACCCGAGGAGATTGTAGGTGCAGATATCGTTTTAGCCAATGGAGGAGCAATTAAAACGATAGAGTTTGTTCCAGGGTATTCTACTTCGGCCATTGAAAAACGCATTAAAGAACAATAATTTCAAAAATGTAATGTTTTGCGGTTTTTTATGTGCACCTTTATTCTGCTGCACGTATTAAAGTCAAACAAAAAATTAATCAGATATGAAAAATTTACTCTTTTTAGCATTCAGTTTTATGCTTGTAACTGTTGCTGGTTGCGAAAACAACGATTTATTACTTTCTGAAAAAAAGTTGAATAGTAAAATTCAAAATAACTGGAAGGTGCTTTCTCCAAGCACAACTGTTGATTATAATGAAATATGGTCATTCCGAAATGGAAATGTGATCATTGTTAGTAAAGATGAATCCGGCGTAGAAAAAACAGTTTCTGGCCAATATTCGGTGGACGCTAAAATTAATAATGCTTATGTAACTCTTAGTGGATTTACATTCCCAAATCAAATTGCTTCACATTGGAAGTCGGCTGAGTTAAACAGAAAATGGACGATTGTTCAATTGGATAATGGTGTAATGTATTTGTCGGGCAAGGATGATAATAATGTTATTCGCTCCATTGAGTTCGCACAACGTTAATCAATACATCTCTTAAATAAAAAAAGGCGGAAGTTTTTCCGCCTTTTTTTATTTGACAAGATCCATCTCGTTAATGAGTCGCTTGGCTTCACCATACTTATCAATAACAAATAGGGTATAGCGTATGTCAAGTGTAATATTTCTACAGATATCCGGGTTAAATAAAATATCACTCATTGTTCCTTCCCATACGCGATCGAAATTTGTACCGATTAATTGCCCATAAGCATTCAGAACGGGGCTTCCTGAATTTCCTCCTGTTGTATGATTTGTAGCAATAAAAGCAACGGGCACCGTTCCGTTATAGGCATAAGGTCCATAATCTTTGCGCTGGTATAAATCGAGGAGTTTAGGAGAGACATCAAATTGTTCGTCTCCTTTAATATACTTCTCCATAATTCCGTCTAGCGTGGTATAATAATTATACTTTACTCCATCGCGAGGAAAATAACTCTTCACATTTCCATAGGCTACTCTCAAAGTACTATTTGCGTCGGGATAATATTTCTTCGATGTATTCATTTCTCGTTGAGCTGCCATATACAAACGATTCAAACGTCCTAACTCTAATGCCATACCGTTCACCCTAGCAGCAACAATGGATTTATAAAATGCTGCAATGGGTTCCATTAATTTATAAGCAGGGTCTTCGGTAATCTTTTTTACCTGACTTGCTTTATAGTTGGTTAAAAAATGTTGAACTGTTAGTGAATCTTTAAAAATAGATTTGGAATAAATTGCATCTGACCACTTAATAAAATCACCTTGATATTTTTTACGTTGCTCAATAAAATAAGTAGGCTTTAAACTATCAGGCACATTTTTATCAAACATTAATAATAACGATTGAAAAAATTGTTGATCCGTTTTTAAATCAAAATCGCGGTAAAAATCAGCTATTGTATTAAACAATTTATTTTTTTCTGTAGCCATTTTACTCTCCTCTACTTGTTTTGTCTTTGATAAATCAGCCAATGTTTGATAATTTAAAGCATACGTTAAAAGTTCTACTCCATAGGCTGCTTCTGAATAATAATTATTAGCAGATATATAAGGTCTATTGACTGCATATAATTGTTTAAGTCCAGGCAAAACCTCTCCATATTTTTGATTTTGTTGAGGGTTGTTTAACAACCACTGATTAAAAGTTTGTTCAAACGTAGTTTTCATTTCAAGTCCATTCGATTCTGTTAATCCCTTGGATTCTCCTTGCCATTTTTTCCAACCATTGCTTACACTACTTTGCTTTGCTGCATATTGAATATGTAGTTGTTCACTACTACGCATTGCATTATCCATAATCCGCAACTTTTCTGTTCGCACTTTAATTCGCTCAGGATTGGTTGTTTTTAAGATCATCTCTTCCGCATAGGAAGAAATATACTCTTGTGTACGACCTGGGAATCCATACACCATCGTAAAATCCCCTTCTTGAACCCCTCCAATATTTATTGAAAGTGCGGCACGAGGAATAAAAGGCACATTCTCTTCGCTATAAGCTGCAGGTTTATTATCCTTATTTGCGTATATACGGAACAGAGAGAAATCGCCTGTATGGCGAGGCCACATCCAGTTATCAGCATCGCCACCAAACTTTCCAATTGATGATGGTGGCGCTCCTACCATTCGAATATCTTTGAATGTCTCCGTGGTAATTAAATAAAATTCATTCCCTGAAAAAAATTGACGAACCTTTGCTTCATATTGTGTTCCTTCGGTTGCTTTCTTTTCAATTTGTGCGGCCACCTCTTTTATTTTTTCATTGCGCATTTGCTCCGTCATTCCCTCCTTTAATACTTGATTAAATTGTGGGGTAACATCTATTATTGAAATCACAAACGAAACGGTCAGGCCAGGACATGGTAATTCATCTTTTAAAGTATTGGCCCAAAATCCGTCTTTCAAGTAATTATGTTCAACTGTAGAGTGTGATTGTATTTCACCAAAGCCACAATGGTGGTTGGTCAATAATAATCCTTGTTTGGAAATTATCTCAGCAGTACATCCTCCGCCAAATAATACAATCGCATCTTTCAAACTACTTTTATTGACGCTGTATATATCTTCTGCCGAAATTTTTAATCCTCGCATTTGCATATCCGCAATATTGAGTTGTTCAAGCATTTGAGGAAACCACATTCCTTCATCGGCCTTTAAAAAACTGGAACAAAAAAGTAGAGCAATTATGATAACTATTTTTTTCATTTTAATCCTTTTTGCAAATATATTTTATCCTTCGTAGTAACAAAAAATCCCGCCTAAGCGGGATTCCTATATGATTTCTTTTATTAATTAAAAAGGTAGGTCGTCTGAGCCTGTTTGCGTTAAACCATCCATGGTGCTCGTAAGTACATCTTCGCTGAAAGATTGACCTTGTGATTGCATAGGTGCAGAAGCAGGAGCAGACATGGAAGAAATACCAAATGCTCTTACATCCGTGTACCATCTTCCGTTATACTCTCTTGATTCTACACGGAAATTTACCTTTACCGTTGAACCCACTGCAATACTTTTTAATTGATTAATTACTTGTTCTCCAAAAGCAGTGAACGCAATTTTCTTTGGATATTGATCCATTGTTTCACCGATAAACGTTTGCTTTACCCAACGACCATTTTTTCCTTCGCCAGATTGTTCAGATTGCACTTCCATTAATTTGCAATTTACTTCGTAACTCATAGTTATATTGATTTTTGTATTTTCTACTTCAAAGATACAAAAAAGCCCTGGTCCAATGAAAAACCAGGGCTGATTTGTGAATAACTATTTGCACCTTAAATTCGCTCTGCTGAACGTTTAATAAAGTTATTGAGCGCCTCCCCTTTTAATAACCCTTGCGACAACATGGCCAAGTCTATTGCTTGTCTTAGCATTCGCTGTTGCTCTTCAGAAACGCCTGTGTTTAATACTTTTTTCATCAATGGATGATTTGCATTTATTATCAGGTTAAACTGTTCTCCCATTCCTGACATGAATTCATATCCACCTCCTGTTGCTGCCATTTCTTTCATACGTCTCATAAACTCTGGCCGGGTAATTAGTGCTGGAGCATCTGTTTCTGAAAGACCTTCCAATTGAACGGCATACTTCTCTTTTTCAACCGCCTGTTCTGTTAATTCTTTGATCGTTTTTTGTTCTTCTTCTGATAAAAGAATTGGACGGTTATCGTCTTTTTTAATAAGGTTATCCGCCGAATCTGCATCCACACGAATAAAGGCGGTGTTTTCTAATTTATACTCTAAAAAATTAACAAAATGACTATCGATTACTCCATCCATTTGCAAGACATCATATCCCTTATTTTTTGCCCCCTCAACAAACGCAAATTGTTCGTCGAGATTAGAGGTGTAGGTATAAACAATTTTATTGTCTTTGTCTGTTTGATTGGGTGATACTACTGTTTTATATTCATCAAAAGTAAAATAGTTAGCATCGGTATTTTTTAATAAACAGAATGATTTAGCACGATCGTAAAACTTTTCTTCACTCAACATTCCATACTTAATAAACACTCCGATATCATCCCACTTAGCTTCAAAATCGGTTCTGTTTTCTTTAAATAACTCTTCTAGTTTGTCTGCAACTTTTTTCAGAATATGATTACTGATTTTCTTTACGTTGGAATCACTTTGTAAATAAGAGCGGCTCACATTTAAAGGAATATCAGGAGAATCTATCACACCATGTAAGAGCGTTAAAAATTCAGGAACGATCCCTTCTACAGAATCCGTTACAAACACCTGACGACAATACAACTGAATTTTATTTTTCTGAACCTCTAAGTTTTTCTTCAGTTTAGGGAAATATAAAATACCTGTTAAGTTAAATGGAAAATCAACGTTAAGATGAATATAAAACAAAGGGTCTTCCGCCATTGGATATAACTCTTTGTAAAAAGAGAGGTAATCTTCGTGTGTTAAATCACTTGGTTTCTTTACCCAAGCAGGGGCTGTATTATTAATTAATTCATCTTTAAATTTGATTTCAATGGGTAAAAATCGACAGTACTTATCCAGTAAAGTTTTTATTCTCGCTTCTTCTAAAAACTCTATAGAGTCTTCATTGATGTGGAGGATAATATCCGTACCGCGTTCCGTTTTTGTGTCATTTGTCATGGTATAATCAGGACTCCCATCGCAGGTCCATCGTATCGCTTCTTGCTCTGTAGCCTTAAATGAACGGGAATAGATTTCTACTTTATCCGATACCATGAATCCAGAATAAAAACCTAATCCAAACTTGCCGATTAAATTTCCTTCTGTTTGATCTTTATATTTATTTACAAACTCTTCGGCGCCAGAGAAAGCAATCTGATTAATATACTTTTCTACTTCCTCCGCCGTCATTCCCAAACCTCTATCACGAATAGTTAATGTTTTATTTTCTTTGTCAATAATTACCTCAACAAATAAATCACCCAGCGCTGTTTTATTTTCTCCAATAGAAGTCAGCGTTTTTATTTTTCCTGTTGCATCAACCGCATTTGCAACCAATTCGCGCAAAAAGATTTCGTGATCACTGTAAAGAAATTTTTTAATAATTGGAAAGATGTTTTCCGTTTGAACATTTATTTTTCCTGTGGTCATAATTAAATTATTTTTTAGCGCGCCGCCGTTGGCAAACCAAATGCCATCGAGAGGATGTGACAAATTGGCCTCAAAAATAGGGTTATAATTGCGTTAATTAAAGCAGTTTTGTCACCAACATATTATTTTGTCACGAACTATTTCAGAGATTTGTTCGTTAATAAGATTGTTAGCAATGATTCTGACAAGAAATAAAACGATTGATAATTTTATAAACTTCGCATATTCAAATTAATTCACATGATTAACAAACTCTCTTTTTACACTAGTTTATTTATTACCGCACTCTTTTTATTATTATCCTCTGCAAGAGTAAATGCACAAATAAGTCCTACCGCTGAAAAATTAGATGCTTTAATGAGCATGATTAACTATGCTTACGTAGATAGTATCGATGAAAAAAAGATTTCAGATGACGCCATTCGCAATTTATTGAAAGAGTTAGACCCTCACTCTATTTACATTCCTGCGGAAGAATTAAAAGAAGTAAATGAACCCTTAGTAGGAAACTTTGAGGGCATCGGTGTTCAGTTTAGTATTTTAGATGATACCATCATGGTAACACAAACTATTTCGGGTGGTCCTTCTGAAAAACTAGGATTACGCGCAGGAGATAGAATTGTAAATATTGATGGAAGCAGTGTAGCCAACATTGGAATTAAAAACAATGATGTTTTAAAGAAATTAAGAGGTAATAAAGGAACAAAAGTAAAAGTAGATGTTTATAGAAGAGGCGTTCCTGAACTTATTCCTTTTACAATTACAAGAGATAAAATTCCACTTTATAGTGTGGATGCAGCTTACATGGTAACTCCAACTGTTGGTTATATAAAAATCAGTCGTTTTGCAGATAGTACAGTGGAAGAATTTAAGCAAGCACTAGAAAAATTAAAAGCACAACACGTTGAAAGTATAATCATGGACTTAACGGATAACGGTGGTGGCTATCTGAACAGAGCTATTGAGTTAGCGGATGAATTTTTAAGCAATGGTAAAGAGGTTGTTTATACCGTTGGAAGAAATAATCCACGCCAAGATAATTATTCTACATCCGTAGGTGGGTTTGAAAAAGGAAAAGTAGTGGTATTAGTAAATGAGTCATCAGCATCGGCAAGTGAAATTGTTTCTGGTGCATTGCAAGATTGGGATCGAGCGCTTATTGTTGGGCGAAGAACCTTTGCTAAAGGATTAGTTCAAAAACCTTTTCCATTACCTGACGGTTCTGCTGTGCGTTTAACCATTGCTCGTTACTATACTCCATCTGGAAGATGTATTCAAAAACATTATGAGCCAGGTGATGAAAACTATGACATGGATATCAGCATGCGTTACCAGCATGGCGAGTTATATAGTGCAGATAGTATAAAATTCATAGACTCCTTAAAATGCAAAACGATGGGTGGAAGAGTTGTGTATGGTGGTGGTGGTATTATGCCAGATGTATTTGTTCCGTTGGATACAAGTATGAGTAGCAAGTATTATGATGAACTAAGAAGAAATGGAATCATAAACGATTTTACCTTGAATTATGTGGATGCACATCGCGCTGAATTATTAAGCAAATACAAGGATGTGTACCAGTTTAAAAATGACTTTAAGATTTCAAAAGATCTGCAAGAAGAATTGATTGCGTATGCAGAGAAGAAGAATATAAAACGAGATAATGCCGGACTAAAAACTTCGGAGAAATTAATTACCACACAAATGAAAGCATTAATTGCTCGTGATTTATGGGACACTAATGCATATTATGTAATCATCAATGATATTAACGTTTTCTTGGTAAAAGCTTTACAATGTTTACAAGATGATACGTTTAAAAAGATGAAAGTAAACGATAAGTAAGATTCATTACTCCTAAAAAAACAGGGCCCTTTTTAGAGCCCTGTTTTTTTGTATCTATTTTAATCTTTCGAAAAATATTCTGGTCCTTGATAGACTCCTGATTCCAGCTTTTCTAATTGCATTAGCACATCATTAGCCAATGAGCTTGCTCCAAAACGAAACCAATCTGGATTCATCCATGCCTCACCTAAAGTTTCTCGTAGAACTACTAAATACTGCATTGCTATTTTGGCTGTTGCAATTCCTCCGGCGGGTTTCATTCCTATCATTCTACCTTCATTAAAGTAAAAATCTCGAATAGCTTCAAACATCACTAATGTAACGGGTAGGGTAGCCGCTGGTTGAATTTTTCCAGTTGACGTTTTAATAAAGTCAGCGCCAGCATACATGGCAATGTCGGATGCCTTACGCACATTATCCAACGTAGAAAGCTCCCCTGTTTCTAAAATCACTTTCAAATGAGCGGCGCCACAAGCTTCTTTTACGGCAGCAATTTCATCAAACACAAAATTATATTCGCCGGCCAAAAACTTGCCTCTTGAAATAACCATATCTATTTCATCAGCCCCTTCGGTAACGGCATATCGTGTTTCCTCTAACTTCACTTTTCGCGTGCTCATTCCACTTGGGAAAGCGGTTGCAACAGAAGCTACTTTTACACTTGAACCCGCTAATGCTTTCTTAGCAATTGCCACCATATTTGGGTACACACACACGGCCGCAACTGGCGGAACATAACTCAATTTATCATGAGGACGTAATGCTTTTGCACATAATTGTTTTACCTTACCAGGAGTATCTTTCGCATCCAGCGTTGTTAAATCCATCATACTAATCGCCATTAACAACGCCTCCCTTTTACTTTCATTTTTAATGGAGCGCTTCGTTAATCGAGCGATTCTTTCCTCAACACCAATCTGATCAATGGCTGGTGAATTTTTAACTGCTATATTTCCGTTCATAGATGAAAAGTAAAATTAGTTAATTAAAATTAAATGTTGATGTATTGTAACTGACGTTTCACAATCAAACGTGAAGTAATAAAAGCGGCACAACTACCTATTGATAGTACAATAACTGCTACAATTAAAAAATCATTTGCTTGCATCGCTACCGGATAACTACTTGTTACAAAATTTTCGGCATTACCGAGTTTAATAATTTCAAAATGCTGTTGAAGAAAACATATAACACCTCCAAGCAACATTCCTGTAGCAGCTCCGAATACAGAAATTAATAGTCCTTCAATAAAAAACACTTTCTTAATAAATCCTACACTTGCGCCCATATTTATTAAAGCCAGTATATCCTTTTTCTTATCGATGATTAACATCGTTAATGAACCAAACACGTTAAATGTGGCGATTAATAAAATAAATCCGAGAATCAGATAAACACCTGCCTTTTCCGATTTTAAAATCTTATATAAAAAATCATGTTGTTGATACCGGTCTTTTACTTTAAATCCACTTCCTGCCAACTGTTGAATATTTTTAGCTGCCTCTTCTTCGGCTATCCCATCCGTTAGTTTAATTTCTATCGAAGATATTTTCATTTCTTCTCCCATCATTTCTCGAATAAAATCTATCGGAACAATCGCATACTTATTATCAAAATCCTGTTGAACAGAAAATACCGCGGAAGCTGCAATGGTACGTTGTGAAAATGCACCTTCTGGATTCAACAAGGCATTAGAAGGGTCGATACCTTTCTTGGGTAAATACACATTAATTCTTGAAACAGGATCATTGATTTTCAATCCGAGGGAATAAGCAATGCCTGCGCCGGGTATCATAAAATTTAAATCTCCATGACGCAATATGGGTTCACCATCAATAATTTTATTTTTTAAATCGCTGCTATTAAAAAATGTGGAAGAAACACCTTTCATTGTAGCAATGTACTGTCTTTCTTTATAACGAAGCAAAACGTTTTCTTCTAGTACAGAAGTGGTAGTATTTACAAACGGTAAGGCTTTGATTTTATCGAGTTGTGCTTGTTCTGGCAAAAATGTTTTTCCCTGTACGGGTGTAATTACGATATCAGGATCGAAGCTATCGTACATGTTTAAAACAAGGTTACCAAACCCATTGAAAACCGAAAGTACAATGATAAGTCCCATCGTACCTACGCAAACTCCTACAACACTAATTTTACTAATTATATTGATAAGGTGTTGAGATCGCTTGGCAGCAAAATATCGTCGTGCAATTTTCCAGGCAATCCCTAATTTCATCATTGCAATTATTTCCAGGCCTTCACAATAAGACCTGTACCCGTTTTATGACCAAAAATAACATCACACCAGTTTAATAAATAGGCAATTGGATAGGTTATCAGATAATAAACAGGAAGAATTAGAAAAAATAATTTGGTAGCACCCAACATTAAAATAGGATATTTCATTGATAGACGCCAGCTAATTTTTCCAGGTGTTCCATATTGATACCTCGCTTCTACCTTCGAGAATCCAGCCGAACGAAGTTTGTCTTCAATCTCTTTAATGTTATAACCATCACGCACATGTTCTTCAATAAAAGAAGACTCACCATCACCATGCACATCGGAACCGCCTTGATCACTTGGAGTAGAGATTAACAACATCCCTCCTTGTTTTAAGGATGCATAAATGTTTTTAAACACCTGAACATCTTCTAAAATATGTTCCATCACGTCAACAGAAATCGCTAAGTCATATTTATTGGGGTGCTCAAACTGTGTTAAATCGCCAACCACAAATTTAACTTGATTACCTGATCCTATTGAAGTAAAAAACTGATTACAATCTTCCACTTGTTCTTCCTTCACATCCATTGCTAAAATTGTTGCTTGAGGTAAACGAGCGTTAAGCCAATAAGAATGTTGACCATAGCCTGCACCTGCATCCAAAATTTGTGCATCTGCTTTTGCTCCTCGTTGCCACAATTTTAATTCCTTGTGAACATGCCATGCTCTAAGAAGCAAAAGGTCCAATAAACGATAAAATATCTTTCTCAAAAACGGTGTTTTATTAAACACATTTCCCAGGCTTCTTTTAATTGGATCGTATTGCATAATTGACTAAGCTTTATGACGACGAAGATAATTAAATTACCTGAGGAATAATAAGCACTTATCGGGCTCAAATAAATTAACTTCTCTATCTTTGAGCCGTGAAAAACTACATCCGATTATTACGATTCATCAAGCCTTATAAAGCGAAAGCCTTCTCGTCGGTGTTTTTTAATATTCTTACAGTATTCTTTTCGTTGTTTTCACTTACGATGATTATTCCCTTTCTGAATGTTTTGTTCAGCCAGAATAGAAATTATTCTCTAATGCCTTGGTCGGTAAGTGCTAAGGTTTTATTAAACAACTTCAACTATTATCTTGGAAATTACATTATTGAACATGGACAATTAAACGCTTTAATGCTCATTAGCCTTTTGGTGGTAGTGATGTTTTTTTTGAAGAACTTGACTCGTTATCTTGGAATGTATTTTTTGGTTCCAATTCGTAATGGTGTTGTGAGAGATATTCGAAGAGATGTATATCATAAAATATTGAGCTTACCAATTGGTTATTTTACAGATGAACGTAAGGGCGACTTAATGGCGCGAATGACCAATGATGTACAGGAAATAGAATGGGGAATTATGAATTCTCTGGAAGCAGCCTTTCGTGAACCGTTGAACATAATTGTGTTTTTAATTACGATGTTCACAATGAGTTCTGAACTAACCACTTTTGTGTTGGTATTATTGCCTGTTGCTGGTTTAATCATTGGTAGAATTGGTAAAAGTCTAAAGAAAAAATCGGTGCTTGCTCAAGAAAAAATGGGTGAGCTTTTGAGTAACATAGAAGAAACGTTAGGTGGACTAAGAATTATTCATGCATTTACAGCGGAAAAAGCATCCTCAAAAAAATTTGGCGAATTGAATAACCAACATTTCGGGTTGATGAATAAAATTGGGAGGCGCAGGGATCTCGCTTCGCCAGTGAGTGAGTTTTTAGGAACGATTGTCATGACTGTAGTGATGTATTTTGGAGGCTTACTGGTATTAGGGAGTAATTCGAAGCTAGAGCCAAGTGAGTTTATTGCTTTTATTGCAATTTTCTCTCAGGTGATTACTCCGGCAAAAAGCTTAACTACTGCTTGGTATAATATTCAAAAGGGATTGGCTTCCTCTGAGAGAATTTATAAAATTTTGGATGCAGAAGTATTGGTAAAAGATCCGGTTGCTCCTGTGGAGTTAAAAACATTTTCTGATAAAATCAGTTTTGAAAATATTTGTTTTTCATATTTGAAAGAAGATGGTAAAACGGTTTTAAAAAACATTTCTTTAGATATTCCTAAAGGAAAAACAGTAGCTCTTGTAGGGCAATCAGGAAGTGGAAAAACTACATTAGCGGATATGCTTCCCCGTTATTATGATGTAGATGAAGGAAGAATTACTATTGATGGTATTAATATAAAAGACTTACGGATTACTGATTTAAGAGGCCTAATGGGAATTGTTACGCAAGAATCTATTTTATTTAACGATACAGTTTTTAATAACATTGCCTTCGGGATGGACAATGCAACGGAAGAAGAAGTAATTGCGGCTGCAAAAATTGCAAATGCAAATGATTTTGTTTCTGCCATGAGCGAAGGTTATCAAACTACCATAGGTGATAGAGGTAGTAAGTTGAGTGGTGGACAGCGTCAACGATTAAGCATTGCAAGAGCGGTATTAAAAAATCCTCCAATACTTATTTTAGACGAAGCCACTTCTGCGTTAGATACAGAATCAGAACGTTTAGTGCAAGAAGCCTTGATAAATTTGATGAAGCAACGAACTACCCTCGTGATTGCACATCGTTTATCAACCATTGTACATGCTGATGAAATCATTGTGATGCAGAGCGGAGAAATTGTAGAACGAGGAACCCATCAAGAGTTATTAAATAAAAATGGGTATTACAAGCGTTTGTTCGACTTGCAAACATTTTCCTAATTCAATTTGCAAAACCGTCATCCATATTTAGCATTAGTTGCCTTGTGTTTCCTTTGGGGAACTACCTATCTTGCTATACGCATTGGAGTAAAGAGCTTTCCTCCCTTTTTGTTTTCTGGTATTCGCTATTTGATTTCTGGACTTGCCATACTACTGTGGTTTAACTTCAAAAAAAATGTAGAGTGGCCTAGCTTACAAGAATTAAAAAGAATTGTTATTACCGGACTATTCATCTTTGTTGGAGGAAACTTGTTTCTCGTTTTAGCGGAACAATCTGTTACAAGTGGTATGGCGGCTTTGGTCAACTCTTCCTTCCCAATCTGGATTGTTCTCATTACTCGAATATGGAATCCTGAAGAGCGTATTTCAAATCTAAGTATTCTTGGAATTTTCATTGGCTTTATCGGACAATGGTTGATTTTTTATGAGCAGCTTTTTTTGTTAAGCAATGGTGCTTATTTACTCGGATTTGTCTTGCTGATTATCGGATTAATTAATGGCTCTTTGGGTTCGGTTTATATGAAAAAGTTTCCTGTGAAAATCAACTCCGTGTTAAATGCAGGATTACAAATGATGATTTGTGGATCCGTCACTGCTTGCATCGGACTCTTCATGGGTGAAGCAAGTAAAATCAGTTTTAATCCAACAGGTTGGTATGCTTTATTTTATTTAGTCATTGCTGGTTCCATTATCGGATATAGCCTCTTTGTATATGCAATGGACCGACTTCCGGCTACGATTGTTTCTGTATATGCTTACATCAATCCTATTGTAGCAATATGGCTAGGGTTGGTTATTTTGCATGAACCAATAAGTCCAAAAACCATCATTGCGATTGGCATTACATTAATTGGAGTTTTTATTGTAAATAAAGGGAGAGGTCATTCGCCCCAAAAACAAGAAAACGTTTAACTATCTTTCCATTAAATCAACGGACTTTTTTGCTTCTAAAAAATACTTAAACGGCACTAATAACATTCCGAAGCACTCACCATGTTCTTTATTTAAATACTTGTGGTGCACTTTATGTGCTTTTCTAATTGCTCTTAAATAAACGTTATTCGAACGTTTGAATAGGCCAATACGTTGATGAATAAATATATCATGAACTAAAAAATAGGCGAGTCCATACACAGCGATACCCGCTCCAATAAATAGGCGCATATCATTATCATTCATCACTCCGAGATAAATTAATATCATGCTTGGAATAGCAAAGATCAAAAAGAAAGAATCATTCTTTTCAAAGATGCCCGGCTCTGTTTGATGATGATCTTTATGAAGTATCCATAAAAATCCATGCATTACAAATTTGTGAGTAAACCATGCAACAAACTCCATCAGGAAAAATGTTGTGAAAAAAGCTAATACATTCATTGCCATTCTTTTTTATTTAGAATAACAAAGATGAATTTATTTTGTTTTAAAACTAAATTTTTTGAATTGTTTTTTCATCTATTTTTAGTTCAATAAAATCTCAACCATTATGAAAAAACTAATTACTTATTTATCTGCAATTGTATTACTAGCCTCTTGTGGAAAAGATGGAGCGCCCGGCGCACAAGGTCCTGCAGGAAACGCAAATGTACATACAAGCACATTTACAGTTACCTCTACACAATGGCAATCCGCTGGAACCTCTGGGACCGACTATGAAAAATATGTTGACTTGACAGATGCTAATATTACTCAAGACATTTTAGATCATGGTGCAGTGATTGTTTATTGGGTAACTAGTACTGGAATAAATGTTCAACTACCTTATCAGAATGTATATCCAGCAGGAAGTACTCCGTTTATGTATGTTCCAAGTGCTACAGTTGGAACTGCTACTATTGAAGCATACTATACAGACTGGACATCGTTTAGTTTTAATGCGAGCAGTCAGATTAAATTTAAAGTTGTTACGATTGCTGGTTCTTTAAAAGCAACACATCCTGAAATAAATTGGAAAGATCCTCAATCAATTATCAAAGGACTAAAAATTCAATTATAAAATACAAAGCCCCGAATAATCGGGGCTTTTTTATTTTAGCGTTTATTCATCCGAAGAAGCTCTTGATCATCATTAAACAAAATAAGCTGCTCTGTTTTAATACCGTTAATTTTTATATTCTTGATTTCATAACGATTCGCTGATTTAGCTTGTTGAACATATTCCCCGAATAAAAGGGGATTACACTGCGAATTGGTTCTTCCTAATACATTTAAAAAAATAAAGTCTTTTTGAGCAGTATATAAACCGTATGTTGTGTCGCAATCAGAATTAAGATAAATTGCATTGTCTTCGGAAAAAATTTCAAGACTAAACATTTTTGACGAATCATTTTCTAACATCTCCTTTCCATTTAACGAAAAGAGAATCCATTTTTTATCTTCTAGTTTAGTTATTCGTCCAAAGGGTTCTTCTTTACGGGCTTTGCAAGCTGCAAGAATGGAAAAAATTAATAATAAGTATACCGCCTTTTTCATGATTAATCTTCAAAGGATTCAAGAATTGTTTTTACTTCTTCGTCAGTAGCTTTTAATTTATCCTTACAAAGTTTTATTAATTCATTAGCGCGTTTCACCAATTTAGCCAACTGATCAATTCCTACTTCACCGCCTTCTAATTCTTCTAGAATTATTTCTAGTTCTGCTTTCGCTTTATCGTATGTGATTTTTTCTGCCATGTTTTTAATTCATTTTTTTGCTTTTTATTTTTCCTTTCAACACTATGGTTTCTAATTCTGCATTCAAAGGTACTTCATCAGGATCAAAAACAAGTTGATTATTATAAAGTGTGTAACTAAATCCTCTTTTCAAAATATTCATTGGGTCTAGAATTTCACTTTTTATTTGTGCATTGTTTAAATCGTTTTCCTCTTTATTTAAAATCAAACGAGATTTGTTTTTTAACTCTGTGTAATTAAATAAAAGTTGATTTTTGTTTTTCAAAATAACCGCATCTACCAACAACTTTATTTTCTCTTTTTTATAAAACAACGTATTGCTTTCATTTAGAATTTTATCCTTTACCAAACGATTCATTACAGAGGCGGCAGATTCAAAATAATGCTGTTCCTCTAACAAACTTTCATTTACAATGTTTGCAATGGCCTCCGCTAACTCCACAATTATTTCTTCTTCTGAATCAATACCAAGATTAGCATAAGCATGAATTCCATCTCGCAAATAATTTAATTGATTAGTAAATTCAGCTGCATGTTGAATAATAAAATCAGCAACTGCCGTTGGCGTAATTAGATTTAAGTGGGCTACTTCATCAACAATAGAAATATCTGCAGTATGACCAATGCCAGTTAATACAGGAATGGGAAAGTTGGCTACTTCAAACGCTAATTGGTAATCATTATAGCAACTTAAACTTGATGTTTGTCCGCCACCCCGAACAATAACCACTGCATGTAAATATGGAAAACAAGAATGATTTTTTATTTGATGTAAAGCATTTATTATGGATGCTGGGGCGTTATCACCCTGCATTAAAGAAGGAAACAATTTCCAATGAAAAACTATGTTTGCGTGGTTATTAAATAATTTAGTGGTAAAGTCTTTAAATCCGTCTGCATCTGCAGAAGAAATAATGGCAATATTTTGTACAACTACAGGAAGATGTTGTTGTTTATTCAATAAATATACTCCCTCCTTTTTAAGTTGGTCAACCGTTTTTTTACGCTCGATAGCCATTCTCCCAAGCGTATAAGCGGGATCGATATCATGAATCAAAAGACTCATTCCAAAACGCTCATGAAACTGCACTTCCACCAAACACAGCACTTCCATATTTTCCTGGAGCTCATTTCCTGTTTCAGCAACAAATCGAGCGTGAACCATTGTAAAATTACTTGCCCAAACCATTGCTTTAAACTCTGCTTTGGGTTGTGTACTGCGCTCGTCTTTTTCGCCGAGTTGTAAATAGCAGTGACCTTTATTAATTTTTAGTCCAAGTATTTCTGCAGAGACCCAATAACGCTCACTCGAAAAGTTTTTACGAAAAACTTCCGATATTTCTTTTGCGAGTTCAGAAAGGCGTAGAATACTTTTCTTCATTGCCACGAAAATACAAATATTGATGATGGTGAAATCCACTCATTGAATAGAAGTTGATAAAATAATACCTGCTTCCTCTATTCTGGTCCCGTAGTTCAACGGATAGAATAGGAGTTTCCTAAACGCTAGATAGCAGTTCCCTGTCTGACGTCAGGTAGAGATTCTGATCGGGACTACTTTAAACCACAAATTTTCTATCTCCCTTCTTGTTATTAAATCTGGTTTTTAAAAGTATTAATACCAACATATCTAATTTTAATTTAAACTCGTATGATTTCTTCCGTTACCGTTTATGCTTTGTTGAGTGATAAAACTAATGAGATTTATGTTAGTATGACCATTCATTTGCTTAAAAGAGAAGTAGAACACAACGCAGGAAAAAGTAAGTTTACCAAAGGCAGAAGGCCTTGAAAATTATTTTACTCGGAAATTTGTAACAACCGATTTGAGGAGCGTAAAAGAGAGATTTATTTAAAAAGTGGCGTTGGCAAAAAATTCTTAAGAGATTTTATAGCATCCCCTAATAATTTTTAACCTCCTCCTTTTTATCCTTTCATTAAGTTTATGGTTGTATAAAACTTTTGTGTCACTTGAATAAATCTAAACAAATTCAATAATTCGATTAAATTAAAAGCTCCTTAAAGTTTTTAACTTTGCACCTTCAAATTATATTCTGGTCCCGTAGTTCAACGGATAGAATAGGAGTTTCCTAAACTCTAGATAGCAGTTCGATTCTGCTCGGGACTACTTTTAATTAGATATTGCTTAAGAAACGCTTATAAACCGGTTAGGTTCCTGTCTAATTATTTTCCATTATTTTTAGCGATTATAAATTTCTACCATGAATCTACTCCTTGTGCTATTTATCCTCGTCAATTTTATCATTGTTGTAGGGATGTATGGTATAGGAAGTTTTCTATTGAACGGTTTACACTTATCAGCAAAGCATGTTGAGAAAAACCATTTTATTTCCTTGGTTGCTGGGTATATTTCGTTGGTTGTATTTACAGCAATTATTGTAACAAAAGGAATTACGTCCTATGTAGCGTTGGCGCCAATAGTTGCCTATTTAATACATACAAAGCGTAATAGAGCCAATAATAATAAAAGAGAATGGTTTTCTTCCCTCAAAGATATTCTTCCTATACTTTTTGTTTTTGTATTCATAACCACTTTGCTACAGTTTTATATTTATACAGGATTTTGTGATTCTGGAAATTTCATTCCTGAAATTCACAATGATTATATTTTTTATTCGAATGTTTCAGCGCATCTGATAGAATCTGCTCAGGAAAACTATTATTTAAATTCCAACATCTCCGGACTTTTTCTTTACCATTACTCCGAAATGTACTTGACTATTATCTCACACTTTTTTAAACAAGGGCCTTTTATTCAAAGTTATCTTTTTTCGACAGTCCCAATTTTATTCACGTTAGTATGGTATGGGTTTTATTCCGTCGCTACAATCTTATTGAATCAACGTCGTAAATTTTTCATTCTATTATTCTCTGTCTTTGGTTTTTTCTTAGCCCCTATCAAAAACTTTGTTTATCCCTTTCAAACATATCTTAAAGGTGACATTTATGATTTAGTATTTGCGAGTTATTATAAGCTTGCAATCATTCTATTATTTGTTCTTGCGTTGTTTCATACTATAAATAATTCTCAATACAGAATTATTATTCTAATTGCATTAGGTATCATCTATCCCACGGTACTGCCTGCAGTTTTAGGAATGTTAGTTTTCTTTTTTTTATTGGAGCGCATCAACAAGAAGGCTATAAATCGTACATTTTTATTTTCTCAATTATTTGTTTTGGTAATTCTAATGTTGATGTTGTTTTTTTTCAAAGTTTATGATTTAGAAAAAAGTTCCGTTGGATTTTTGAATTTGTACATAGGGGACGTCTCTTCATACATAAAAACCCTCATCAATATTGCTGGATCCAGCATTTTTAAAATGATACTTACCACACTTCCATTTATTTTTTTAATACTGCTAAATATTAAGTCTATAATTAAAAATGGTCACATGTTTTTTATTGTTCACAGCCTATTATTTCAGCTATTTGGTTTATTCGCTTGGGGACTTTTATTTAGAATGCCTGATTCTGTACAACTTTGGTTTAATGTTTTTCTTCCAGTAGTATCAGTAATTATGTTTTTAGTTTTACTATATTCCATAAACGATCCTCGTTATTGGGTTAAAGTAATTGGTAGTTTTATCATTATATCAAACGTGATATTACATTTTCCTTTCGAAAAAAAATATTCAGTTGCCAATCAACAACAACGAATAATTATTAATAAGATTCAATCCTCTCCTACCGCTTCATTTGCCTTTATAAGAAACCCGTCTGAATACCAATCTGTTTTTGACAAGAATGTCAGTTTTGGAATTATTGGTGGTTATCTTTCTTACTATAACCAATCCTTTGCACCTATTTGTATTAACACCACTGAAATTCCGATTGAGACAGAATGGGAAAGAGGTTTTGTAAACTCAACTCCATTTTCAAGATGGGCAAAAGGAAAAAAAGAACCTCTTGAAAAATTACAACTTGCCTTTATTAAAGAACATAATATTCGGTATGTATTAATTTCGAATGCATCAAAAATACCTGCGTTAGTTCTGCCCAATGTTGTTTCGGTATTAAAAGATTCTTCCAATTATTTTCAACTGGTAGAATTAAAACCTTAGCTTGCTATTATCTTATTCAACAATCGCGATTTTTAACCACCTCTTTTACGAGATATTTTTCTATTTTTAGTCTTTGAAAAATACCTTTATGAATTTCAAGCAACCTCATATAATTACCTTTCCTAAACATGGCGAAAGTTCGATTGGATATATTTCCGTTGCAGATAATAACCACCTTCCATTTAAAGTAGAGCGGATTTTCTGGACTTATTTTACACCAGAAAGTGTAGTAAGGGGACGACATGCACATCATCAAACAGAGCAAATATTAATTGCAGCAAGCGGAAGAATTATCGTTACTACAGAAGACGGTGCGGGAAACATTCAAACCTTTGTGTTAGATTCTCCCGAGAAGGGAGTATATATTCCTCCATCGGTGTGGCACACTATGCAATACACACACTCTTCTATTCAAGTAGTATTAGCTTCCACTCGTTTTGATGAGAAAGACTATATACGCGAATATGAAATGTTCAAAGAAACGTGGGGGTAACAATGGGAAAAGTATTCATTCATCCTAACGCGCTTGTTGAAACATCAACCATTGGAGACAATACAAGAATTTGGGCCTTTGTACACATTCTTGATAAAGTAGTGATAGGAAAAAACTGTAATATTTGTGATCACTGTTTTATTGAAAACAATGTGAGCATTGGTAATAATGTTACCATAAAGTCGGGTATATATATTTGGGATGGTGTGACAGTTGAAGACGATGTTTTTCTTGGACCCAATGTGGTTTTCACTAATGATATTCGCCCTCGAAGTAAAAAATATATTACTGCTGAAAAAACCTTCGTTGGAAAAGGAGCCTCTATTGGCGCTAATTCTACTATTTTAGCGGGCGTTAAAATTGGTCAATATGCCATGGCTGGAATTGGTTCTGTAATTACTAGAGACGTGCCCGATTATGCATTGGTATATGGAAACCCTGCTCGAATCAAAGGGTGGGTAAACAAGAATGGCGAAAAGCTTAAAAAATTAAATGATGATACTTGGTCAGATGAAGACGGAGTGCATTATAAACTAACTTCCGAAGGATTAATTACAATATGAAGATTCCATTTTTATCATTTAACGAAATGAATGCATCCATTAAGGAAGAACTTAAAAATGGATTTGAACGATTTATTGATGATGGATGGTATATTCTAGGCAATCGATTAAAAGAATTTGAACAATCATTTGCAGACTACTCTCATACAAGCTTTTGCTCAGGTGTTGGGAATGGACTTGATGCATTAATCATTTCATTAAAAGCAGTAGGCATTGGATCAGGAGACGAAGTCATTGTTCCATCCAATACGTACATTGCAACTTGGCTTGCGGTTTCTTATGTTGGTGCTACGCCCATTCCTGTTGAACCACGATTAGAAACATATAATATTAATCCTGATTTAATAGCGAATAAAATAACTTCCAAAACGAAAGCGATTCTCCCTGTTCATCTTTACGGTCAAGCGTGTGAAATGGAAGTCATCATGGCTATTGCCAAGAAACATGGATTATTTGTTATTGAAGATAATGCACAAGCTCAAGGAGCTACTTACAACCATCAGAAAACAGGTAGTTTTGGTCATATTAATGCAACGAGTTTTTATCCAGGTAAAAATCTTGGTGCCTTTGGAGATGCTGGTGCAATAACTACAAATGACGAACAGTTATATCGATTTGCCAATGTATATCGTAATTATGGTTCTGAAAAAAAATACTATAATGAAATAAAGGGTATCAATTCTCGACTCGATGAGATGCAATCCCTATTTTTATCCATTAAACTTAAACGATTAGACGATTGGAATAGTGAACGTATAAAAATTGCCAACCGATATAACGAACTTTTACAGGGCGTTGAAAATATTATTTTACCAAGTCTTGCACAACATGCCACCTCTGTATTTCATCTGTATGTAATACGAACAGAAAAAAGAGAGGAACTTCAAAATTATTTAACTCAAAATAATATCGGAACGCTCATTCATTATCCCGTTCCACCTCATTTACAACTTGCCTATTCAGAATTAAATTATAAAAAGGGAGATTTCCCTCTTGCTGAAAAAATTGCGTCAACGTGTTTAAGTCTTCCTGTTTACCCTGGATTAACGGATGATCAACTGGTTTATATTTCAGAAACAATAAAAAAGTTTTTCCATGCCTAAGTTATCGATTATCATTCCGTGTTATTACAGCGAGAAAAACTTACCCTCCACCACTGCGGAGCTGCTTGAAAATGAAAAACGCTTTACAGATGATATCACATTCGAATACATTATGGTAGATGATGGATCGAAGGACAATACTTTGCAAGCCCTAAAACAGTTTAAACAACAACATCCTGATAAAGTAAAAATAATCAAGCTATCAGGAAACTTTGGATCTTATAATGCCATTCAAGCAGGAATGAAGCACGCTACCGGTGATATGAATGTGGTAATCACCGACGATTTACAAGATCCACCCGAATTAATGCTGAAAATGGTGGAGTATTGGAATAAGGGATTTAAGCTAGTCATCGCCAATCGTAATGAAAGAGAAGATGCTTTTATAAGTCGTTTTTTTGCTATTACTTTTCAAAAAATGATTAAACGGTTTGCCCTACCAAATATGCCAGAAGGTGGATTTGACTATTGCCTGTTTGATAAAAAGTTAAGAGAAGAAGTAGTGGGACTGAATGAGTCAAACACGAATAGCTTGTATTTGTTACTTTGGTTGAAATATGAATTTGTATCTATTCCTTATACCAGAAGAAAACGGGTAATTGGAAAATCAAGATGGACGGTGAGTAAAAAAATAAAGCTGTTTATCGACTCCTTTGTTTCGTTTTCTTATTTCCCTTTACGCTTGATTACCACATCTGGTTTAATATTGGGTTTGATTTCATTTATATACGCCGGATACGTCATTTTTGCTCGTTTGAGCGGACTTATTGATGTGCAAGGTTGGACAACAATGATGGTTGTGTTTTTATTGGTTTCTGCCTTTCAAATGATAGCTCTAGGAATTATTGGCGAGTACCTTTGGAGAAATTTAGATTTGTCACGAAAAAGGCCGCCATATATTGTGGAAGAGGTCATCTAAAAGATTTTATCTGGAAGAATAAACTGTTTTCTTTGTTTCAAAAAACGTTTAAAACAATAAAAGCCCTGAAAAAATTCAGGGCTTTTATTGTTTAATTATTCCGTTACCTTTTACTTATTCTTATTTATTTTAAATTGTTTTTCCAAGCAGCTTCCATTGTTGGCCAAGAGGCTCCTAGAGCGGCTGGCTTTAATAACATTTGCCATTTTAATAGAAGGCTGTTGTACATTTTGAAATCAGTCTCATCATTAAGGGCTGCTGCGATTTTTTTTCCAGCCTCCGTGTTTTCTGATTTATATGCTTCTACAGGTGTTGAAACAATTACAACGCGCATATTATTAAACAGCTCTCCCTTCTTTTTACAATCTCCCAACATTGCAACTGTATTTTTCAATAAGTTGGTGTCCAGTTTTTTAAAATTGGAGTTCAACATTGCTTTTACAATCTGAATGGTTGCTAGTTTAGATTTATTATTGGCGCTTACCATATCAGCATTTTCATCAATAGCCTTTGGGGCTACCATTTCTTCACGATCTCCACTTTGATTTGTTTGAGAAAATCCTAATTGAGTTACAAAGGTTAAAACAACAATAACGAATGTCTTTTTCATTTTTTGATAATTTATTTGGACCCTACTACGATAAATTAGGGGCTTGGTTACGATGTCTAAAATACTACTTTCAACTTAAATAAATGTAATTATTAACTTTTTAACGTGATTTTTACCCTGTTGAGTATAATATCTTTTCTTCTTTTTTAACTTTTTCCTATTTTGCGTACTTATAATTCATTTAACTCCCCTCTATGAAAAAACAGTGCCTTATCTTGTTTTCAGTTTGCGTTTCATATTTGTCATTCGGACAAATTAACCTTAGAAATCATGTCGCCCCTACTTCAGAAAACAATCAGTTTGTTATTCGATTATCCGAAGAAGAAAAACAATCGTTCAGTCCAACAAAAGTAGAAGCTTCTTTGGGATTAAATAACAACAACACCTTTTCTTTATTGTCGAAAGAAAATGATGCCCTTGGTGTTTATTATCGCTATCAGCAAAAAATCAACAACATCCCCGTTGAGAACAGTATGCTTATTGCACATACGCGCAATGGTGAGTTAACTGTTGTTAGTGGAAATATTATTACCTCTTCCGAATCTTTAAACAAGAAAACAAAAGCTATTTTGAGTGCTTCCGTTGCGGTTCAAAGAGCGTTGGAAATCGTGAATGCTAAACATTATGCCTGGGAAAATAATCAAGAAAGCAATGATGATATTAGAAAATCAAATACGCCAGTTGCAGAGTTAGTTTGGTATTGTTCTGACGAATTTCTAAACGCCGAAAATTTAACTTTAGCCTATAAAGTAGTTGTTTACGCTACAGCCCCTTTAAGTAGGGCAGCTTATTATTTCGATGCTACTTCTGGATCATTCATCGGGAAAAAAGACATGCTTTATTTTGTAGATGCAACTGGAACGGCTGCAACAGTTTACAGTGGAACACAAAATATTCACAGTGATTTAAACGGAACCTCTTACCGTTTACGTGATTTAACAAAAGGAAGTGGTATCATCACTCTTCATGGTGAAACCAGCACGCATAGTGATTATTCAAGCACGACGGCAAACTGGTCATATACAACGAATGATAAGTATGCACTAGATGCACATTATGGAGTATCTCAAACCTATGATTTCTATTTCACAAACTTTAACCGTAATAGTATCAACAATGCAGGATTTGCATTAACAAGTTATGTAAACGAAACTGCAACAACAAATAATGCTTATTGGGATGGATCAATTATGCATTATGGTGTTCGTTCTACCAATGGCGCTGGTATCACCGCAATTGATGTAACCGCACATGAATTAACCCATGGGTTAACGCAATATACTTCCAATTTAACTTACAGTAACGAGTCGGGAGCAATGAATGAAAGTATGAGTGATATTTTTGGAAAAGCTGTTCAGTTCTGGTCAAAACCAAATGATATCAATTGGCTATTAAGTAATGATATGGCATGGGGAATTCGTGATATGTCGAACCCGAAATTATACAGCCAGCCAAACTGTTATCAAGGAACAAACTGGTACACTGGAACGGCAGATAACGGTGGCGTACATACGAACTCTGGAGTAGGTAATTATTTTTACTATTTACTTGTTAATGGTGGTAGCGCAACAAACGATAAGGGGAACGCTTACACTGTAACAGGACTAGGATTAACAAAAGCGAATGCTATTGTTTATCGTAGTGAAACTGTTTACCTAACTCCATCTTCTAACTATGCTGCTTGGAGAACGGCTTGTATTAATGCTGCTATAGATTTATATGGAGCAGGATCATCAGAAGTAAATCAAGTAATGAATGCTTGGTATGCAGTAGGTGTGGGAGCTCAAGGCGCGACAGGAACTTGCAGTACACCTTCGGGATTAGTTGCATCGCTAATTACCGATACAACAGCAAGCGTAAGTTGGACAGCTGCAACGGGTGCTGCATCGTATGCATTACAATATAAAACAAATGCTGCAACAACGTGGACAACCATCAACACTAACAATACCTCTGCAAATTTAACTGGATTAACTCCTGGTACCATTTATAATTTCCAGGTTCAATCACAATGTACGGCGGGCGGTGCTTCTCTTTATAGTGCGGCAACTAATTTTACTACTACAGGAACCGCTCCTATAACTTATTGTGTTTCGAAGGGAACAAATGTTACGAGAGAATACATCAATAAAGTAGCTATTGGTACAATTAGCAATACAAGCGGAAGCAATGCAGGGTATGCCAACTTTACCAATCTTAGTACTAATCTCGCAGGTGGAACTACTGTTTCTATTACACTAACTCCAGGTTATGTTTCTACCAGCAGAAAAGAATATTGGAACGTTTGGATTGACTATAATAAAAACGGAGTATTTACTGATGCCGGCGAAAAAGTAACATTTGGAAATGCAACCGGAGTTCTTACTAAATCATTTGTAATTCCAACAACAGCATTAAACGGAACTACTCGCATGCGTATTCAAATGCAATACAATGCGTATCCAACCACATCTTGTACAACTTATACTTCAGGTGAAGTAGAAGATTACACTGTTAACATCACTGGTAATGCTGCAAGGCTTTCAGAACAATTTAACAATTATGTTTTATTCCCTAATCCAACTACTGATGTGTTGCACTTAAATATGGTTTCTGAAAAAGCGGAAAGCAAAATGTTTAACATTTATAATAGCATCGGACAATTACAATACACAGTAAATTATTCTCTTGCTGAAGGAATGAACTATGTTGAATTCAATACTTCTGAATTAGAAAAAGGAATTTATATTTTGAAGATTGATGGTGAACAACCTAAGTCTATGCGATTTGCTGTTGAACATTAATTGATGTTTTACGCCAATAAAAAAAGTCCCGGGTTTACTCGGGACTTTTCTTTTTACGATTCACTGTAAATTACTTTTCTAGTATGCTTTCGATGTTTGGTAAAAAATACAATTCGCTTTTCATCACCTTTCCATCTTCGCGGTAAATTGGTTTACCATCTGCATCAAGTTTACTCATATTCGAACGATGAATTTCTTCAAACACTTCAACAATCTTATGTTGCAATCCGTGAGATATAATCGTTCCACATAAGATGTATAGTTTGTCACCAAGAGCATCTGCTACTTGAACTAAATCATTGTTTTTTGCAGCCTCTAAATATTCATCATTCTCTTCTGCCATTAATCGGTGGCGAAGTTGAATTGTTTTTTCGTCGAGTGCTGCTGTAGGTTCAGATTTATGGTCAATGCCAAAAGACGTATGAAATTCTTTCACGGCATTCATGATTTGATGGAAGTCGGACATTTGATTATTTTTTGATGAATGAGTAATTAATTGTGTTGTTATTTTCTTTAACAGAAATAAAATATTTTCCTTGAGGATAATTTGATAATCCGTTTAATGAGTTTCCTGTAAAATCATTATTTGAATAGACTACTTTTCCTTCTGCATTAAAAATTTGAACAATTGCTTTATTCAAAGACTTATTAAAATTGATTTCGTCATTAACAGGATTAGGATAAATAGTATTTAAACCTGAGTTGTTTTCATTCAGTCCCGTGATTGAAACATATGCTCTTATTGGAATTTGTATCGGAGCATTTAACGAATTACCACTCAAAATAAAATTTAAGTAACCTGAAAAACTTCCTAGCGCGGCATTGTTTAACTCCACATCAATGCCTGCTGATTCTCCAGGTTGAATAATGGTGTTTACTCCCGTGTTATTAGCAAAAGTTAATTTAGTATTAGGTGTTAATGTTAATCCTGAAACATTAATTACCTGATTACCATCATTAACAATCCAAAAGCGATAAACATTCGAAATGTTTCCATTAATTAATCCATAGTTAATCGTATCCTCTGGTAAAAGAAACGTATTGTTTGAGGGTGCTACAGAAAAATTTGCAATCGAATTAATACGATCAACAAATTGCGGATAATCGATAAACGGATTTCTATTTTTTTGATACGTATAAATATTATTACATCGGGTTCTCTCTACTTGCGTAGTTGGAAACGCTTGATGCCATTGACGTAATACCTGTTCTTGTCCGCTTAAAAAACCATTATAATCTTGATAACGCGTTACAAAATAAAACATCGCGCGCGCTACTTCGCCTTTATGAATATCACGAGGCTCGAACGTATTTGTATTTTGATCGAACTTGCTTCCTCCATTGCTCCATGTCGGATTTGTGACTATTCCAAAAGGATAGTTAGATCGTTTATTATTGGCTGTTTCATCCGTAGGAAACAAATGAAACATGTCCGATCGCATGGGTTCTAAAGAAGAAAACAAACTTTGTGGAAAAGTATGCTCAGTATTAAAGTTATAATATGGGTCAGCAGTATTTTGACATTGAGTTCTATCGGTATAACCAACTATTTGTCGCCCTGTATAAACACACTCAATAGTGTTTTGCGTAGCTCCTTGACCGTTAGTGGCTTGATTATCGATTATCATAAACATGGTGTCGCGTGCACAGGGAGAAGTCGCTGGAAAGGGCGCTGAATAACCCAAGGAACGATAGCCTTGTCCGGTGATTACTTTCAAAGCTTGCTTTAAACTTTCTTCTGAAAGATTTTCGGTAGTATCATAATACACATTCGAATAATGTCCTTGCCCTCGTAAATCAACGCGCACATCTCCTTTTGGTCCATCTGTTCTAATAATCATCTCACAATTATGATTGATGTTATGGGAAGGATAAAAGCGCACCCAGATTCCTACCGCGGCACCAGGTGCTAATGTGTATTGTTGTTGGTCGACAGAAAACGCTGCTGCTCCATATACTTTCGTAAATAGACAATCAAACACCTTAACCGTATAGGCATTATTGTTAGTTAGCCAAACTTGCTGACTATCCACTGATAATTCATCGACGCTTCCAAAAACTAATTGTGAAGGCCACACTTGTAACGTTTGTGCCTTAACGCCATTAATTAAAAAAAATAAGAGAAATAAAAAGCTGTAGGATTTTTTCATTAGGCGATTGTGCTTCCGTTTGTTATTTTAGTCGATGGTTGAACAAAAATCAACTTGCCGTTTTCATCTTCTGCCATTAGAATCATTCCATTTGATTCGATACCTCTTAGTTTTCGAGGTGCTAGATTAGCCAGTAAGGTTACTTGTTGCCCAACAATCTCTTCTGGTTTAAAGTGCATAGCAATCCCGGATACTACGGTTCGTTGATCAATTCCTGTATCAATTGTCAACTTCAATAGTTTATCTGCCTTCTCTACTTTTTCAGCAGCGATGATAGTGCCTACACGTAAGTCCATTTTGGCGAAATCATCATAGGTGGTAGTCTCCTTTAAAGGCTTTAATGCACTTGTACTTTCAGTAGGTGCTGCTGCTTCATTTGCTTTTTTAGAAGCCATCAACTTATCGATTTGATGCTGCACTGCTTCATCTTCAATTTTATCAAACAACAAAGCAGCTTGACCTAATTCATGTCCTGCTTGCATTAATTTCCCAGTAAAAGCATTCGACCAATCGTAATGCGAAATATTTAACATCGTTCTAATTTTCGCTGCCGTAAATGGTAGAAACGGTTCACACAAACAGGATAAAGCAGCGGTAATTTCTAAAGAAATATTTAAAATTGTTTCAACTCTTGAAGGATCCGTTTTATATAGTTTCCATGGCTCTGTATCCGCTAAATATTTATTTCCAACGCGTGCTAAATCCATCATATATGCAAGTGCTTCACGGAAACGATATTTTTCTAAACTCTCCTGCACTTGTTTTGAAATCGTTCCTATTGCATGCAAACAAGCTTGATCCATTTCAATCAACATGCCTTGCGCAGGAACTTTATTATCGAAATATTTACCTGTTAACACCAATGTTCTATTCACAAAATTTCCAAGCACAGCCACTAATTCATTATTGTTTCTGTCTTGAAAATCTTTCCAGGTAAAATCGTTATCTTTTGTTTCTGGTGCTGTTGCACATAAAACATAACGAAGCACATCTTGCTTATCTTTAAAATCAATCAAGTATTCGTGTAACCAAACCGCCCAGTTTCTAGAGGTAGAAATTTTATCTCCCTCCAGATTTAAAAACTCATTGGCAGGAACATTCTCTGGAAGAATATAATCGCCATGCGCTTTTAACATCGCAGGGAAAATTATACAATGAAAAACGATGTTATCTTTCCCGATAAAGTGAATCAACTTGGTATCTTTATTTTTCCAATAACCTTCCCAATCATTGGGCATTAATGCTTTAGTTGCAGAGATATATCCGATAGGAGCATCAAACCACACATACAACACTTTGCCTTCATTACCTGGAACTGGAACAGGCACTCCCCAGTCTAAATCACGGGTTACCGCTCGTGGTTGCAAACCTTGATCAAGCCAGCTTTTACATTGTCCAAATACCGACTTCTTCCACGAATCTTCTTTACTCATCAACCATTCGTTCAACCACTCATTTTGCATTTTATCGAGTGGAAGATACCAGTGCTTAGTCTTTTTAAGAATGGGCGTTTTACCGCTTAATTGCGAGTGCGGGTTAATTAAATCCTTCGGACTTAAACTGGTTCCACACTTCTCGCATTGGTCGCCATAGGCACCAGGGTTGGCGCACTTAGGACAAGTACCGGTGATATAACGATCAGCTAAAAACATATTCGCCTCTTCGTCAAAATATTGCTCACTCTCTTCCTCTGTAAACACGCCATCGTCATACAGCTTCTTGAAAAATCCTGCTGCTGTTTCGTGATGTACGGGGTCTGATGTACGATGATAAATATCGAAGGAAATACCGAAATCCTTAAAAGCATCGCGCATAATTGCATTGTATTTATCCACCACTTGCTGAGGTGAAACACCATCTTTCTTTGCTCTTATCGTAATTGGAACTCCGTGCTCATCACTTCCACAAATAAATTTCACATCCCTATTCATCAGACGTAAATAACGCACGTAGATATCAGATGGCAGATAACAACCCGCTATATGACCAATATGCAAAGGGCCATTCGCGTATGGGAGCGCTGCTGTAACTAAGTATTTTGACATTCTTCTCTTATTTCTCTGCAAATTTACTTTTTTCCCTGTCAATTTTATGGTTTGATAAAAGAGTATTTTTATTCACACATCGGGGTTTCCCTTTAAATTTCTAATGTATTGATTTACTTTCGTGGCGATATGAAAACAATTCCTCCATTTCTGCAACCTGGTGATGTGATTGGCATCTGTGCACCCGCCCGAAAAGTTTCTCCTGAAGAAATGAAAGATGGCATTGCATGGCTTTCCGAAAAAGGATTCCGAGTTAAAGAAAGTTCCAATTTATATAAGCAACAAAATCAATTTTCTGGAACGGACGCTGAGCGAGCTAGCGACTTACAATTGTTAATTAACGACCCAGAAGTTAAAGCGATTCTTTTTGCGAGAGGTGGTTATGGTTGCGTTCGTATCATTGACCAGGTAGATTTTACTCCCTTAGAAAAACACCCGAAATGGTTGATTGGCTTTAGCGATATGACGGTTATTCATTCGCATGTAAACAGACACAAGCTTCTTTGTACTTTGCACGCACCCATGATGATTAATTTGATGGATGATAAAAGAAATGAAGAGGCCGCTAATAAAATTATCGATGTTCTAACGGGAAAGAGTATCCGTTATACCTCTTCATCACAGGAATTAAATCGTTTAGGGACTTGCGAAGGAGAATTAGTTGGTGGAAACCTTTCTTTACTATATGCGCTCGCTGGCACTCCTAGCGACATTAACACCGACGGTAAAATTCTTTTTATCGAAGATCTAGACGAATATTTGTATCATATTGATCGGATGATGATGCAATTGAAGCGTTCCGGTAAATTGAAAAAGTTGAAAGGGCTTATTGTTGGAGGAATGAGCGATATGCGCGACAATGCCATTCCCTTTGGTAAATCGGCAGAAGAAATAATTTCAGAAGCTGTTTCAGAATATAGCTATCCTGTTTGTTTTAATTTCCCTTCAGGACATATCGATAGAAATCTTCCGTTGATTTTCGGTGCAGAAGTAAAACTGGAAGTAGGTATGAATGTAGATTTAACTTTTTTGTATGAATCAGCATCTTGAAGTTGGGGCGCAGGGCGAATTGATTGCTCGTAATTTTCTTGAAAACTTGGGCTATGCGATTACAGAGCAAAACTGGCGCTTCAAGCATAAAGAAATCGATTTAATTGCTTTGGATAAAAAAGACCTTGTGATTGTTGAAGTAAAAACCCGTCGGTCTAAAAAACATGGCGAAACGGAAGACTTCATCAGTTATAATAAAATAAAATTTCTTGCTGAAGCCGCCACCAAATACATCGAACGCTTTAAACACGATTTAAATATTCGTTTTGATATTGTGACGGTGTATTTAATAGGGGAAGAAACAATCATTGAGCATACAAAAGAGGCTTTTCATCCTTAATTCGTTTTATCGGCTTTTTATTCCGACCTTTGCCGAATATTAAGTATCAAATGAAAAAGTCTTTTAAGCCACGTCGCAACGAATCTGGCAGCGATAAATC
>JBJTMY010000220.1:0-2605 GCA_046073825.1 Bacteroidota bacterium
GTAGAGAGTTGTTCGCTCCAACCAATATAAAATGAGTCGCTATCTGTTGTAGAGCTATTTGTAGCCATCACAGGTTCTACATAAGTTCCCTCTGCATTTGGCAAAGCATTGACAAACAGTTTTCCATTTTCAAATTTTAATAAATACGTTTTAAGTTGCTCTGTAAAGGGTGCTGGCGAACATCCATCTTCGGCTTTATACTGATATCCATGCCACGGACAAGTAATACAGCCATCTACAATTTTCCCTTCTGCTAATGGTCCATTTTGATGTTTACAAACATTATGAACTGCACTAAATCGACCATCACTATTAAATACTGCAATCGTTTCAACGCCCGCTTGCAACATACGAGCTCTTCCGTTAGGAATCTTCTCGTGATGTTCTATTAATATCCACTCTTGATTTGCTTCTGCGCTTTTAGTTTTATTACAGGATAGCCATCCAGTATAAATATGCAGCATAGCAACAACACAAAACCCAATGAACAAAAAAGTAAATAAGAAAGGGTCGGTTTCAAATTGTATGATTCCCAAGAATACGTGCATAAGTACTAAGCCGTATGCAATGTACACCAGCATGTGTAATATTTTCCATATTCGCGGACTTAATGAAGCAAGCCAAAAATCATGACTGGTAAATGCCATTACCATTAAAATCAAATAAGAAATAAATCCAAGAACCTGATAAGGAAAAAATCGAAGGGAATCGTAATGAAGATTACTCGTAAATAGAGATGTGAAGATGGAAACATCGCCATTACCATGATACCATGTCAAACTAAAAACAGCATGCACACTCGCACAAGCAAACATGCTCACGCCTAAATGTCGTCGGTTATAAAGTAATGGATATAGTTGTGGTTTTATTCGCGTTAACGGGCCAATCAATAAAATTACATGTAACAAAAAAATAGAGAGTAATCCGAATGAACGAATGATAACCGTTGCAGGGTTTGCTGTTGGATCAAAAACAAATTGCAATCCTACCGCCAACAATAAAAAAACAATATTAAACGTCCATAAGATTAAATCATATTTCTTTTTGTGTTTACTCCAAACAACTGTTTGATACGATACGCTCATCTTTTAATGTATTAACTGTAGTTGTGTGGCGGAATAATACATCAGTGGAAGGGCTATTATTAAAACAACTAGCAATAGCATCCAAACAAGAAAATGAACTTTTATTAATGGGCGATTCATAGGTGTTCAATTTTTTTGATGGTAATAATGAAAGGCCATAAAAGAATCAACCCTGGCAGAATAATTAATTTAAAACCAAGAGAAGTATGTTCTGCGGCAGTATCTACTTTTTTAATTTTGAAAAACGAGAAGTAGCAGGCAAATAGAAATCCTATAAGAATATAACTGTATATGATTGCTTCCATGATTGTTTTAATTGACCTCTTTTATGAAGAATTTCAATTGATTTTTTATCGTCCCGAAATTACGCTTTATTGATTATCTATTTTAAACACTGATTACTTTTTATCGGCCTTGGTGTCTGAAAGATTATCGTCCTTTAAATTCGGGGTAAAGTATTTGTTTTTACTTTTGTTCAAATATAATTAATTATGAAAAGCGTAAACTATTATTTATTGGCCATCATTGCAGTTGTAGCAATTGCATCTTGCGGAAAGAAAGAAGAAAAAATTATTGAGAAGAAAATTATAATTAAAGAAAGTAAGTGGATTGATTTAACCTACACTTTTGATAGTACTACATTGTATTGGCCAAACAATTTATGTGGCTTTGAACATAAAGAAGATTTCAACGGAATCACTCCTGCTGGTTTTTATTATTCATCGTATAGCATATCTACACCAGAGCACGGAGGTACGCATATGGATGCGCCCGTACATTTTGCAAAAGATCATTTCTCTGTGGATCAAGTTCCATTATCAAGCTTAAGCGGAAGAGGCATTGTTGTAGATGTATCAGAAAAAGCATTGAAGAACAGAGATTATTTAATAACCGTTGCCGACTTACAAGATTGGGAAAAGGCAAATGGAGAAATTAAAACAGGAACCATTATTTTATTCCGCACTGGCTACGGACAATTTTATCCAAATCGTGAAAAGTATTTTGGTTCTCCATTAAAAGGAGAAGCTGCTATTCCGCTTTTACATTTTCCAGGAATTAGTCCAGAGGCTGCAACATGGTTAGTGCAAACAAAAAAAGCAAAGGCGGTAGGGTTAGATACTCCGAGCATGGACTATGGTCAATCGAAAGATTTTAAAACGCATCAGATTTTATTAGGGGCTAACATTCCAGGATTTGAAAATGTAGCGCACCTTGATCAGCTACCATTAAAAGGATTTGAGATTATGGCTTTACCAATGAAAATTGGTGGTGGTAGCGGTGCTCCTTTACGAATTACTGCGAGTATTTTAGAAGAACTTTAGTCATTTTGATAGTATCAAATGATACTATCATATCATAAATAATTTTACAAGGTGACGAGCGTCGCAGGTGTTACTTCACCTTGGCATAAGGCAGCCGAATAATTTTTTCCACCTTATAATAACCATCAATTCCTAAACTACAAATTGAATTCGCTTTTTCGATTTCTAAAAAACCATCACTAGTTATTATTTCTTGCG
>JBJTMY010000221.1:0-8081 GCA_046073825.1 Bacteroidota bacterium
CCTATGCCAATCCATTTAAAAATTTTAACCTGACCAGTAACACCTAGTTCACTGATTACTATGGAGTGGTTAAATATTTTTCTTGTTTTGTAGTCTTTGTCGTAATAACTGAAATAAGAAGTGCCATATCCAACAGTAAAGGGAATAGAAAGCTGCCAAGGATCTTTGTTGTAGCAAACATACTCAGCTAAGACTGGATAATAATTCAAGTATAGTTGACTTTTAACAATATTGTTGCTCGAATAGGATTGCTCTTCTGGGGGCAAATGTTTCCATTCGATAATATCTGATTTGATTTTATTATATCCTGCGCCAAACCGCCATTTCTGGTTAATTTCTACTCCTGCTTTAAATCCGAATACATCTGCTTTTTCATGTCCAATAAAAGAATAATAACTATCGAATTGAAAGAAAGGTTTTACTTTTTTCTTATCCTTTTTCTTGTTAAATAAAGAATAATCGGGAGTAGTTGCATCGCACAAAAGTGTGCTGAACAACTGTAGTAAAATCAATAAAGCAACCGATTTGAATTTCATTCGACAAATTTAGCAGAAACGTGCATAGGAAGCAATCAAGTTCAGTAAAGAATACAAGAATAATGTGCCATCCAACAATAAGGTAAACGTTTGTTTACTTTGATTTATTTTAAGCTGTAAAATGATTAAAAACAACCCAGTACTAATGATTAAATCAAGTGATGAAGCGTGTTTGTTTATACTAAGTAAAAGAATCAATAAGATTGAACAAATGAGCATAAAGGATTTTACCTTTTTAAATCCGAAGTAGGTAGCGAGAGTGGTCGTTTTAGCTTGTTGGTCTTTCGTTATATCTCGCAGGTCAACGCCAAGACAGATTAAGAATATTATTATAAAACGAATGGAAATTGTAAAGAAAAATGAATCATGATAATTCAACTTATTCAATTGCAGTATAAAACCGATGATGGTCCACATAAAAGAAAGCAATAAAGTTTTTATCAAAGGAATACTACGTAAGCCCTGAAATCGTGTGTTGTCTATTTGCACGTTCGTAAAATAAGCAATAGATAAGAGTCCCCATGCACTTAAAAGCAGAATAACATTTAAACTCAATAAGGAATAGCCAATTAGAATAATAAAAACGTAAGATAATGGTTCAAGAAAAAAGGGTGATTCAATAAATGAAAAGAAGGGTGTTCGATTAGAAATTACAGGAATCCATACCGATAATCGGTAGATGAAAAATGTCCCAATAAACACTACGAATCCAAGAGCTGGAACATTTATATTTTTTATTTCCACAAGATTGGGCAGAAAAAAAAACAGTGCAGTAAGAGCAAGAATAAACTGATGAAACGTTTTACTATGTTTCATGAAGGGGTTACTTTGTCAAAAATACAAGCATGGTTAGGCTTACCCCTAAACTGATATAGCCAAATTTTAACCCTTGTTTAAATTTAATTGTGCGAGCTTCTCGATTGTAGCCAAACTTGAAAGCTTCATTATTTTCATAATTTTTAAATTCTTCTGGAAGCTGTTTAGGGGATTTACGCGCCATGGTCATGCTGTACAAGAAAGGGAGTGGTACAGAATAAAAACCGAGAACTCCTGAGGCAACACCAACATACATCGATGAAACGCTCGATCCTGTCTTATCAAAATAGTTGTGAGCCGCTCGTTCCCCTTCCATATAGACTCTTGCTTCTTCCACGGAGAAATCCAGACTGTCTGCTGGTTTATATAAAACTTCTTCTGAATTATTAGCATCAGTAACTGAAAACACATCGAATTTATCAACCAGTCTTAATTTCTTAGGCTGGTCGCCAGCTAGCTTATAGTTAACAAACATTTCACCGATAGAGTAGGAGGTTACATTGATTTCGTTCCCGTTTAAAAGTGTAATTTTTTGTTGGGCATTTAAACTAGTTGTAGCAAGGAGAGTGGCCATGCAAACAACTAAAATCTGGATAGACTTCTTCATCATAATCAAAACTACATATTATCCCTTCAAAATGCACGTTGTTTTCTGAATTAATTAAGAAGTTTTCAGCCATGTATTTTTAATAAACCATAAAACAAATTACATCGTTTTGGGGTTAATCCTTTTATAACTGAAAATCAGCTCATTTAAATATTAACTATTTTGAATTTCGAGCTTGCAATCATCAATTTTCAGCTATGCATTTTATAAATTTGCAATCTTAAATTACCATTATGTCACTTTATTCATTTTCCGATCGCCATATCGGACCAAGCAAACAGGAAACAGCTGAAATGTTAAAATCGATTGGAGTATCTTCTATCGATGAATTGATTAATCAAACAATTCCAACAGATATTCGATTAACCCGCGAACTGTCAGTTGGGGAAGCATTAGATGAAACAACCTACATCAATGAGTTGCGTAAAGTGGCTGCAAAAAATAAAATGTTTCGTTCATTTATCGGATTAGGTTATTATGGTACAGTTACGCCTCCGGTCATTCTTAGAAATATATTTGAAAATCCAGGTTGGTACACTGCCTATACGCCTTATCAAGCAGAAATTGCGCAAGGACGTTTAGAGGCCTTATTGAATTTTCAAACGATCATCTCTGATTTAACAGGGTTGCCAATGGCAAATGCATCCTTGCTCGACGAAGCAACTGCTGCTGCCGAAGGTATGACCATGTTGTTTCATACACGAAGTAAAGAACAAGTCAAAAATAATGCTGTCAAGTTTTTTGTATCCAACGAAGTGTTTCCTCAAACAGTAGATGTGTTAAAAACACGCGCAGAGCCTCTGGGAATTGAATTAGAGATTGGTGATTATGCCTCGTTTAGTTTTGATGATGATTTTTATGGAGTGATGTTACAATATCCTGGTAAGAGTGGAATTGTAAATGATTATAGTGGATTCACTGCTAAGTGTAAAACAAAAAACATACGAGTTGTTGTTGCAGCCGATATTTTATCATTAGTAATGTTAACTCCTCCAGGTGAGTGGGGTGCTGATGTAGTGGTAGGTAATTCACAACGATTCGGAGTTCCTATGGGGTATGGTGGTCCTCATGCTGCTTTTTTTGCAACAAAAGAAGAGTATAAACGTGATATTCCAGGCCGTATCATCGGTTTAAGTCTTGATGCTGCTGGGAAACCTGCATTACGTATGGCATTGCAAACGCGTGAGCAACATATCAAGCGTGATAAAGCAACATCTAATATTTGTACTGCTCAGGTTTTATTAGCTGTAATGGCATCAATGTATGTGGTATATCATGGAGCAGATGGTGTGAAAAATATTGCACTTACCGTTCATAAAAAAGCAGTTAGTCTTGCAAGCGCTTTAAAAAAGGCAGGTTTCGAAATTGTACATGATCAATATTTCGATACCATTGCAATTAATACTAACGGTATGGCAGCTACGATAAAAACTAATGCGGTTGCTAAAGGAATCAATTTCCGTTATGATGGTGAAACAATTTGTATTTCTGTAGATGAAGCTACTTCTTCAAATGATTTAAAAGATATCGTTGCCATATTCGCAGCTGCGAATGGAAATGATACAGTTTATGAAACTTTGAATGAGCTTATCATTACTGAAAATTATGGATTGAGAAGACAATCAGACATCCTGACAAATATTGTTTTCAATAAGTATAGAAGCGAAACAGATATGTTACGCTACATAAAACATTTAGAAAATAAAGATCTGGCATTAAATCATTCCATGATTGCATTAGGTTCTTGCACAATGAAGTTGAATGCAACTAGTGAAATGATGCCTTTAAGCTGGCCGCTTTGGAACAATATTCATCCATTTGCTCCACTTGATCAAACGCAAGGTTATCAGCAGATAATTCGTGAATTAGAAACTCATTTATGTGATGTAACCGGATTTGATGCGATTTCATTGCAACCTAATTCAGGTGCACAAGGAGAGTATGCTGGATTAATGGCTATTCGCGGTTATCTGCAAGCTAAAGGTGAAGGACATCGTAATATCGTTTTGATTCCTCAGAGCGCACATGGAACTAATCCTGCTTCGGCAGTAATGGCAGGATGTAATGTAGTAGTAACTAAATGCGATGAAAACGGAAACGTTGATATTGCAGACTTGAAAGAAAAGGCTGAAAAGCATAAAGATAATTTAGCAGCAGTCATGGTTACTTATCCGAGTACTCATGGTGTGTATGAAGAAGGCATTCGTGAATTAACACAAATTATTCATGACAATGGTGGACAAGTTTATATGGATGGTGCCAATATGAATGCGCAGGTTGGATTAACAAGTCCTGGTATGATTGGAGCCGATGTTTGTCATTTGAATTTACATAAAACATTCGCTATTCCACATGGTGGTGGTGGTCCTGGAATGGGTCCTATCGGAGTAAGAAGTCATTTAGCACCTTACCTTGCTAATCACACTGTTATCAATATCAGTAAAGAGCGTAAAGGCACAGCAGTTAGTGCTGCTCCTTGGGGTAGTGCTTTGATATTATTAATCAGCTATGGTTACATTAAAATGTTAGGTAGCAAAGGACTTACTGATGCAACTAAATATGCTATTCTAAACGCAAATTATATGAAGGTTCGTTTAGAAGGACATTATCCAATTTTATACAAAGGCACCCACGGACATTGTGCTCATGAAATGATTTTAGATTGTAGAGCATTTAAACAATCAGCAGGAATTGAAGCAGGAGATATTGCAAAACGATTAATGGATTATGGATTTCATGCGCCTACCGTTGCTTTCCCAGTTGCAGGAACTTTAATGGTCGAGCCAACAGAGAGTGAATCGAAAGCTGAGTTAGATCGCTTTTGTGATGCGATGATTTCTATTCGCGAAGAAATTCGTGCATTAGAAAATGGGGAAGGTGATAAGCATAATAATGTACTTGTAAATGCCCCTCATACGGCTGAAGAGTTAACAGCTGATAATTGGGTGTACCCTTATACACGTAAACAAGCAGCATATCCTGCAAATTGGTTAGCTGCCAATAAATTCTGGCCTACAGTTAAACGAGTTGATAATGCTTATGGCGACCGTAATTTAGTTTGTACTTGCCCAGATGTAAGTTCATACGAAGAAATAGAAGCTTAAATTAAAATATGAAAAGTCCCGAAGTAAAAATCGGGACTTTTTTCATTTATGAATTATTTAGCACACCTTTACTTAAGTGGAAACAATCATGAAATAATGATTGGAAATTTTATTGCTGATCATGTTAAGGGCAAGCAAATAGAGTTGTTTGATGATAGTATTGTAAAAGGAATTCGTTTGCATCGGTTAATTGACGAGTTTACGGATACTCATGAAATAGTTGCAATCAGTAAAAATCGAATACGAGAAGATTTTAGTAAATATACTCCAGTGATAATTGATGTTTTTTATGATCATTTTTTAGCTATTAATTGGCATAGATATCATCATGAAGACTTAGAATTATATGCTCGTCGTTTTTATGATTTAGTTAATGCTAACGGACATCGTATTCCTGAGAAAACAAATCAAATGCTTCAGTATATGATCCCACAAAATTGGCTACTTAATTACAGAAGTATTGAAGGAATTAATAAAACGCTCACAGGGATGTCGCGCAGAACTAAATTCGAATCAAAAATGGAACATGCATCTCTTTTTCTCGAAAAATATTATACTGAATTTGAAAATGATTTTGAAGCTTATTTTGAAGAGTTGCGAAGTTATGTAAGTCTTGTAGGTGGTGGAATTTTATAATTTATTCAAAAATAAATTTAAATTAAAATTTATTCAAACATGAATTTGATTTTTGTTCAAGATGAAGTAATTGAGAAATCGAATGAGTTGTCAAAGGGAGAATACGATCACTGCATATTTAAGGGATGTAATTTTACCGAATATGATTTTTCTAATTTCAATTTCGTCGATTGTGAATTTAATTCATGTGATATTAGTTTATCAAAACTGAATAAAACAGTAATAAGGAATGTGAAATTTGTTAATTGTAAAATGCTCGGACTTCGCTTTGATAATTGCAATGAATTTGGGTTGGAGTTTTCGTTTGATAATTGTCAGTTAAATCATTCTTCTTTTTATAAATTAGCTATTGCAAAAACAATTTTCAAAAATTCGCAATTGCAAGATGTTGATTTTTCTGAAGCAGATTTGACGGAAGCTATATTTGATAATTGTAATTTAGTGCAGGCAGTCTTTGACCGGACAATACTCGAAAAATCTGATTTTCGAACAGCCTTTCATTATGTCATAGACCCTGAAAATAATCGACTGAGAAAAGCTAAGTTTTCAATAAATGGTATTAATGGTCTGCTAGCTAAATATGATTTAGAGTTTGAATTGAGCTAATAATTCCATCTTCTATAAAATCCATAAGTCTCCTATAAAAAGTCAATTAGGACAATTGATAAAATAATTTTATTTTTATACTTTCAAATCATGAACCTATGAAAAAACATCTACTACTTTTAACAATTCTATTATCCACGAATTTTTTATTTGCTCAAGTGCCTTCTTATGTTCCTACAACAGGATTATTAGCATGGTATAATTTTAATGGGAATGGAGCAAACGCCAATAACGCTTCTTTAAATACACTCGCAAATTATGGGGCTACTTTTGTTCCAGATCGATTTGGGAATCTGAATGCAGCAGCTTTTGTTGATGGATTAGGTACGCAGTGGATGCAATTAGGTACACCATCATTTACCTTCTCGCAAACAGGTGCTTATACTTTAGCAGTTTGGGTGAAAAAGAGTGTACAGAATGGTTCAGGTGTGATTTTAATGTCTGGAACAACAACAGCCAATAATTTCATCACTAATATTCAAGGAAATACGGGAGTTCAGTTTGGGGCTTGTAAGCAACAGTCGGCATGGACATGGTCTACATGCGCTGACACAATTGGGGCTTGGATGCATTTGGTAGGTACTTATTCGAATGGGAAAATGAAATTGTATCGTGATGGAGTATTAATGGATAGTACAACATTTACAGCTACTGGTAGTTTAGCGGTGAATCAGACATTATGGGTTGGCCGTGGTCCAAGTGGAAATTATTATACTGGTGTTTTTGATGATATCGGAATTTGGAATCGTAGTTTAACACAAGCAGAAATCACTGCTTTATATAACTCTCAAACTACAACGGGATTAAACAATCAACTAAAAAATCAAACAGTCGTTTATCCCAATCCAACGAAGAATGTAGTTTCTTTGAAAATGGATCTAGGTCAAAATAAAAAGTACATCATCACAAATAACGAAGGTAAAAACATGAGCGAAGGGTTTATTACAAACAGTGACTTTAAAATTGATTTGACAGATTTTCCTAGCGGAGTATATTATCTGAATGTTGTTGATAGTCCGATTGGGTCCATTAAGTTGGTGAAAGAATAAAAGTCGGATTAATAACAGCGGGTTAAGGGGGGCGAACTATCTTTAATTTGAAAGGGGGCCACCACTCCTCCGCCCCATACGCAAAATTACCAATTACAAATTTATTATTCGGTTTTTAAGTACTTATATCCATTTACAAACGTTTAATATATTTTTAATTTATTCTTATAAATCACTATGCTCGTATTAATAAATGGTTTACCCTTATTTAGCAAACGACTTGCGCGTGAATTGAAACAGTTTGATGTATCATCGACTTATATTTTTTGTGATACTTATAATTCAAAAATCCAACAGTTAAAATTTTTAGCATTGCTGCCTTTTGCTGATGTTGTTATATCGATGAATGGCGTAACGGATAATAGCGGTTCTTTAAATGCAGTTTTGAAGCTAAATAAGAAATTAATTATGCAATGGCAGGGAACTGATTCTTTGCTTGCAATGGAACGATTCAAGAATGGTACTATCAAGCGCGATTATATTGATAAATCAACTCATTTTGTCGATTCACCATGGTTGCATACAGAACTTATTTCAATAGGACTAAACCCAGAATATGTTTCCTTTAAGTCAGCAGTGGTGAAAGAGGTGGTTAAGAAATATTCTTCTTTGTCGGCTATGACGTATATAGCTGATAAACGACAAGCCTTTTATGGGATTCATCAGTTCAAAGCACTTGCTGAAAATAATCCGGATATTGAGTTTAAATTATTTGGCGTTGTAAATC
>JBJTMY010000222.1:0-21133 GCA_046073825.1 Bacteroidota bacterium
TATGGCCTCTTTGAGCGATTCAAAGTATATGAGTCGCCAATCATGCATCGTGATTTAGCGGTAAAGTATCCGATGATAAAAACGCATTGTTGCTGTAGGGTCATCTATTCCTTGAGCAGCATACGTTTTTATCATCGGATACTTTACCGCTAAATCACGATGCATGATTGGCGACTCATATACTTTGAATCGCTCAAAGAGGCCATACGCATTTGGAAATTCGATAATAATATCACTTTTCTTTTGCGCCCCTCTTTGAGGTACATTCGTTAAACGATTTTTTAATTTTTGCAAATCAATTTCATAAAAAAAGGCACTGGAGGGAATAGAATTTCGCCTAGCTAATTTGTCATGATCAATGGATGTAGATTTTACGGGTGTGCACCAATCGGAATTGTTTGCTGCTTGCCCATATAATAAAGAGAAACTTAAACTAATAAGAGTAAATATTATTTTTTTCATGATATAGGTGGGATGTTTTTAATTGGTTTTGATACTATTAATTAAACAACTATAAAGCTCCTCTTTTTCTTCTGTTGTTGCTTTGAAATTATTTCGAAGTGCTTGCTTTGCCAACTCGTGAATAGGGCCAATTAAAAGAGTGTATAAAATATCTTCATCCATTTGTTTGATAGTTCCTTCCATTATTCCTTTGGACAAGACTCTTCTTAAATTAGTGAAGACAAATACATCATTTTCATTAATTAATTTAACTATAGCGTTACTTTGTTGATATTGATAAAAGAATTCTGCAGCTTTTAAATCATCGAATACCGATTTATAATAAGCCATCCACAGTTCCTTGATCAATTCTTCGGCTGGTCGATTTAAATTTAAATCAATATTGACATCTTGCTTTTTTTTACGTTGGATGTATTGATACAATTGATTCACTAAATCATCTTTGTCTTTAAAATAAAGATAAATTGTTCCTATTGCAATTCCAGAAAGGCGAGCAACATCCGTTAATTTGATACCAGCAAACCCTTTTTCAAACACCAAGCGCTGGGTTGCTTCAAAAATTTTATCAATTTTACTATAATCTTTTTCCCTCGCCATATTATAGACGAAAATAGTGAATACAGCTTAATTTAAAAGCGTTGATAAAAAAGATAATTTGGAAAATTAGCGTCATATATTTTCCTTAATTTGCAGTATTATGGCAAGTGTATTTTCTATCGGTGATGCTGTTTCATTTATAAATGAAAAACAGAACGGAGTTGTTTTAGGCTTTAAATCCAATAATATCATTGTGGTAGAGATTGAAGATGGATTTACATTAGATGTTCTAGCTCGGGAAATTGTCATTGTTAAATCGGCCCAGGTACAAGCGATGGGTGTTCCAACTGAAATCCAATCGAAGGCAGAGAAAAAAGAAAATACTTCATCTCCTCTTCCCCTACCCGATTATACAAGCCATGTGTTATCAAATGAGTTTAGTTTGGTAGTAATACCTCAAAATGCAGCGGTACTTAGCGGCAAGCTTTCTTTTTTATTAGTAAATCCGTTTGATTCATTGGTGCAGGGTGTTTGTTTTGAAAAGAGTGGCAATCAGTTAAAAAAAGTAGCTCCGTTTGTTATTCAAAATAAAGGTCAATATTTTGTAATGGAATATTCCCGCGAGTACTTAATGAATATATCCTCTTTGGTTTTTGCTTTCACAATTAGTAATGACGATTCTTATTCTTGCAATAGTAAAGAGATAGAAATTGTTTATCCTGGACTAGTACAGCATTATCCAAGTTTACCTGCGCCCTATTGTTTTGCAACAACTCATCTTATTTATCGTGCTGCTAATACAGATGAGACGATAGATTTATCGCTGTTAAAGGATAAATTTACGAATGACAATTCATCTAATGTAAGTAAATCCAATAAGTCGTTAACAAAAGTTAAAAATAACGATGCAGGTTTATTAAGAAAGTATGGTTTGTCAGGAGTGAATGCTATTGTTGATTTACACATTGAATCATTAATTGAATATCCTGAGCATTTTTCTAACGGTGAATTAATGCGAATACAATTAAATCATTTCCGAAGCGAGCTCGATAAAGCAATGGTAGCTAAAATGCAATCCATCGTATTCATACATGGTGTTGGAAATGGGAAACTAAAAGAGTCGATTGAAATCGAATTGCGTGAATTAAAATTAAAGTATCGTGCCGCTGATTTTTCGAAATACGGAATTGGTGCAACGGAAGTATTATTTAACTAATCATTACTATGAAAATTTCTTTTTTTGGAGCTACTCAAACTGTTACAGGAAGCAAACATATTATAACTACCAACGGAGGTAAAAATCTTTTACTCGATTGTGGATTATTTCAAGGCCGTGGTGCAGAAACTGAATCGTTAAATCGTCATTTTGGTTTTGAACCATCCACCATAAATTACATGATCTTATCTCATGCTCACGCCGATCATGCAGGTAATATTCCTCAATTAGTAAAATCTGGTTTTTCAGGACCAATATTCGCAACACCAGCTACCATCGATCTTTGTAAAATCATGTTGGCCGATAGTGCCCATATACAGGAATATGATGTGCAATATCTGAATAAGCGTCGTGCTCGTAAGCATCAAGAACTTTTAAAGCCAATATATACTTTGGAAGATGTGCAAACTGCATTAAAACAATTTATTCCCGTTCGTTTGCATGAATTAACAAAGATAGATAGTGAATTGTCTTTTCATTTTTCAGAGGCTGGTCATATTCTTGGAAGTGCGTGTGTGAATGTTTTAGTGAATGAAGAAAGGAAAATCAAAAAAGTATTTTTTAGCGGGGATGTTGGTCGGTATAACGATAAAATTCTAAAAGCCCCTGAAGATTTTCCGCAGTCGGATGTTATCATTATGGAAACTACTTATGGCAATCGATTGCATGAACATACCAATGATGCAGAAGATCGATTGTTGAAGGTAGTCATTGATACTTGTGTTAATCGGAAAGGGAAAGTGATTATTCCTGCGTTTAGTTTAGGACGTACACAAGAGATTATTTACGCATTAGATCGTGCGCATACAGAAGGAAAGATGCCGCATGTCCCAGTATATATCGATTCTCCACTTTCTATCAGTGCAACTGAAATTATGAAGAAGCATACGGAATCTTTTAATCCTGAAATACTAGAATACATGGTGAAAGACGAGAATCCTTTTGGGTATGATGAAGTTACGTTTATTAGAGATGTGGAAGATTCTAAGGCTTTGAATGAAAGTGATGAACCTTGTATTATTATTTCTGCTTCTGGTATGATGGAAGCAGGTCGTGTAAAACATCATATAAAGAACAATATTGAAAATGCTAAGAATACCATTCTAATTGTTGGATATGTTACTCCCAATAGTTTAGGTGGTAAGCTAAAAGAAGGAGCACCTCAAGTGAAAATATTTGGCGACTTGTATAATGTACATGCAAAAGTTGAGGTGATTGACTCCTATTCTGCCCATGCAGATGCTGATGAATTGATACAGTTCATTACTTGTCAAAATCCTAAATTAACGCAAAATATATTTTTAGTGCACGGTGAAATGGAGGCTGCAACAACATTTAAAGAGCGATTAATTGACCTTGGTTTTTCCAATATTGAAATTCCAGAAAGTGGAGCTGTTTTTCATGTTTAAGTGACAATTATCATATAGTTCACTGATTCGTGTAATTTATTGCATTGGAGACCTCTTCTATTTTTGAATCCAATTAATAAATAGCACTATGAAAACAAATGAAAATTTTAATGAAAGAGCACTTCGCTTGGTAGCAGGAGTTATTATTGCATCATTTTTTATTTATAATAATTCAGCTTGGGCTTTTTTAGGACTTATCCCTTTCGTAACAGGAGCCATAGGGTTTTGTCCTTTGTATTTTTTAATTGGATATAGCAGCAATAAATAAGTAGAAGGCTTAAAATGTTTAATTTTAGAGCCATCTTACCTGAATGTCCATGCAGAATTTCGAAAAAATAGAGTTGCTAGATGCCTTATTTAATAATGCAACCGAAGGGATCATCATTGCCAACGACCGTGGATTAATACAATTGATGAATCCAGCAGCTTGTAAAATGTTTGGCTACGAAACAAATGAAATATTGAATGAGTCAATTGATCAGTTGGTTCCTCGTAATATTAAAGAACGACATGAACATCTTCGAAATACTTTTGCTGAGAATCCTCATGCACGACCAATGGGTCATGGACTCGATTTGCATGGATTAAGAAAAGATAATTCCTTGTTTCCAATTGAAATTAGTTTAAGTCCCATTTCGAAGGATAACAAAAAATACATCATTGCTTTTTTAATTGATATTTCTGTTAGAAAGCAAATTGAAGCAGCAGTAAATCAAAAGCAACTAGAGTTAGAACAAATCGCAGTAACGCTCCAAAAGTCGAATGAGGATTTAGAACGAAAGGTTTCTGATCGTACAAAAGTGCTTCAAGAAGCGATTGCAGAATTGGAAAAGTCGAGAACTGAATTAAGTATGGCACTAGAAAAAGAAAAAGATTTGAATGATTTGAAATCTCGATTTATTTCTATGGCCTCTCATGAATTCAGAACTCCACTAACAACAATTTTATCATCCGCTGTTTTAATTTCAGAATATAAAAACCCTGATCAGGATGAAAAGCGACAAAAGCATATCAAGCGTATTCAATCATCTGTTAATAATCTCAATGATATTTTAAGTGATTTTCTTTCTATTAGTAAATTGGAAGAAGGAAAAATTCATGCAGATATGACTACTTTTGATTTAAATGCCTTGATTCATGAAACGGTTTTGGATATGAGTCAGAATACAAAGACAGGTCAAGAAATTGCTGTTGGATATAACGGTGATGATTATGTGTTTTTGGATATCAAACTGATGAAAAATATTTTGTTTAATTTGTTAAGCAATGCTATCAAATTTTCATCAGAAGGTAAGACGATTACAATTGATGCTTCCGTTGATTCAAATGAAATAAAAGTAATTGTTCAAGATCAAGGAATTGGAATTAGTGATGAAGATCAAAAACACCTTTTTGAGCGATTTTATAGAGGTAAAAACGCCTTTAACATACAAGGTACTGGTCTCGGTTTACATATAATTGGTAACTATGTAGATATTATGAAAGGGCATTTGCATTTGACTAGTAAACTAAACGAAGGCACAAGAATAGAAATAACTTTTCCCAATCAAATAAATTAATGTTATGAAAAAGATTTTATTAATTGAAGATAATCTGGATGTAAGAGAAAACACCGCAGAGATATTAGAATTAGCAAACTATGTTGTTTGTACTGCTCCAGATGGTAAGGAAGGTGTTGAAATAGCCCGTAAAGAAAAACCGGATTTGATTATATGTGATATCATGATGCCAGGGCTTGATGGTTATGGTGTATTGCATTTGTTAAGCAAGGACACGGAGTTAAATGCTGTCCCATTTATATTTCTAACGGCTAAGGCTGAACGTAGTGATATGCGTCGTGGAATGGATATGGGTGCGGATGATTACATAACCAAGCCTTTTGACAAAACAGAACTGCTTAATGCTATTGAAAGTCGATTGCGTAGATCAGATGCACTTAAAAAAGATTATCAACCCGATTTTGATGGGTTAAGTCATTTCATCAGTGACGTTGCAGGCGATGCTGCATTAAAAAAGTTTCTTGATGGAAAGAAAGTGAATCATTATAAAAAGAAGGAAAAGATATATCAGGAGCATCACTATCCTAATGGGATTTATTACGTTAAATTTGGGAAAGTAAAAATTACTAAGACACATGAATACGGTAAGGAATTAATCACAGATTTATTGAAGGAAGGTGATTTCTTTGGATATGTATCTCTTTTAGAGGAGAAGCCTTATATTGAAAGTGCAGAAACATTGGAAGAATCGGAAGTAGTATTTATTCCTAAGGAAGAGTTTTTCAATTTGGTATATAGCAATCATGCTGTAACAAAAAACTTTATTCGTTTCCTCACTAAAGGTGTGATTGATAAGCAGGAACGGCTGCTAGAGCTAGCTTATAGTTCGGTTCGAAAAAGAACAGCTGAGGCTTTAGTTTTATTACAAGATAAATATAAAACAACCGACACCTCCCCTTTCGCTATGGCTATTGCCCGGGAAGATTTAGCAAATATTGTTGGAACTGCCACTGAATCTTTAATCAGAACTTTGAGTGATTTTAAAGAAGAAAAATTGATTGAAATTAAAGAAGGAAAAATTAAAATTATCAACGATCATAAATTACGCAATTTAAAAGCGTAATATTGAAAAGTAATATTTATTTAGCAGGCGTTGAGAATTCAGCGCCTTCTTCATTTTGTTGGGCTAACGTCCAGCTGTCTGTGGCCGTTGTTTCTAACCAAACTCTTCCAGCTTTTCGGAAAACCTGAACTGATAATTTAAAGTCTTTAAAAAATTTTAATTCTAAGTCACTAACAGGTGTGGATTTACTAAATTCAATCACGCCTCCTTTTTTTACAGTTGAACAATCTTTTACAAGTTTGTTAGAATTAATAATTAAATCCTTTGTTAAGCCTTGCCCAACCTTATGAGGAATTTTGAAAAATTCGATTTTTAAAAAAGGAAACAATCCGCTAAATTCTCTTTGAATTTCTGAAAGTTTCGAATTCAAATCAATATAGAGATGTAGCGAATTTGACGCTTGTTGCTCGGATAACATGTTTATATAATTTAATTAATGCAAAGGTGCTTTAAAAGGACTAACTCACCAATGATATACATCATTTGTTATCCTAACTTAAACACGGCTTTTTAGAAAATGTTTGTTGAGGTCTATCAAATGGACGAATGATATTTGTCATATTAAAAGGTATGTTCGTTGAATATTCTTGTAGCTGATTTTATTTTATGCCTACCTATCAATCTGCCACGCTAACACAATGCTTTCATTGCAAAGAAAATTGTGCAGAAGATCAAGTTCGATTTGACGATAAAGACTTTTGCTGTTTAGGATGTAAACTGGTTTATGAAGTTTTAAACGAAAACAACCTTTGTAATTACTATAACATTTCAGACAATCCTGGAATAAATAGAAAGAACAGTTACCTAGGTAATCGTTTTGCATTTTTGGAAGAAGAGCAAGTGGCTAACAAGCTAATAAGTTTCAAGTCAAATGATGAAGTTCATGTACGTTTTCATATCCCTAATATGCATTGTAGCAGCTGCATTTGGCTATTAGAAAATTTTTCAAGAATTGACAAGGGGGTAATTCGATCGCAGGTTGATTTTGTTAGTAAAGAAATTTTAATTGTGTACAATGCTCAAAACACTACTTTACGCAACATTGTTGAACAACTAACATTGATAGGTTATGAACCAGAGCTAAATTTGAATAAGGTTAGCAACCATGAATTTGCTAAAAAAAGTAATGCGCGTATTTATAAAATTGGATTGGCCGGGTTTGCATTTGGAAATATTATGTTGTTAAGTTTTCCAGAGTATTTATCAGGTGGGGTGTTTGGTGTTGAGGATTTTCGTCCGTTGTTTCGCTATATCATTGTCATATTAGCCTTGCCGGTTTTCTTTTACTCTGCAAGTGAGTTTTTTATAAATTCCATTCGTAGCTTTCGACAAAAGGTTGTAAATATAGATGTGCCCATTGCAATCGGAATTTTAGCGATGTTTTTAAGAAGTTTATATGAGATTATTTCTGGTACAGGCCCGGGATATTTTGACAGTATGACGGGATTGATATTTTTTATGTTAATTGGTAGGAATTTTCAAGATAAAACGTATCAATGGCTTTCGTTTAACCGTGATTATACCTCCTACTTTCCAATTGCTGTTACACGCTATAATGGATTGAAAGAAGAAACAGTCATGGTGAATGATGTAATTAAAGGCGATCGATTAAAAATTAGGAATCATGAAATCATTCCTGCTGATGTAAAATTACTTCATACTTCGGCTCTTATCGATTATAGTTTTGTCACAGGAGAATCAACACCTGTAAAAGTCAATAAAGGCGATTTTATTTATGCGGGTGCTAAGTTATTGAACGGGCCAATAGATGTGATGGTAGATCAGGCTACCTCTAATAGTTATCTTACTAAACTTTGGAATCAGCAGTCGCATAAAATAATTCAGGTAAGTTATTTTCAGAAAATGGTCAATACAATTAGTCGCTGGTTTGTTGTGGTTACTTTGCTAGTGGCTGTATCTTCTTTTGCATATTGGTATGGAAGTGATTTTACACGCGCCATCAATGCTTTTACATCTGTATTAGTAATTGCTTGTGCTTGTGCATTGGCATTATCAGCTCCTTTTACATTTGGAAATATTATTCGAATATTAGGTAAAAAAGGAATTTACTTGCGCAATGTTCAAGTTATTGAGAAATTGGCGGATATAGATACTGTTATATTTGATAAAACAGGTACATTAACCGAACCGGATTCAAGTGAAATTAAGTATATAGGACAAGAATTATCGGATTTTAATTTAAGGGCAATTTATACAATTGTCTCCTCCTCTACCCATCCGCTGAGTATCGTTTTAACAAAATATCTTAAACTAAAAGCATTTGCGGACGAGCAGATACATATAGAAGAAATACCGGGAAAAGGATTAAAAGCGATGATTTTTGGTAATCACTATAAAATCGGAAGCCAAGAATTTTTGACCCATACTAAGAATGATTCCGATTTGAAAGCTACCAACGTTTATCTGGGAATTAATAATGAAGTGTTAGGTTATTTTTCAATTCAAAATAAATATCGTCAAGGGGTGCAAGAATTGACAAGTGCGATGAAAAATCAAGGGCTTCAATTAGGGGTTATTAGTGGTGACGATGAACATGAACGAGTTCATCTTGAAAATTTACTTCCCGCGAATACGAATATGCGATTCAATTGTAAACCGATTGATAAACTAAATTATATACATGACTTAAATCAAGGTGGAAGGAAAACCATGATGGTAGGTGATGGATTAAATGATGCTGGTGCGTTGATGCATAGTCATGTGGGTATTGCCATTTCCAATGACATCAACAATTTTACGCCGGCATGTGACGGAATAATTCTTGGAAAAAATTTGGTTCAAATCAATCAGCTAATACAATTAGCCAAATCAGCCAATCGAATAATTTTAATAAGTTTTATCATCTCTTTAGTTTATAATTTTTGGGGTTTATGGTTTGCCGTACAAGGAACGTTATCACCTGTCATTGCCGCCATATTAATGCCGATTAGCACGAGTAGTCTTGTTATTTATACGGTGCTGGCAAGTTCATTAAAAGCAAGAAGATTAGGGTTTCGTCCCTAGATTGATATTTATCATAAATCATCCTAATGGCAGTCATTTAAATAACTATCTGCCTCCAATAGATTTGCTCTCGTTATGAAAGTAATCATCCTTTTAATATTTGCTAGTTTAATAGTCGCAATCGGCTTCTTAATCGCCTTTTTTTGGTCGGTAAAAACTGGTCAGTTTGATGATGATACTTCTCCTGCAGTAAGAATTTTAATGGACAACGAAATAACAACTAAAGAAACAAACAAAACACAATCATTATGACAATTGAGAAGTACAACTACGACAATCGAATTGTTCGAAATTTTGCAATTGCCACCATCGTATGGGGTATTGTAGGAATGTTAGTAGGATTAATTGCTGCGCTTCAAATTCCTTTTCCAGGATTGAATGCTGGCGAGTATGTAACGTTTGGTCGCATACGTCCTATACATACCAATGCAATCATTTTTGCCTTTGTAGGTAATGGAATTTTTATGGGATTGTATTATTCATTACAGCGATTAACCAAGGCAAGATTATTTAGTGATTTGCTTGGTAAAATGCACTTTTGGATGTGGCAATCGATTATTGTTCTTGCTGCATTAACCTTAATAACAGGACATACAACAGGTAAAGAATATGCGGAGTTGGAATGGCCAATCGATATTTTAATCACATTAACTTGGGTTGTGTTTGCTATCAATATGTTTGGTACAATTATAAAACGTCGTGAGCGACATTTATATGTTGCCATCTGGTTTTATATAGCAACTGTTGTGACTGTAGCTGTATTACATATTGTTAACAGTATCGAAATTCCAGTGAGTATTTTAAAGAGTTATCCTGTATACGCAGGTGTGCAAGATGCATTGGTACAATGGTGGTATGGACATAATGCGGTAGCATTTTTCTTAACAACTCCTTATTTAGGTTTGATGTATTATTTCGTTCCAAAGGCGGCTAACCGTCCAGTTTATTCTTACCGATTATCCATCATCCACTTTTGGGCTTTAATTTTTATTTATATATGGGCTGGTCCTCACCACTTATTGTACACTGCTTTACCTGATTGGGCACAATCGTTAGGAACTGTCTTTTCGATTATGTTAATTGCTCCTAGCTGGGGTGGTATGATTAACGGATTGCTTACACTTCGAGGTGCATGGGATAGAGTTCGTGAAAGTGTTGTATTAAAATTTATGGTTGTTGCAATTACTGCTTATGGTATGGCAACATTTGAAGGTCCGATGTTATCTTTAAAATCAGTGAATGCTATCTCTCACTTTACGGATTGGACCATTGCTCACGTTCATATTGGTGGATTAGGTTGGAATGGAATGTTAACCTTCGGAATTTTATATTGGTTGATTCCACGAATTTATCAGACTAATCTTTATTCGAACAAATTAGCAAGTTATCATTTCTGGTTAGCAACATTAGGGATTTTATTCTATGCAATTCCGATGTATTGGGCAGGTTTTGAACAATACATGATGTGGCAACAATTTACCGAAGATGGTTTATTAAAATATCCAAATTTCTTGGAAACAGTAACGAAGTTAATGCCGATGTATAAGTTGCGTGCAGTGGGTGGTACTTTGTATTTAGCAGGAGCGCTTACGATGGTTTACAATTTAGTGATGACCATGAAGACTGGTGAATTACTAGCGAATGAACCAGCAGAAGCTCCAGCATTAGAAAGTGTTCCTGTACATGAAGGTGGATATTGGCACCGTTGGATTGAAAGAAGACCTATTCAAATGATGTTATTAGCAACAGTAATGATTTTAATTGGAGGGTTAGTGGAAATGATTCCAACATTTATGATTAAGGAAAACATTCCGACACTTTCAACGGTAAAGCCTTATACTCCACTTGAATTACAAGGAAGAGATATTTATATTCGAGAGGGATGTTATACTTGTCACTCGCAAATGGTCCGACCATTCCGTCACGAAACAGAACGTTATGGTGAATATGCAAAAGCAGGTGAATTTGTTTATGACCATCCATTCCAATGGGGATCGAAACGTACAGGCCCGGATTTATTACGTGTGGGTGGAAAATACTTGAACGTATGGCACTACCATCACATGATTGATCCTCGTACTATGTCACCAGGTTCTATTATGCCGCCTTATGCATTCTTAGCAGATAATAATCTTGATACTTCTTCCACTCCTGCAAAAATTAGAGCAATGATTACGTTAGGTGTTCCTTATACAAAAGGATATGATCAATTAGCAAATGCTGACTTGATGAAACAAGCAAACGATATTGCAACCGACTTAAATAAGAGTGGTGCTCCTATTGATCCTAATAAAGAATTAGTAGCAGTCATTGCTTACCTTCAACGCTTAGGAGTAGATATCAAAGCAAATAAAACAACTGATAACACAACGACTAAATAATCAAGATTATGTTTAAACAATATTTAGAACAAATTAAAGATGTTGGTATGTATCCAATGTTCTCGCTGCTAGTATTCTTTATATTTTTTACTGCATTGCTAGTGTACGTTGTAAAAGCGAATAAAGATGAACTCAATGAGATAAGTAAGTTGCCATTAAGTAATGACGATAACAATAACGCATAAATTGAATATCATGAAAAAACATATCACTTCTATTGGATTAATTGCAGGAACGTTGTTGATGAATACGGCTGTAAATGCACAAGCGGTAGCAGACAGTACCACGGTAGCGACTAGTGGAAAGTATTTTACTTCGGTAGATCCCCTATTCTATCAACCTTCGTTTTATTATTTAGCAATATTCATACTTATACTTTTAATTGCCATTTTCGTTATGGCGCGAACGTTATTGCTGATCGCAAGAGGAATGGCACCAGCTAAAGAGAAAGTAAGAACAACTACTTCCAAACCCATACAAACAGAGTCTTTCTGGGCTCGCTTTGACCGTAAGGTCCTAACACAGGCAGTTCCCATAGAAAAAGAAGCAGACGTTATGCTGGACCATGATTATGATGGAATCAAAGAGTTGGATAATAATCTTCCTCCTTGGTGGAAATGGGGATTTTATTTTACCATTATTTGGGCCTTAGTTTATGTTTTTCATTTTCATGTTTTAAAAACAGGATTAAGTCAAGATCAGGAATATGCAGCCTCTGTGCAGGAAGCAGAAGAAGCACAAAAATTACGTGCGTCTCAAATGGCCGATATGATAACTCCTGAAAATGTAGTTCGTTTAACAGATGCTACTGCAATCGCTGATGGTAAAGATATTTTTACTAAAAATTGTACTGCTTGTCATGGCCAAAATCTAGAAGGGGGCGTAGGACCTAATTTAACAGATCCAAATTGGATTCATGGTGGTGGAATTAAAAATGTTTTTAAAACCATTACTAACGGAGTACCATTAAAAGGGATGATTAGCTGGAAAACGCAATTGTCTCCTAAGAATATCCAAGCAGTTGCTAGTTTCATTTTATCGATGCAGAATTCTAACCCCGCAAATGCAAAAGCACCTCAAGGTGATGTGTGGGTTGATGAAAGTGCACCTGTAACAACAAATGCTGTTACTTCAACAACAGAAGCAGCAGTTACAGAAACCAAGTAATTAACTTAAAAATATGGATCCTGATATATACGACGAAACGGATAGTTTTAGAGATAGTATCGCTACTATTTCAAAAGATGGTAACCGTAACTGGATTTTTCCAAAGCAACCGAAAGGTCGTTATTATAATAGAAGGACGTTATTTAGCTACTTTTTATTAGCTGTCATGTTTGTGGGTCCGTTTATTAAATTAAACGGACACCCATTCATGTTATTAAATGTAGTTGAACGCAAATTCATTTTATTCGGAATTGCATTTTGGCCACAGGACTTTTATTTATTTGTGTTGGCTATGCTGACCTTTGTGGTGTTTATCATTGTTTTTACTGCTTTGTTTGGAAGATTGTGGTGTGGATGGGCCTGTCCCCAAACCATTTTTATGGAAATGGTGTTTCGTAAAATTGAATATTGGATAGAAGGCGATGCTGCACAACAAAAGTCCTTAAAAAATGCACCTGCGTCTGCAGCAAAGTTTAGAAAACGTTTTTTAAAGGGTAGTATTTTTTTTCTTATTTCATTTATCATCGCTAATACATTTCTTGCCTATATCATAGGTATTGATGAATTGAATGATATTGTTTTTGATAATCCATTGAATCATATTGGAGGATTATTAACCTTGTTGATTTTTACCTTCGTGTTTTTTGCAGTTTATATGCGATTCAGAGAGCAAGCATGTATTATTGTTTGTCCTTATGGAAGGTTGCAAGGCGTTTTGTTGGATAAGAATTCCGTTGTTATTGGCTATGATTATAAACGTGGTGAACCAAGAGGTAAGTTATCTAAAAATGGTGAAACAAAATTTGGCGATTGCATCGATTGTCACCAATGTGTGAATGTTTGTCCAACAGGAATTGATATTCGAAATGGTACACAGTTAGAATGTGTGAATTGTACAGCCTGTATCGACGCTTGTGATACGGTAATGGATAAAATTAAAAAGCCACAAGGATTAATTCGTTACACTAGCGAAAATGCAATTGCCGATGGAAGTAAATTTCAAATTACAGGTAGAATTAAAGCGTATTCCTTTGTTTTATTAGTGTTATTAACCACATTGGTATCTTTATTAGTAATGCGTTCCGATGTGGAATCTACCATTCTTCGTACACCTGGGTTAGTTTATCAAATGCAAACAGACGGATTGGTTTCTAATTTATATACTGTTAATTTGATTAACAAAACATTTGATAAAATGCCCATCGAAATCCATTTGGTATCCCCTAAAGGAAAAGTGAAATGGGTTGGTAATGGAATCACAAAGCTCGACGGTCAAGGCAGTGGTGATGGAGAGTTCTTTGTGATGATTAATCAAAAAGATATACTTACAGCAAGGACACAAATTGTATTGGAGCTGCGTTCGGGCAATACAGTTTTAGAAAAAATAAAAACTAATTTTATTGGTCCAGTACATCTAAACAAATAATAATTTAAACGAATAAAAAATGACACTATGAATTGGGGATATAAAATAATGACCGTTTACCTGCTTTTTGTAATTGGTATGCTAACGTTAGTGTATAAGTGTACTCAACAAAATACCGAGTTGGTAGCGGATAACTACTACGATCAAGAAGTAAATTATCAGGCGCGTTATAATAAAATGAAAAATGCAAATGAAGCACCCGTTCGATTCACGTCGATAAATAAAAATGCAGTGGAGTTATTATTTCCTGAGCAGTTCATGAACAATTCTATCAAAGGACAAATTTCTTTTTATCGACCTGATAATATGAAAAAAGATTTTAAGATGAATGTAAATGTAGTGAACGGTAAAATGCAAGTGGTGTCTGATAAATTAACAGGTGGAAAATGGCAAATGACGGTGTCATGGAGTTGCAATGGAAAAGATTATTTACAAGAAGAAAAATTAATGATGCCTTGATATGAATTATTATTTGATTAGCGCTTTGTCATTAGGGTTTTTAGGTAGTTTTCATTGTTTGGGAATGTGCGGACCAATTGCACTTTCGTTGCCTATTGTTGATGGAGATGCTCGTCATTTTTATTTCGGACGATTGATGTATCAGCTGGGGCGAATAACGATGTATATGTTATTGGGAATTATTGCAGGATTAATTGGAATTAGTTTTCAGTTAAAGGGATTACAAAGTGATTTAAGCATTGTATCAGGTATCCTCATTATATTGGTGGTGTTGTTTTTAAATGATAAATTATTAGGAAAAATAAATAGCCGTTTAGTCAAATGGTCCTATAAAATCAAAACACTCATCGGAAAGTATATTCAAAAAAAATCCTATAAGGCCATGTTTGTTGTTGGATTGGCAAACGGTATTTTGCCTTGTGGATTTGTATATCTAGCAATGGCAGGAGCGATTAGTTATGGAGGTATTCAACAAGCCGAATTGTATATGTTGCTATTCGGGTTGGGAACACTTCCACTGATGTATATACTTGCTATCTCTCAAAATTTTGTGGGCGCCAAAGTGAAATCATCGATAAATAAACTTTCTCCCGTTATTGCCATTGCACTCGCTTTATTTTTAATACATCGTGGCAGTATGATGAAAAGTGGTGAAGCCGATTGTTGTAAGCATGAGCGAACTAACATTCATCAGACCTGTAAATAATTATTTTTTACAACTGATGTTTTTTATTGGCCATTAAATTTTTAATGTTCCACTCTACCATTTGAAGGTGCTCTTGTTTACGAAACGCACATTCGTGAACGCTGCAAAGGTTACATGGAAATTCTTCATTACAAGGATCTGTATGCACAAATAGTTCAACTTCTTGTGAGAAGTCTTTGTTAATGTCGGATTCTAGATTTTTAATTTCTGCATGCACTTGGTCTAATGCATAGTAAAATGGAAGTGTTAAATGACAGTCAATATGAATGATATTTCCGAAACGTTGCATGCGCAAATTATGTATGTCAATCCAATTGTCTTTACGATTTTTATTTAAAGAGTTCACCACATTTTGTATCGTATCAAAGTCGGCTTTATCCAACAAACGATCAATCGATTCTTTAGTAAGTTTAAATCCACTCATCATAATATGTACTGCGAGTAATACAGCAAGTAAAGGATCAATCCACGTTAAATGCGTTAAATGATATAATACTAATCCGATGATTAAGGCAATGCTCGTGATTGTGTCTAAATGAAAATGCTCTCCATCAGCCACTAATGTAATTGATTCTAATTCTCGTCCTTTCTTTTTCAAAAAAGAGCCAATAAAATACATGATGAGTCCTGTAGAAGCTGTGATGATAATTCCTAGATCTACATTTTGCAATGGCTCCGGGTGAATAAAATGATTAAATGCCTCATACAAAATATAAACGCCAGTTCCTAAAATCAAGGCTCCTTCAAAACCAACGGCCAAGTATTCAATTTTTCCATGTCCGTAAGGATGATCATGATCTTTCAATTTTGCAGAGTAGTAAATGCTGTATAAGGTGAAAGAGCTGGTTGCGATATTGATGAAGGATTCTAATGCATCCGATAAGAGCGCATTGGATTTCGTTACATAATAAGCAACAAATTTGATGAGCATGATTAGAATCGAAAGCAGCAATACCCATGAGATAGCATTTACCTTCGTTTTGAAATTTTTATCTTTTACTGCCATAGAAATCGAATTACCGATAATGCCCCCATCATCGAAATTAAAATTAAAACTATTTTTCGGAACTTTTCTTGATTTAAGCGTTCTAATATAATTTTACCAACATAACTTCCAATAAAAGAAATAATGATGAGCGGTAAAATATAAAAGAGTTTATCGAATGCAATAAATTCATTTTTGTAATAAATAAACGAACGACTAACATCAACAAATAAATCGACTAATGCAGAGGTTGCTACAAATGCATTTTTTTCGAGGTTAAATGCTGCCATGGCTGCTCCTCGAATAACACCTCCAGTTCCTAAAAAACCTGCTAAAAATCCAGCACTAGTCCCTCCTATGATAATGTTTTTATTGGTAGCATCAATAGATTGTTTCGGATAAATTAAAAAGTAAATTGAAAAGAGAATTAAAAATATCCCAATAATTAAAGCAAACAATTCGTTCGGTTGATTAACGATTAATAAGGCACCAATGATTACACCGATTACACTTGGAATGATGAATTTGATTGCAATTTTATATTCGATTTTTTTTCCAAATAAAATCAACTTCGAAATGTTGCTGAACACATGAAAGAATGCCGTAATGCCTAATACCAATTTGGGCTCAAAGTAAAAGGACGCAATGGGAATAAAAAAGATAGAAGATCCAAATCCACCTATGGTGCCAACCACCTCTGCAACGAATGCTAAAAAGTAAAATAACAGGAGCATAAATAGGTTGCGAAAGTAGTCAAAAAAGTAGAGCTGCCCTTCGACAGCTCTAACCAAACCAGTAAACTATGGTACTATTTTTTTAGTACAGGGATGTTTCCATCTCGGATACAAATGTAGAAGGCCGAATTACTTTAAACAATGATCTGCGTCATTAATAACTAGTGACCTTTATCAATTAATTTACATCAACAACACTTCGTTACCTTGGTAATCAACAAGCTTTAATTGAAGATGATCTCCTATTTTGTATTTCCTTTTAGGGATAATCACGGTATTTCTTTTTAAGTCGAACTCACATGGAAGATAAACATTGTTGATGTAAACATTCGCTTTTTTAATGCCCGAAATATCATCGCTGATTTTTAAAAGTAGATTTTTTTCATTTGGAATAATTGGATCATTCTCTTCTGAAGCTTTTAATATTTTAGGTGCAACGCTATCTTGTTCGATGGAATACCATCCAAATTTTTTTATAATTGCTTGATAAGCGATTATCGTACTATCTAGTTTATAAGAGGTGCCTGTCAATTCGTTATTGCTATTACGTTCGCAAAGCCAACTATTGGATGAGCATTTTTGCTGGATCATAACTTGGGCAGTTTTTATTAGCGCCACTGTAGGGTCTCCAATTAAAAAGGTAGTAGAATCAGGGATCGTATCGTAATCCGTGATTGGATAACAATAAGAATGGTCTATGCCGTTTTTGGGTACATTCACAAATCCGTATTTAAAAGGAAATGAAAAACTTTCATCGTAATATCGACAAATGATATCTTGCTGTGGCGTCGTAACATCCGATTTAAGAGAGCCAATCAACTGAATCGTATCAGTAGTAGAGTTGCCATTAAAGTCGCTCACTGTAATTAGAATCGATTGCAATTCACTGCTTAGATTTAAAAAATGTGATTTGCTATTTTTAAACAAGGAGGCGGTATTATTGGGAAGTTTGTATAATCGAATCCATTCCTCTTTTGAATTGATCAATGACTCATAGTTAATGGCAGTATTGACCATTTTAGTTTCATCAAAATTAAATCGATCATAACTAGAAGAAAATAAAGTATCTCCCGAGAGAGTAATTACTTTAATTGAATAATAATTTCCATAAGAATCATTACTATTATCGGTTCCTTGAATTTCGAAATAATATTTTCCAGCGGCCAAGTAGTTAATGATGCTATCGCCTAGGTGATGTGTTTTTAAAGAATCAAGCACGATATATTCTCGCTCATTTATAAATCGAACAGCTCTCACACTTTTTATTGTTGGCGCAATGCTATCCTTATAATTTAAAAAGGTCAAAGGATTTAAAGGCTCTTCCGATTTTAAATCTCTTATTTCAAAATGCAAATGAGGCGACGCGCTAGAACCTGAATTGCCACTTAAAGCAATTGTGTCCCCTTGCACAACTTGAAAGAGTTTGGCATCAGGAAAAATTTCCATATCGTACGATTCGTTAGCTCTTTGAATTGAATCGACATAAGCTGCAATGAAAGAAGTAAAAGAATTTAAATGCGCATACACCGAAGTATAGCCTTCAGGATGATTGATGTATATTGCACGACCAAAGCCAGTTGGACTTATTTTAATTCGGGAAATATATCCATTGCCAATGGCTAGCACAGGTAAGCCCTCCTTTCCGTTTGTTCGAATATCTACACCAGAATGAAAATGATTCGCTCTGATTTCACAAAAATTACCTGCCAAAGAAATTGGAATAGTAACAGGAGCTATAAAATGAGGTGCAGAGACTTGTGAAAATCCCTTTTGAATTGTTAAAAAACAAAGTATCATACAGCCATACTTGGTCCATTTGTTCACGTGCATCATAAGAATGAAGGTAGAATAATAAACACAAAATTGATAAATAAAATGATTTTTTTGGTTAAAATCATATATTCAATTACATTTGTTTCCTTGTTCAAAATCACTGAATTATGAATTCTGTAATGGATCAACTTCAAAAGCTAAAAGCGCAAATAAAATTTGCCGCCGAAGTGCATCAAAAGTTGCAGAAGGAACATTCTAAAGTGGTCCAACAAAATCAACAGTTGCAAGTTGAAAAAGAAGTTGCAATTAACGAGTGTGAGGCCCTAAAAGAACAGTTAAAAACAATTAAATTAGCACAGGCTTTAGCGGTGCCCGAGAAAACGGAAACCCGAGAGCTTAAAATTCAAATTAACAATTACTTACGCGAAATAGATCGTTGTTTGTCGTTGTTGAACAAAGATTAAAAGGTGAGCAAAACCGTCTCTATACAGATACAAATTGCCAATAAGTCCTACCCTCTCAAAGTAAAAGAGGAACAGGTAGAAGTTTTACAGGCGGCCGCCAAAAAAGTGGCTGAACAACTTAAAAACTACCAAACTTCTTTTAATTTAAAGGAGCCTCAGGATATTTTAGCAATGTGTGCGTTACAACAGGCAGCTGATATTATCACAGCCTCCAGTAACAGAGATAAGAAAGAGCGAGAGATAATTACAGAGTTGTCGAAGCTTTCTGAAATGGTTAATGCTTTCGGTCCGGATAATCAATAGTTCTTCGTTCTTTGATCATCCCCCGAAAAGGGAAAAAATATTAAGAAGATCCGCATACCATCTTGGTTGCAGATTAAAATCAACATTCTAACTCTTAGGAGGCATTTTGCGTTGCCGATTGCATGTCTGAAAAGAAAGCATGAATCAGCGGGGTGTACTCCGACCCTATCTTATGGGTTTTAATTCTCCCAGGGTGGATGCGGAGCTTCGTGAAAAGCAATTATTGTCGTAAGACAAATCACTATATAACAAACAAAAATTAAATTATGGAAACAATTTCTATCATATTAGGACTAGCGGGACTGGCGGTAGGCGGAGTATTAACCTTCATTGTAACAAGAAAAAATAACAACGGTATTGTTGAAGCTGCCGAAGAAAAAGCAAAAGCAATTATTAAAGAGGCTGAAGCAAAAGGTGAATTATACCTGAAAGACAAAACGATGGAAGCTAAGGATCGCTTTTATCAAATGAAAACAGAGCACGAAAAGCACATCACAGAAAAAGATAAAGCGATTCTAGCGGCAGAAAACAGAGTGAAACAAAAGGAGACTTCCTTAAATCAGCAAATAGAGCAAAACAAGCGTAAACAAACGGAGATTGATACCATTCAAACAAATTTGAACGGGCAATTAGAAGTAATCAATCGTCGTAAAGAAGAATTAGAAAAAGCACATCAGAAGCAGGTTCATGCATTAGAAAAAATTGCGGGCCTTTCAGCAGAAGATGCAAAAGCACAATTAGTAGAAGCGTTAAAAGCAGAAGCGAAAACAGAAGCGATGTCGTTTATTAAAGACACCATCGACGAAGCAAAACTAACAGCAAACAAAGAAGCGAAGCGCATCGTAATTCAAACAATTCAGCGTGTAGCAACAGAGCATGCTATTGAAAATGCAGTGACTGTTTTTCATATCGATAATGATGAAGTAAAAGGACGTGTAATTGGTCGTGAGGGACGAAATATACGTGCATTAGAAGCAGCAACGGGAATTGAGATTATTGTGGATGATACTCCTGAAGCAATCATCCTTTCAGGCTTTGATCCGGTAAGAAGAGAGTTGGCTCGATTGGCGTTACATCAATTAGTTTCCGACGGACGTATCCACCCTGCTCGTATTGAAGAAGTAGTTACGAAAGTTCGTCGTCAGTTAGATGAAGAAATTATTGAAATTGGTAAGCGTACAGCCATCGATTTAGGTATTCACGGATTAGCCCCTGAGTTAATTCGAATGGTAGGTAGAATGAAATATCGTTCTTCCTACGGACAAAATTTATTACAACATTCGCGTGAAGTAGCCAACCTTTGTGCATTAATGGCTGCTGAGTTGGGCTTGAATGTGAAGTTAGCGAAACGCGCAGGTTTATTACATGATATAGGTAAAGTTGCCGAAGAAGATACAGAACTTCCACATGCTATTGCAGGGATGAAGATGGCAGAGCGTAGTAAAGAAAATGCGGAAGTTGTTAA
>JBJTMY010000223.1:0-2757 GCA_046073825.1 Bacteroidota bacterium
AATTACTGCTGTTCTCGACCTTAACCCATATTGTATCCGTATCAGGATTCGTCTGATAGGCCTGTGCCTGAGCTAATGTCAGAGCGCCTGTTCCTGCCTGAGCAGCTGCTAAACTCGTATAGTAACTTACTAAGAAAACTGCAGGGCTTTGACCGTTTAATATCGCAGAGGCATAAGTCGTTAAATCAATAAGCTCCACCCCGTCATGCGGATCTCCATAACTATCACACTGATGAAACGTCTGTGGTCCCGTAGCCGTAGCATAAGGCTCCACTGCCAATGGTAATACTCCTGTATTGGTACAACTCGTAATATTGCTCACTACTCTGATGTAAATATCTTGTGCATTTGGGGTTGTATTGGTATAACTACTGCCCAATGCTGCCTCACCTGTATTGGTGGCCGGATTGGCTCCTGCAGCCGTTAGATAATAACTAATGGTATAATCTGACGGTTGTTGGTGAGTTGTTAAAGTGCCTAGTATGGCCTGTGCCAACTCCGGTTTTGTTAAATCAAATAAAGTCAGGCCGTCTGCATTGTTATCACAGGCTCTGTAGGGAGCTAAAGGCTGAACTATCGTTGGTAAAGGATTTACGGTTAAAGGTTGTTCTACCAAAACATAACAGTTATGATTTTGATAATCTACCCGGTTATTCTCTACTCTTATCCAAACATTAGTACCTACCAGTGCAGTTGTAGCCGGAATCAGCTCATGTATATTACCTGCCGCATCCGCCTGAGTGGCAAAATAATGAAGCGTTACATTCGGATCGCCATTGGCTATATAATTCGCATTAACCGTTAAGTCGAATACTTCCAGCATATCCCCAGGATTGTGATCATCACATTTCGGAGCCAGTGGTGTTGGGTTGGTATTTGGTGTCGGGATTGGAAGTACCCGAATATCCAAAGTTGTGATACTTTTACATCCTGCTGGGGTAGTAACCACTGCACCACAGGTTTGTACCGCCGGATGCAACGGGTCATTCTGATAAGCCGTTGGTGTGGTTATCGTACTTACACCTCCTGCCTGAGCGGCTGCTAAACTCGGATAATATGTTACCTGATAACCCGTTCCCATATTAATCTCACTATCTTTTACCGTTAAATCAAACACATGGAATTGATCGTTTGGATGATCATCAACATCACATAGACTTAATGGGGTCGGGGTAGTCAGTAACAACGGAGTGTTAATTTGAAGTTGGAATGAGCCAATATTATAACAATGTGTTGTCTTATCTTCTACTCGGACCCAGATCGTTTCTAAATTACTTCCAAAATAACCCGTAGCCGGAATAATCGGTGCGCTGCCTCCCTGAGCTGCTCCTTGAGAGTTGTAATACGTAACCGTATAATTTGATGCCAAACCGGTTTGTTGCGCTAAAACAGCTGCCGTTTGTTGGGTTAAATCTACCAATGTACTTCCGCTTTGCGGATTGTTGTCCGTATCGCACATCGCAATTGGATTCAGATTAACCGGGGCTACAGGGCTTGGGTTTACATCTAACTCTATTGGAAGAATACTATAACAATGAGTTACATTATCCTCTGCCCTCACATAAAGCGTCTGTACAAAAGGATGAATATTACAATATGGTTGTGTTGCGTCGATAACCGTAACTGTATTTCCAGTCTGAGCATCTGTTAACGTTTCATAAAAACTAAGCGTATAATTAGCCGAACCTGAAGCTCCTCCTAACATATCGGTCTCTAAACTCGATAAGTTAAAGTTGCAGCTAAATCCATCCTGATTATCATCACAAACCGTATAAGAAGATGTTGGAGGAATTGGTGTTGGTAATGGCTCCACTCTGATATCCATTGTAGAGATAACATAACAACCCGTAGCGTGATTCGTTATACGGATTCCTAACGTCTGAACATAAATATGTATGTTCATATAATTCAAATTCGTAATCCTGTTGCTGTCGTTTTGTGCATCCAACAAACTCGGATAAAACCAAACATCCATACCCGTCTGACCCAATAATATCGCATTTACTCTCGATGCCAAATCAAAGGTCTCATAGCCTACCAATCCGGTCGTATCACAAAGCGAATACTGAGGATAATTGGGCTGGGTAGCATTTGGCAACGGATTCACTATTAAATGAAGCATTACAATATCATAACAGCCTGTGGTAGTGTTTTCAACTCGGATATAAATCGTTTGTGCATTAATCGTGGTGTTGGTGTAATTCGCAGGATTAACTATACTTCCCGTACCCGATTCCGCTAACGTCTGACTCGTGTAGAAACTAACCGTATAATGCAAAGGATCAAGTGAACCCAACACCTGAGGAATAACACTCGTTAAATTAAAAGTCTCATAACCTACTAATCCCGTATAATCACACAAGGCATAATCAGCAGGAACAGTAGCGACCGGGGTTGGATTTATTACTAATTGAAGATTAAGAATCTGGAAACATGAAGAAACATTAGAAGTTACTCTGACATAAATTGTCTGTGTCCATGGATTGATATTATCATAGCTCGTTGGTATCGGAATTGAAGTACCTCCAATGGTAGCATCATCAAATGTTTCATGGAAAGTAACTGTATAGTTAGGATTTCCGCCAGTAATACTATTAATTACCTGCGTCAGGTTAAATGTAGTAAACCCGTCATTGTTCGGATCACAATTTTGTAATGGTGATGGGGTTGGAAAATTAATAGCTGCCAACATTGCTAAATTATTAAACGAAGCGGAACTGGCTGAAGTACAACCACTATTTGTAGCCGTAACAGTAT
>JBJTMY010000224.1:0-6772 GCA_046073825.1 Bacteroidota bacterium
GATGAAGAAAACAACAACTTTGTAAATGTATGGCCAAATCCGTTTAACGAAGAATTAAATGTAAGCTTTGTAAATGACCAAATAGAAACTACTGTTGTTTCATTATATGATTTAAGCGGCAGAATGATTTCTACACAGGAATATCAAACAGTAGATGGTGTTAATCAAATTACTGTTGCTGGAAACGAATTAGCAAAAGGCTCTTATATTGTTACTGTTACAAAAGGAGGCGATATGATAAGCAAAAAAGTAATGAAGTTTTAATAATCACAAAACAAAAAGGGACTTCGGTCCCTTTTTTAATTACAAACTATATCGTAATATTGCAATATTAAAATAATATGGGACTTACAAAATCAGAACACTATACAGTAAAGCAAAATCAGATGGCGACTTTACTAAAAGCAATTGCCCATCCTGCGCGTATTGCTATTATCGAGTATTTACTTAAGAAAGAAGAATGCATCTGCAACGATTTAGTTAATCATCTTCCTCTATCACAACCTACCGTTTCACAACATCTAAGAGAACTTAAAAATGCTGGAATCATCAAAGGAAGTATAGAAGGAAATGCTATCTGTTATTGCCTTGATGAAAAAGTACTATCTAAAATAGAAGGTTACTTTTCTGATGCTTCCAATAAAATAAAATCAAAAAATATCACTTGTTGCTAAAACATTTTTTATGAAAATATCTGAATTTCTTTATGCATTATCTGGATTAGAAAAGTTGGTAATTACCAATGAAAAAGGCCAGCCTATCCCCGCTCATTTTCATGTTACGGAAGTAGGACAAACAACTAAAAATTACATCGATTGCGGAGGAACCGTACGAGAAAATAAATGTATCTCCATGCAATTATGGGTTGCTGATGACTTAAACCATCGTTTGTCGCCACAAAAATTAGCTTCCATCATTTTACAAGGAGCCAACCTATGGGATCAAGAAGATTTACCAATAGAAATGGAGTATCAAGAAGGTACTATTGGACGTTATGATGTATCGTTTGCTAACGGAAAATTTATGTTATGCAATAAACAAACTGCTTGTCTCGCGCCCGACCAATGTGGGATACCTGATGTAAAACAAAAAGTTCAATTATCAGAATTAACTACAACAACTTGTAAACCTGGCAGTGGTTGCTGCTAAACAACTATGGAATTAGTAAAGAAATACAAAAAACCAATAATCATTATAGCTGGAATAATTGCATTGAATTTTGCATTTGGCTTCGACCCACGATTTACCATCATTAATTTATTATGGCTATTGGTATGAAAAAGAATATTCTTGTTTTATGTACAGGCAATAGTTGTCGTAGTCAAATGGCACATGGCTACCTGCACCATTTTTATAGTTATGAAGCAAATATTTTCAGTGCTGGAATTGAAACGCATGGAGTAAATCCGAGAGCCATTGCTATCATGAAAGAAGATGGTATTGATATTTCGCATCATACATCGAACAATGTGAATGAGTATTTAGAAATTCCGTTTGATGTAATACTGACTGTTTGCGATCATGCAGCAGAAAATTGTCCGTATATACCTGGCAATGCACTGCGCATTCATCATTCATTTACTGATCCATCAAAAACAAATGGAACGGAAGATGAAATTCATCAGGCATTTGAAAAAACACGCAATGAAATAAAAGACTATTGTGCGAAGCTGAAAGAAAAAACGAATTGGTGATTAAAACACAATTCCGCAGATAACTACTTTACGCATTTTTAATTCTTGTCCTACTGTTAACGGAGTGCCAGGAATGATATTATTCATCTGATACAATTTCTTCTGACGAACTCCATAAGCCTGAGCAACATCACGCATTGAAACACCTTCATTAACCGTATATGTTTCTACCTCTGCTCTACCCTTTTTAGGTTTTAAAAACACGATATCTCCCACATGTAAAATATCATTTTTCTCTGCTTCATTATACTCTAAAATTTGCCATAATTCCAGATTATATTGCTTAGCAATTTTCAAATACGAATCCGACTTTTCTACATAAACAAATGGAATATCGTTAATAGTTGCCAATCCATTTAAAATTTTAACACGAGGTATAATTTTAACCTTGGTTGGGATATTATCTTCATTAACAACATCCTTCTTTTTTTCCTTTTCTTTCTCTTTCCTTTTTTCCTCTCTGACATCTGCAACAGGCTGAGGCGACCCACCTTGATCAAGTGATTGTAAATTATATCGCTCAATAATTTCAATTAATTTATCGGCATAGGCGGGATTAGTTGCATAACCAGCTTGCTTTAATCCATTTGCCCATGCTTTATAATCTTCAATTGACAAATCAAATAAAAACTTATATCGATCACGAGTACGTAAAAAACTACTATGATCATCATACGACTCCTCTACTGAATTATATTTTCGAAAACACTCATTAGGTGCATCATCATCCATGTAGTAAGTATCGCCCGACCATTCTTTATGACACTTCACACCGAAATGATTTTTTGCCACCTTAGCAAGGGGACTATTTCCATAATCTGATTCAAACATTCCTTGCGCCATGGTAATTGATGCCGGCACACCTGTCTTCTTCATATCAGAGATAGCTGCTTCTTTAAACTGCGAAATATATTGTTCTGCCGTCAAACGAGGTTCGTCTTGAGCGACCAATGGTTTAATGAATAATCCTAATAGAAATATCAGAAGGGCAATCTTTTTCATGCTTCAAATTTACAACAGAATAAAAGTGGTTCTGCTGCCATAAAACGTGTTAATGAACATTGTATTGTTAATGGGAAGACAAGTACTGCAATCCGCCAGTATGCATTGTTAAAATAGCATCCGTAGAAGCAAACATTTCAGATGATTGCCATTTGCTCAAGGCATAAAACATTTTACCCGTATAAATAGGTTCTATTTCAAAATCGTTTATGTTGTTAAAACTCTTTACGAATTCCAATAATTCTTTGGTTGTTTTAGCATAGCCCCCATGATGAAAACCATCGTGAATTTTATATTCTATTTGATTTTCTTTTTCATCGTTTGATAAAAAGGCTTCAATCTCTTTTTCTAAAAAATCCTTTCCCTTTAACACCGCTATTCCATGTACAAATTGATGCATTTTTTTTCCTTGAATAATTCCAGCCATAGTTGCACCTGTTGCAATTGGCAATACTAATTGATTAAAATCTGATGGTATAAAATCAGTAATTGTCTGACAACCCTTTACAGCTAAATCATTCGACCCTCCTTCGGGAAGAATCAAATGTTTAGTATAAGATTGAAAATATTCGTGATTGATATTATTACATAGATCACGATAAAGGCCAGCATGTACAAACTGAATTTCAATATTTAAATTTTGAAGTCGTTGAAGTGTATTGCTATTATCAATCATCGATTCATCACCCCTAACAATTGCTATGAAACGTTTATCGGGAAATTGTTTTTTTAGCGTTGCGAATGCAGCTAAATGATTTGAGTATGCTCCACCAAATGTGATTATGGTTTGATGAATATCTTTTTTTATTTCATCGATGTTAAACAACAACTTGAAATATTTATTCCCTCCTAAAAAAGTATCAATAGTATCAAGTCGTAGAACGGAAACATTGCTGTTTTCCGAATCTGGGAAGATTACTTTTTGAATGGGTATATGTTGCGGATGTGGGAGCATTAGGGTTGTAAAAATAAGGGATAATAATGGAATATTATTTTTTATTCTTTATTCTAACAGGTGCGGGCCTGTCGTAGCGCACAGCACACTTCACGCAAACCCGCACCTGTTAGAATCATTGCAATTAATAAATTATTTATTGTTATTCATCCATTACAGCATCGGGTTTAAACCCGATGCTGTAAAATTGTAAAAAATCGAAACGGGCGCTAAGGCTATTTATTATTTAACTCATTTTTATGGCCTTCGAGTCACCTCAAGTACCACAAAAAAAATCTTACCTAGGCTCCGTTCAGTGTAGGCAAAAATCGCTTATTTCTAATCGCTACTTTCTACAGCATCTTATTTCCTAAATAACTTTAAGGCGGACATCATTCTCATTCATAACTAAAAAAAAAGAAAAATTGTCCTCAGTTTATTTTCATATTATTCAATTAAACGTTTGTAAATGCTTATTAACCGAATAATTGTTTTTTAAATGCTAATTTTGCGTATGGGGCGGAGGAGTGGTGGCCCCCTTTGATTCTCGCTCGTATGAATATAAAAAATTATATCGAATTAAACAAAAAATCCTGGAACGAAAAAACGGAAATTCATTACCATTCGGATTTTTATAATACCCCTGCTTTCATCAACGGAAAAAATTCATTGAATGAAATTGAACTTAATCTACTAGGTGATATACAAGGTAAGAAAATCCTCCACCTTCAATGTCATTTCGGTCAAGATACGCTTTCTTTACAGCGGTTAGGCGCATCCGTTACAGGTGTCGATTTTTCAGAAGCCGCTATTGAAAAAGCAAAAGCTTTAAATGAACAATTAGGCTTATCTGCTAACTTCATTTGTTGCGATTTATACAGCCTTCCCCAACATTTACATAACGAACAATTTGATATCGTTTTTACCTCTTATGGTACCATTGGTTGGTTACCCGACCTCGACAAATGGGCAGCTATCATCAATCAATATTTAAAGCCGGATGGCCAATTTGTTTTTGTAGAGTTTCATCCGTTGATTTGGATGTACGACAACGACTTTACTAAAATCACCTATTCCTATTTTCAGCAAGAGGCTATTGTAGAAACGGAGTCAGGCTCGTATGCCTCGCGAGAAAGTGGGGAACCTTTTACTACGATCACCTGGAACCACTCGATAGGCGAAGTTGTAACCGCAATGACAAAGCAAGGCTTTTTCATCAGCGACCTGCAAGAGTATGATTTCTCGCCTTATAATTGTCTTTCCTATCTGACAGAAGTGGAGACGGGCAAATACAGAATTAACGATTTGCAAAATTTTGTACCAATGGTGTATTCGCTGGTGGCTAAACGATAACAATTTTCTCTTTTAAAATCTGCCACCTATTCAGTAACTTTGCGCAATGGGATTTACTGATAAATTTGATAAGGAAGATTATTACCTTTCGCCAGAAGGGTTTATCGTTTTTACAGAGAAATACCATTTGAAAAGAGGTCATTGTTGCCAGAGTGGATGCAAGCATTGCCCTTGGGATTACAAGAATAAAAAGCAGAAAAAAGAAGATAAGCCATTAGGTAAAAACAATAATTAACGATTTGCGTTAGGGATAGGAACGGTTATCCTTTTTTGCTCGCAAAAAAGATAAAAGTGAATAGCCCGGCCCTGAAGTGTGGCTTGCGCAGCAAGGCGCTACTTCTGGGAAACGCCCAAAAGAAATGAATAAACTATGATAACATCGACTAATCAAGAGAAACTCGATTTAACGAAAACGAAAACGCCAACAGGCACCACTTTGAATTGTAAAGGATGGATACAGGAAGCTGCTTTGCGCATGTTGCATAATAACCTCGACCCAGACGTAGCTGAACGACCAGAGGATTTAATTGTCTATGGAGGCCGAGGAAAAGCTGCTCGTAATGTTGAGTCGTTTAACTTAATTGTGAAAGCCCTTAAAGATTTGAATGATGATGAAACGCTGGTTGTTCAGAGCGGAAAGCCAGTTGCCATTCTTCCATCACACAAGGATGCGCCGCGTGTTATCATTAGTAATTCGCAGTTGGTACCGAAGTGGGCAACCTGGGAACATTTTGATGAGTTAGAAAAGAAAGGTTTGATGATGTATGGTCAGATGACTGCCGGCTCGTGGATCTATATTGGCTCGCAAGGTATTGTGCAAGGAACGTATGAAACTTTTAATGCGGTGGCTGAAAAACATTTTGGTGGTTCATTAAAAGGTCGTTTGTGCGTAACTGCTGGTTTAGGTGGTATGGGCGGCGCTCAACCCTTAGCGATTACCATGGCAGAAGGTGTTTGTTTGGCTGCTGAAGTGGAAGAGTGGCGAGCACAAAAGCGTATTGAAACACGTTATTTAGACGTAATTGAACATGATATTGATAAGGCCATTGATTTAGCTTTAGAGTTTAAAGCGAATGGTGAGAATAAATCGATTGGTGTTATTTGTACTGCTGTAAAATTATTACGTCGTTTGAAAGAGCGAGGTATCGTTCCTGATGTGTTAACAGATCAGACATCCGCGCATGATCCATTAGTGGGTTATTTGCCGGAAGGCTTATCGAATGAAGAAGCGAATGTTTTGCGGGAGAAAGACCCGAAGCATTTAGTAGATATGAGTTACGATGCAATGGCGGAACATGTTCAGTTGATGTTAGATTTGCAAGCCATGGGTGCAATTACTTTTGATTATGGAAATAATTTAAGAGCACGTGCACAAGAGCGTGGAATTAAAAACGCCTTTGATTTCCCTGGGTTCGTTCCGGCATATATTCGTCCTTTATTTTGCGAAGGAAAAGGTCCATTCCGTTGGGCTGCTTTATCTGGCGACCCAGAAGATATTCGTGTAACGGATGAGGCTATCCTCAATTTATTTCCTGATAATGTGGGCTTGCACCGTTGGATAAAAATGGCGCAGGAGCGTATTGCATTTCAAGGATTACCAGCTCGTATCTGTTGGATAGGACAAGGCGACAGAGAGAAAGCTGGATTATTATTTAATGAATTAGTAAAAACAGGTAAAGTAAAAGCACCAATTGTAATTGGTCGTGATCACTTAGATACAGGGTCTGTGGCTAGCCCTAACCGTGAGACAGAAGCAATGTTAGATGGTTCGGATGCAGTTGCTGATTGG
>JBJTMY010000225.1:0-3948 GCA_046073825.1 Bacteroidota bacterium
AGCTTGGCGTATGTTGAATCGTTTGAAAAACGAAACATGGGCAGCTGATGCCATCGACATGATGTATTTAGATGAAGACTTACTGCAATGGGCACAAGCAACGAATGATCATTTAGAAAGTGATGGTAATGATATGCACCGCGATTGTAACGGAGCAATTTTGTTAGCAGGCGATTCTGTAACGTTGATTAAATCGTTAGATGTAAAAGGATCATCGGTACAAGCGAAGATTGGTACGGCAGTTAGAAATATAAAACTCGTTCACGATAACACAGAACAAATAGAAGGAAAAATTGATGGGCAACAGATTGTTATCTTGACGAAGTATGTGAAGAAATCGTAAATACTAAGCCTTGCTTACTTTTCTATTGTTAGCATTAGACAAACGATAGAAAGTAACTGCTGCACGATTACTTTCATAGTTGAATGAAAAAAACTTTTTTACTTTTCTAAAAATTGCAACTATTGATTCCATACTTGTATTGTAAAAGTACTTAATTAAATAAGAAATATTTTTGTTTCTATCACTCTGTAAATAAAAGGCCAACTATTTCTTTTAACAAGCTAATCCATCTGAATAGGTGAAAAAGGGGGTTAAATGAGAATTTCTTTTGATTTTTTTTGAAGTATTAATTGAATTTATTGAATTCAATTAATACTAATGAAAAATAGCTAGTTTTAAATTACTTCTCCACTTTGTACTTGCTATTGATAGTATATACAATCCTTCAGGAATATTTTTAACATCAATTGATGTTACATTTGTATCCTTATTGAAAGATTGATACACTAATTGACCTTGGGTATCAACTAAGCTAAAATAACAATCTGCATTGTCAATAGAAGCAATGTTAATAGAAAGAATATCAGAAACAGGATTAGGATAGGCACTGATAGTATTCTTAACTGCTATTTCATGATTGGCTGTTAGCGTTCCTCCTAGTTTCGATACGAAGATGTCGTGCGCCCCTCCTGAAATTAAATTATAAATTCCAGTATTTGGGTTAAAGTCGACAGTGCCTTCAAAAAAACCCGTGTAATAAACGTTGCCAAAGGCATCGGGTGCTATTTCATAACCGTAATCGTAGGTCGTACCACCCACTTGCTTTGCCCATAAAAAATTTCCTTGTGCATCTAATTTTACAATATATATATCGGCACCACTAAGTCCTATTTGCGTAAAATTTAAAACTCCTGCGCCGCAATTAAAATCTGTAACTCCATCAAAATGTCCGGTTGCATAAACATTCCCTACTAAATCTGTAGCTATTCCTGCACCAAAGCCTGCTCCTACACCTCCAAATTGTTTAGCCCATATAAAATTTCCTGCTGAATCAAGTTTAGAAATAAAAATATCCTCGCCTGCATTACCAGATTGAGTGATATTAAATACGCCAGGGCCCGGATTAAAATCGGCGGTCGATAAAAACGAACCTGTGGTAATAATATTTCCATTATCATCAACGCTAATTCCTCGTCCATAATCTGTTGAAGGACCTCCAAATGCTTTTGCCCAAATGAAACTACCAGCAGTATCTAATTTCAAAATAAATACATCATCGCTTCCAGCAGAGGTTAATATATAATTTCCTGCACCGGGATTAAAATCTACTGAATTACGAAAAGTACCTACTGTATAAACAGCACCAAAATTATCTGCTTCAATATCGTATCCTAAATCTAATGTTGTTTGGCCAATATCATAGGCCCAGCAAAAATCACCATTCGTGTTTAGCTTCAAAACATAAGCATCATACATACTATTTGTTGTAAGCTGATATATATTAGGGCCTGGATCAAAATCGACAGTATCTAAAAAATTTCCTGTTACATACACACTACCTGCCTGATCGATATCCATAGCGCTTGCATATACATGATAAGAAGCTGCAATTGACTTCGCCCATAGTAACGCACCGGTCGAATCATATTTCGCAACAAAAACACTTTCGTTACCAGAAGGTGTTAAATTATAAGTTGATAAAGAAGGATCAAAATCAGCAGTATCCTGATAAGTACCGGTTACGTAAATATTTTTCGACTGATCAACTTTTATACTTCTTACTTCATCATTACCATAGCCACCAAAACTAAAAGCCATTTTAAAATTACCGGCAGAATCTAACTTTAAAACATACGCTTCATTACCTCCTTGATTAGTTGGATACAAATTATAGATACCAGCACCTGGATCAAAATCTACTGTAGTACTAAAGTAACCTGCTGTATAAACACAATTGTCATTATCGAGCGCAATGGTATAACCCTCGTCGAAACTAATTTGTCCAACTTGCTTGGCCCAATTGAATTGTTGTGCATGAGTAAGATTGGTAATTAAACAAAAAGTAAAGACTAAAATATAAATCGGCTGTTTATAACAGTATTTCAAATTGACTTGCATAAGGTGTCTAGGGAAATTATTCGCTAAAATACTGTTTTATTTATTCAGGGAGTAATTATTTGATTACTCGAAAAAACAAGAATGGCTAACCTCCAAAAAAGAAGTCAGCCATTAATTAGAATTATAAAGATTAATTTGTGTTACCCTTTTTTCTCATTCATCAAAATAGTATAACGAATTCGTTTGTTTACCCATTTTAAGGTGTAGCTCATTGAGCTATCGTGTTTCTCGCGAATCACTTTATCATCGTCATACGCATCCTTCATTGCATTTTTTTCGAGATAGCCATTGAAAAATTTATTATCCATTTTTTCTACTTTCCCATTAAGTGTAAACGAATAATAATCGAGGAACTTTCCATCGAATGAAGACCAAAGCGTATAGTTTTTATTTTCATCCACATTACCAAATCCATTTTGATATTGCACATAATAACAAAGAGGTCCATTCACTAAAACTACATACCAATCGTTATCATAAAAACGAACTAAGTTTCCATACTCATCCGACATCCACTTATCTTTCAAAGTATTTACTTTTACTTTCTCTGTTTGTCCGTTTTTAATCACCTCAATACTCCAGCTACCGAGTAAAAATCGTTCACTCTTTGGAACCAACTCCATCTCTTTTATCGGGTTGTTATTATAGTAATCATCAGAAGAGTTATAAAAGTAACAACAGTTAGGGTGTAGTTTTCTATACTCTTCGATGGTGCCACCCCATTGCAAACGAGAGAGTGTTAAATCTTTCTTTTGCTGTGCGGAAGCAATGATTGGGAACAATAACATTAATACGAAGACGAGCTTTTTCATAGGTGTTCAAGAAGTTTAAGGGAATATAATTAAGATGTACAAAAATAAAATTATTTTGATACTCATCAGAAAGTCTCAAAGTATAAACTTCACAAGCAATTATTTTTCATTCAAGTGTTTACTCTTACCAATCCAGCCTAAGTGTGTATGATCAAAGCTATCGAAATATTTGAGTCCGTAGCCAGCAACACGATCGAATGCTGAATGAGCAAGAAAAATCAGACTTACTTTTATAAGGTTATTATCGTTGAGAAAAAATCCTAACAAAAACAATCCAACTAAAAATCCTTGATGATGAAAAACATTATAAGCGATTGCCCCAAGCTTTTTTGAAATCAAGTACAATAAAAATGATACGTCGGGTATAAAGAACAAGCACAAGAAGAATGACCAAGTACCCACATACATTTTAAAATAAATTAATGCGAATAATATAAACAAGCCAAGTGCTTCCAGTTTTAAAATTGTTTTCATAAATAAGCGAATTGAATAACGAAGTTAATATTATAGTCTTATTTAGTCTGATGTAAACAGGAAATTACAAATCTAAACTAGATTTAAATAAAAGGTAAAATTAAAAACTAGGTCACTGAAAATTCTTGATAAGGCACACCCATTTTTTTCAAATATAAAAAGTGAGAAGCAATGGCTTTAGGCATTGTACTGATATTATATCGATAATTATATTTCTTTACTAGCTCCTGAATGATTGGAGTTATGTCCGTATAGAGCGTA
>JBJTMY010000226.1:0-2576 GCA_046073825.1 Bacteroidota bacterium
TCAGCATATCCGCGAATGATTGCTATTGGCTTTAGTCCAAGCTTTTCTGCCTTTTCTTTGCTCATCAATACTACTGCTGCAGCACCGTCATTCATAGTAGAAGCATTGGCAGCAGTTACTGATCCGTCTTTGGCGAACACAGGGCGTAAGCCTGGGATTTTATCGAAGCTCACATTTTTGTATTCCTCATCTTCATTAAATAAGATGGTATCACCCTTACGGCCTTTAATTTCTACTGGCGCAATTTCGTCGTTGTATTTACCAGCAGCCCATGCAACAGCTGAACGTTTATATGATTCAATCGCATACGCATCTTGTTCTTCGCGTGAGATATTACATTCCTTCGCACAAAGTTCGGCAGCGTTACCCATAGGGTAGTTATGATACACATCGGTCAATCCATCTTTTGCAAGTCCGTCAACCATAGTAACATTACCATATTTATTTCCCCAACGCATATTTTCTGAGTAGAAGGGTACGCGACTCATACTTTCCATTCCGCCGGCAACAACTACATCATTTTCTCCAAGCATGATACTTTGAGCGCCAAGCATGATGGCTTTCATTCCTGATGCACACACTTTATTTACGGTAGTGCTAGGAACGTTATTAGGAATTCCTGCCCATGTTGCAGCTTGCGTTGCGGGTGCTTGACCTACGTTAGCTTGCAGAACGTTACCCATATAAACTTCATTCACTTCAGAAGGGGAGATGCCTGCTTTTTCGATAGCGGCTTTTATGGCGATTGCACCAAGTTGAGTAGCAGTAAAGGATGCCAGGGAGCCACCAAAACTTCCCATTGGTGTACGCATTGCGGATACGATATAAACTTCTTTCATTGTATTGATTTTTGTGGGGCAAAAGTAAGGATTTATAGTTAATATTCTCCGCTAGGAGGCCATTGAATATGCAGAAGCGTTTAGCAATCCCACGGATGCTAATCTGCTTCGCAGAGGTTATTTTGCTAATGTGCCAATGGGTTAATGTAATAGCAAGGCGGTTCCTTATTATTTAATATCGATTGTAGGTAGTTTTTATCAATCATAGAGAACGGAGGCTTTTTTGTTGTAAAATGAATATTCATTCTGTCGCGCCTGCCAGTGATTTAATTAGTTTTGAATCACCGTGTTTACCCCCGATTTTATGAATATTAATTAATCATTTGGATAAGCCCCGAGTAATCTAAATACCTATTTTACAACTGAAGTTTATTTGAATTACCGCTGATAATCAATTTCAATAACAACATCAAGTTATAAAAAGTGAGTGGAACGTTGTGTGTTGTTAAAATAATTTCTAATTTTGATTATCAAAATAAAGACTATCGATTAAATAAAAATTGATAAAATATAATTAGCGTTTGCTATATCCTGTAGCTGAAAAGTAGAAATTTCATTGGAACAGGAGGGTTAAGCAAAACGCTCACGTATAGCGTGGGTGTTGCTTTACTCTGTTCCAGGGCTTCTACTCCCTCAGCTACGAGTTACGGCAAATGTCCCACGCTAATTTTTTATACGTATGCTGCAAAGGGGCAATGTGGTTGAAAAAGTAAAATATGAAAACAAAAATTTTATTATTATTGATGTTATTATCAATAAATGTTATTGCTCAAAATTTTGTATCTGATATTGATGGCAATAGTTATCCAACTATTGTGATTAATAATAAAGTTTGGATGCAGGATAATTTAAAAACGAGTCATTATAGAAACGGATCTTCAATTCCAACAGGATTAAGCAATCAGGCTTGGCAATTAACTTTAACTGGTGCTTGTGCTGATTATAATAATATTCCAGCTAACTCTTTAGTTTATGGAAAATTATATAATTGGTATTCAATTGTTGATCCTTCAGGCTTGTGTCCGAATGGTTGGCATGTTGCAAATGAATCGGATTGGAATGATTTAATTCTAAGTATTGATCCTAATGCTAATCTTACTTGTAATAGCTGTCAACAAAGTGGGTTTGCGGGTAGTGCATTGCAAAATATTAATGGTTGGCATGGCCTATTGGGTGGTTCAAGACAAAATACAACTTATGCAGGTTTGGGAACTGGTGGTTTCTGGTGGAGTTCAACAGCTTTCACTCCTGCAGAAGCTTTTGTCAGATTATTAGGAAATAATTACAATAGCGTTGGTAAAAATTTCGCAAGTAAATATCTAGGATATTCAGTAAGATGTGTTTACGACCAATCTGCTAGCGTTTGGACTGGACAAAATGAAAATTTCATTAAATCAATTTCTGCATTATATCCTAATCCTACAAACGGGTTAGTTTATATAGAAAGTAATAAAATGTATGAAGGTGTAAGTGTTTTTGATATGCTTGGCAAGTTGGTATTGTCTTATAAAGCTGAAAAAATTATTGACCTTTCTTGTTTACAAGATGGCGTATATCAACTTCAATTTGTTTTTGAAAACGGAGTAGAGCAGAGAAGGGTAGAGGTGAGTCATTAAAATTCTTTTGTTAAAATAGAAAAGTCCCGAGAAATTTCTCGGGACTTTTTGTTTGAAGATAGTTTTAGATAAAAATGTTTTTACAATACTTTACATTTCCAACGATAACTTTAAATGCGCG
>JBJTMY010000227.1:0-3287 GCA_046073825.1 Bacteroidota bacterium
TGAAGACTACTTATGCTAATGAAGGTCTCGCAGGTTATGTCAATCAGAATTTTTATCCAGTAAGCTTCGATGCCGAGAGTAAAGATACGATCGAGTTTCTAGGTCAGATTTACAAACCCACCGGTCCTGAGAAAAAAGCACCACACGAATTAGCTGTTAAATTACTCAACGGGAGTTTGATGTATCCTACCACCATTTTTATGAATGGATATGAAAAAGATAAAAATAAATTCAACTTGAATTTAGTCGTGCCAGGCTATTTAGATATTCCTAAGATTGAACCAGTGCTCATTTTTACGCTCGAGAATGTTTACAAATCATGTGGCTATAATGATTTCGAAAAGTTGTACGATAAAGCCATGAAGGATTCTACTTTGGCTGATAAGATGAAATTAACGAATTGGAAATCGGCAACGAATTACCTCGATGGAAATCATCAAGCGAATAAAAAAACAATTGTTTTATTAGAAGCAGACTTTTGTAATAGTTGCAAAATAATGAAGTCAACAAGTTTTACTGATTCGTTGAATTTAGATTATCTGCGTACCAAATTTAATTGCATTAATTTTAACGTGCTCGGTAATGATACCGTCAATTACAAAGGACAAATCTTTGCGCCAGGTGCTCAGTCAGGTTCTTTACATCCTTTTACGCAGACTATCACACGTGGTAGCATCGGCTTTCCTGAGGTAGTCATCTTAGATGAGAAACTTGATATTCTCGATGTGATTCCAGCTTATTTAAATCCAGAGGTACTAAATAATATTATTCGTTTTTACGGAGAGAATATTTATCAGAAGAAATCATGGATGGATTATTTCAACGAATTGCAAGCCAAGAAAAATGAATCGTTAAAGTCAGAGCAAAAATCCAATGAAAAGAAATAATTGTATTCAAGTAGTTATTATTACCATTCTCGCATTTCTCTTTTTTAGTAGTCAAGTAAAAGCGCAATCGCTAAAAGTTGCAGGTGTTATTTTGTCGATGGAGGATAAGCAACCTTTGCCATTTGCTGTAATCAATGTGAAAGGGACTTCTATCTCCACTGCTGCGAATGAAGACGGGAAATTTGAGTTGACTGTTCCTCATGCTAACGATACGCTAATTGTGGTGATGGTTTCCATGATTCGTGAGTTTGTTCCTGTAAATGGAAAATCCAATCTTGTTATTTATCTGAAAAAAGATAAAGTAGAATTAAAAGAGGTCGTTGTAACAGCACTCGGAATTAAAAAGGAAAAGAAGGCACTTGGTTATGCAGTGCAAGAGGTGAAAGGAGAAGATTTGCAAACCGCCAAAGATGCGAGTGTGATTAATCAGTTATCGGGTAAAGTTGCTGGATTAAATATTACCTCTACTACAGGAGGCCCAGGTTCATCGAGCCGAATTGTATTACGTGGTGTGACATCATTATCAGGTTCTAATCAGGCATTGATTGTGGTGGATGGTGTGCCGATTGAAAACAATACGAACAATACAACAACACAATGGGGTGGGCGAGATTATGGTAATGGAATCAGTGATATCAATCCCGATGATATTGAATCAGTAAATGTTTTAAAAGGACCGAATGCTGCTGCACTTTATGGTTCACTCGCCGCTAATGGAGTGATTGTAATTACAACTAAAAAAGGTAGCAAGGCTAACGGAATCGGAGTAACGTATAATTCATCAACAAGTGTAGAGTTGCCTTATATTCATATCAAGTTTCAGGATGTTTATGGAGCAGGTAGAAATGGGAAATTCGAAGGTCCTTGGGTTTTGCAGGATGGTATTTACACCTACAACACGGCAAGCGCTTCGGCATTTGGTAGCTGGGGACCAAAAATGCAAGGACAAACAGTTCGAGATTGGGATGGACAAGTGAAGAGTTTTTCTCCTCAACCTGATAACTACCGTTCATTTTTTCAAACAGGAATCACTGCAGTAAATAATGTTTCTTTAAGCGGCGGTTCTGATAAAATGACGTATCGCTTATCAGCCGGGAATTATAATACCAAGGATATTGTTCCAGGGACTACACTCAATAGAACCAATCTAACGGCTCGTACAGCCGCTATGATTAGTGATCGAATTAGTTTAGATGTGGGAATTACGTATAGTAATCAAGTAGCTAAAAATCGTTTAGGACTTGCTAATAGTTTTAGTGCTCCTCGTAACTATGTCATGATGCCTCGTAGTATCAGCGCTGAATCCTTAGAGAATCATCAGATGGATGCAGCCGGTCATGAGCAAACATGGTACACCAACTGGAATTGGATGAATAACCCTTATTGGTCGATCAACTACGATTTGAACGAAGATACTCGTGACCGACTTTTAGGAATTGCCTCAGTGAATTATAAGATTCAAGATAATTTTAATTTGATGGTAAGAACCAATGCCGATATCAATTTGTTTCAGAACAACGACCGCGAAGGATATAACAGCACTTCCAATTCATTAGGTTCTTATTCAAAAGGATGGTCGAATGAGAAGCAATACCAAAGTGATTTCTTGTTGAGTTATTCCGATAGTATCAACGCTGATATTTCTTATTCGGTCAATGCAGGTGGAAGTACTTTACAAAAAGAAAGTAATGCATTTTCGGCTCATACTGATGGAGGATTAGCTATTCCTTATTTTTATTCGATTGAGAACAGTGTGAATCGTCCTACTGTTTCCAATTTCATTTCTAAGCGTCGTACAAATGGATTATATGCATTCGGACAAGTAGCTTATAAAGCGTTTTTATATTTAGATATTACGGCGCGTAACGATTGGAGTTCTACATTACCAAAGGATGCGCGTTCTTATTTTTATCCATCTGTCAGTACAGGATTTGTATTTTCTGAGCTCATGAAAAATGATAAGTCGAAATTTACTTTTGGTAAGTTACGTTTGTCATGGGCAAAAGTTGGAAGAGATACGGATCCATACCGAGCAACATTTAGTTATCCAACAGCAGGTTCATTCAATGGTGCTACGATGTATCAATTAGATCCTACTTTGCCGTTGTTAAATTTAAAACCTGAAATAACTTCCAACATTGAGGCTGGAACAGAATTATATTTTTATGATCGTAGGATAGGTATTGATTTCACTTATTATCGTTCTGATACAAAAAATCAAATACTGCCGGCTAGTGTATCCGCTACATCAGGATTTGTAAATGCGATTATAAACAGTGGAGAAATATTGAACAAAGGAATCGAGGTGCAATTAAAAACGATTCCAATTGAGAAAACAAATTTTAAATGGAATTTAGATATTAATCTCGCTCACAATAAAAACAAAGTCGTTTCATTAAC
>JBJTMY010000228.1:0-5531 GCA_046073825.1 Bacteroidota bacterium
CAGCACTCATCGTCAACAATTAATTCTAATTTGTCAACGTGGTATCTGATTTCATCAAAGTATAGTTTTACTTTATCACAAGTAGAAATCATTAAAGCAACTTCTAATCATATTACAGTGATTAAGAAAAACTGCGATGCAATGTTAGAAGCACGAAAGAAAGCTAATGCAATGAACGATGTGCGTGCTAGAGCAATTGCTTATTGTGATAAAGTAAAACTATACTTTGATGAAATCAGATACCACGTTGACAAATTAGAATTAATTGTTGACGATGAGTGCTGGCCTTTACCAAAGTATCGTGAAATGGTTACTATACGATAGTCAATTCTGACCTAAAATACTAAACCCTGACAAATTCAACTGTCAGGGTTTTTTTATTGTAGAAGTTTTTTTTAGAAAAATCAGAAAGTCATATTTATTCCCAACGATGGCAACACCGGCAATTGATTAACCCGCTTGTAACGAATACGATCGAAGTAAAAAATATTCTCGCGATTATACACATTAATCAAGCTCGCCAATATTTCCATTTCCTTATGTTCGCTTAACAGCAATGTCTTTTTCACACTAATATCCATGCGATGATAATCGGGTAAACGACCTTGATTCAAGTCACCATAACTTACTCCCAAATATCCATTAGCAGTTGTTGGATCTGTATATAATCCGTTTGCAAAATTCAGGTATTCGTAAAACCCTGCTGTTTTTGTAAAAGGAAAACCAGAGCCATAATTCCAACGAACATTCACTTCCCAATTCAGCTTCTTTCCAAAGGTGTAGGCCCCCACTAAATTGATATTATGTCGACGGTCGAAATGCGGACTATATGTACGTATGCCATCATTACGTGTTACTTTTCCGAGCGAATACACACCCCATAAATACATGCGTTTGTGTTCATACTTCAAAACAAAATCGACACCATACGCTTTACCGGACTCTACAATATAATCTTTGGTTTTATAGTCGGGCTCGTTCGAATAAGTACCATTGTCAGGATAAATTTTATCACGGTTGATATTCGTTAACTGCGTAAAATCTTTTACATACGTTTCTACATTTAAATCAAGATCTTTTAATAAATCAATTTCACATCCAGCAACAAGATCTCGTGCCTTTTGCAAATGCGACGTTACTGCCTTCCCATTAAACTGCGAAGGCAATGTTTCTGGTCCGGATAAAAAACCATAAAACAAATTAACAACATCTCGATCGGATGATGTACTTAACAGATTTTGTGAATACATTCCACCAGCAAACTTAAATCTAAATTTATCGGAAGCATTCCATTTAAATCCGATGCGAGGCTCTGGAGAAAACTCCGACAAGGAAGCATAGTATTGTAAACGCAAACTTGGCTCTAAAACCCATTTATCACGAGTAACCCGATACTTCAAAAAACTACCAAACTCTGTGGTGTTTTCAATCTGCTCCGATTTTAAACCTGTGATAGTTTGTGCTTCATAGGAAGTTTGAAACCCTAAAATTTCAAATCCGAATTTTAATTCATTACGATCGATATAACTCACGAAATTCATCCCCATATTAAATCCATTTACTCCACTAGATCGTGGCTTATCACTCGCTTCTTGTTGTTGAATTTTGTAACCTGAATAAGCAAAAACGCCCTCCATTAACATGTTGGAGCCTTTAGGAACCAACAAGAAATGAGAACCAAATCCACTACTCTTCCAACCTATAGAGGCGATATCTCTGAATTTAGCATCGTCCTGAAAATTATAGCCGAATACACTGAACTTACTTCCGTTTTCACCATTCATAGACACCTTACCATAAAAATCTTTGAAGGAATACGGTAATCCACCATCGTTAGTATTCACATAATCATAAAACACTTTTGACGATTTATCTAAGTAAGAATTTTTGAATGACAATACATACGTTGTGCTACTACCGCCATCGGTTTTCTGTTTAGCAATGGGACCTTCAATTAATAATTTAGAACCGAACGTGCTTCCTGAAACTTTTCCGCGTGTACGTTTTTTATTACCGTCGCGGGTGGAAATATCCATGACCGCACCGATGCGATCACCATACTCGGCATTAAATCCACCTGTGTAAACATCAGCATTACGTAAGATATCGGTATCAAATACTGAGAACAAACCAATAGAGTGAAAAGGATTGTAAACGACCATTCCATCGAGCAACACTTTATTCATTATGGGAGTTCCTCCACGAATATAAAGTTGTCCACCTTGATCACCACTAAATACAACGCCTGGTAGTACTTGTAAATACTGCGCTAAATCGGGCTCACCACCTATAGCAGGTACCATAGCGATTTCTTTTGGAGTAATCTTTTGTACCGAAACTTGTACTTCGGTACGTTGCGATGTTTTTTCAGCTGAAATATTCACCGCCTTTAAATTGATTACTCGTCGAGCAAGTGTAAACTGCTGCGTTAATACGTTATCGTTAGTGATTGTAATTTCTGCTGACACCGTATCATAACCAATTGCTGTCGCAACAAGGAAGTATTTTCCTGGAGGAATTTTATTTAACGTGTAAAAACCATTATCATCGGTGGTCGTACCCACTCCTGTTCCTTTCAAAAACACAGGAGTAAACAATAAGGGCTCACCATTTTCTTTGTCATATAAAAATCCTTTTACACTGCCACTTTGAGCAAAAGAAATCTGAATTGATAAGATGAAGAAGAATAAGAAGTAGAATTGTTTTTTCATTTTATTTCACGGTAGTCTCACCAAGCTGAAGGAGCACATCAAATTCGTTGGGGGTAAGCGCCACAACTGACAATCGATTTAATCGTAATAATTGAATTTCAGATAAGCGTTTATCTGATTTAATAGTTGCCAGCGATACTGGATGTTTTAATTTCTTAACAGGTTTTAAATTCACCACCGACCATGTATCTCCTTCCGCGGTTGGATCTGGATAATGCTCTTTACTTACTTTAGCAACACCTACCACTTCTAACCCTTCATTACTATGATAAAACAAAACGAGATCTCCTTTTTTCATGGCGCGCATATTATTTCTTGCGAGGTAATTGCGCACACCATCCCAATACGTTTCTTTATCAGCTACAAATTGATCCCAAGAATATTTAAACGGCTCTGATTTTACTAACCAGTACTGCATGTTGTATGGATTTTAGGAGCGTGAAGATAAGTTTAATTTGCTAATCGGATAATGGGTGAATGTGCTATTTTGCTAATACAACAAAGGAATAGTCGGCTTGCAAGGTGTTCTCTGATCGCGAATTCTTGCGACTAGAAGGGTTTTGAGATTGGATGATTGACCAATTTTTATTGAACAATTCAATTAGGCACAAACAAATCCGCTTTAATATTTGACAATTTATTGATGCGACAATTAGTTAATTTGACACTTTCAACAGGTGTTTAATTTTCCATGATTGTTATAAAAATGAGAATAATTAAAAATTTCTTGCATTCTATTACATAAATCCCGTAATTGCTGAAAATTAAATTGCCCTGAAACGGATCGTTACCAAATCACCCCCATTATTATTCATTATTGCATGCTGTTGATGACTCTTATCAAATGGCATTTACAATATTATTTCAAACTAAATCAGATACTTAATGAGCCATTAAACGCTTCGAAACTAATTGCCAAAACGAATTAAAAACGAAAAAATCATATTAAAAATGCTTACCAATTTGCGAAATCTTACATCGATTTTAAAAAGAACGACTAAAGTCCGTTTGATCATTATTTTCCTGATGTTATTCTCAGGAATAGTTGTGCAAACTCATGCACAAAATGTGACCGTAAACCCAGGAGCTGGTTCATACGCTGACCTATCCTCTGCCTTTGCAGCCATCAATGCGGGAACGCATACCGGAGCTGTTACAATTTCCATTGTAGCCAATACATCGGAAACAGCTTCAGCCGTGCTTAACGAAAGTGGAACTGGGTCTGCCAACTACTCATCGGTTACAATTACTCCAAATGGAGCTGTAACAGTATCTGGTGCTATCGCTGGCCATTTGATAGATTTAAATGGAGCGGACAATGTGACCATTAATGGGTTGAATTCAGGAGGAAATAGTTTGACAATTTCGAACACAGCAGTGGGCGCCTACAGTACCATTCGATTCATTGGAGATGCTTCCAATAACACCATTCAAAATTGTACTATTCTAGGATCAACAACTAGTTTAGGGGTGGTTTTCTTCTCAACCGGCACGACTACAGGTAACGACGGTAACAATATTAACAATTGTAATATCACCGCTGCGGGAGCCAACTTTCCTACCTGCGGGATTTACTCGCTTGGGACAAGCACAACAGCTGACAACAGTGGAAATATCATCAATGCTAACTCTATTTATGACTTTTTTAGTGCTAGTGCACAAACATTTGGTATAAACATCAATTCATTCAATTCAACTTGGACAATTTCGAATAATAAATTATTTCAAACTGCTTCTCGCGCTTACACATCTGCCTATACACATTCCGTAATTTCGATTACATCGGGTGATGGATATAACGTTTCAGGAAATACTATTGGTTATGCAAGTGCAGCAGCTACTGGGGTTTATACAATGACATCAACAGTAGCTACTCGTTTAATAGGAATAAACTTATCCGTTGGAACCGCTAATGCTACATCTGTACAGGGAAATATTATTGGTTCAATCAATATAACTACTACTAGTGGGGCTTCTACACTAAATGGAGTTTTGTGCGGGATAAATATTAATTCCGGCAACGTGAATGTTGGAACGGTTACAGGAAATACCATTGGAGCAACTTCAGGGACAGGCTCATTATCAATAACTAGTTCGACAACCGGAGCTTTACTTGTGGGTATTAATACCTCTTCCACAGGAACTATTGCTATTCAAAATAACTCCTTGGGGGCTTGGAATTCCTTGAGTGCGACAGCATCTATTTCTACAAATATAGCTGGTATAAATGTGAGCGGTACAGCGACCTCCATGAATATATCAAACAATACCATTGGTAATTCGACAGCTAATAATATGAGAGCTGGAACACTTGGAACTACTAATGCCAGCTGTTCAGTAATAGGGATTAATTTACCTTCTACTCCAACAACGGCAATCGTGAATAATAATACTATTAATAACCTTTCATCTTACGGAACAGGAACATCCGGATATGTCAGGGGTATTCAAACAGTAACCACATCGTCGGCAAGTGCAACAGGTTGGACAATCAATGGTAACACAATAAGTAACCTTACTACTAATAGTACATTAACGGGGGCTACTTCTGGTTTATCATCCGCCACAGGAATTCATCATAGTTCTTCTTTAGGATGTATTATTTCTCAGAACACCATAAGCAATATTTCAAATATTAATTCCACATCAACCACCAATATTATTGTAACAGGCATTTCGTCGTCTAGCACTACTCAAACAACCACTCTAACAACAACAATTACAAGAAATAAAATTTTTGGATTGAGCAATTCAACAATCGGCACAACCACAACTGCCCCACCGATTGTCGCAGGTATTTTAATCAGATCCGGTAATTAT
>JBJTMY010000229.1:0-22816 GCA_046073825.1 Bacteroidota bacterium
TAACACGCCGTTGTTTACTACGCGAATTATCTCATTCAATGCATTTACGGTATACAATGTGTTAGTTTCTTTTTTTCGATGTATGCTTATTGTATTTTGTCCTCTTTGTGTTCCTGCATCTGCATTATAAGTGCAATACAAATTGTCTGTAGCTTCTGCATTTGAAAACACAAAGATTGAAGTGGGTGCTGGTACAATTTGGGCTTATAATGTTTGCATTCAAGCTGCAGACCATGTTCCTGGAAATTTATCTGAATACAAAGCAGCATCTGTAAAGATAGGTCGTAATTGTTGGCTGGGGAATGGAGTCGTTATTACAGCAGGTGTTCATTTAGGAGATAATGTGGTTGTTGGTGCCAATGCTGTTGTTACTAAATCTTTTCCTTCTAATGTAATTATTGGAGGAGTGCCGGCAAATATTATTCGAGAGATAGATTTATAAATGTAACGTGTTATGTGTGGAATTGCGGGAGTCTTTCACTTTGATGATTTAATTGTTGATCGGTTAAAGGCACAGTCAATGTGTGATGTAATGGCGCATCGCGGTCCCGACGGTGAAGGTCATTGGTATAGTGATGATTCAAAAATAGCATTGTTGCATCGTCGCCTTTCAATTATCGATTTGTCTGAGGCCGCTAATCAGCCTATGTCAGATACAGATGATAATTTTATCATCGTGTTTAATGGAGAGATTTATAATTATATTGAAATTCGAAATGAATTAATTGAACGTGGAATTGTGTTCTCGACAAATTCTGATACTGAGGTGTTACTAAAAGCGTATCAATATTGGGGACAAAATTGTTTAACACATTTTAACGGAATGTTTGCCTTTGCTATATGGGATAAACAAAAACAGGAGTTGTTTTGTGCTCGTGATCGTTTTGGTGAAAAACCATTTCATTATTATTTTTCTGAAAATATATTTGTGTTTTCTTCTGAAATTAAATCGATTTTAGAATATATTCCATCAATTCAGATCAATAAAAATAATTTACAAAATTATTTGAACGAAACATTTGTTGTAGAAAATACGACAACCTTTTTTGAAAATGTATATGCATTAGCACCTGCTACTTCATTAGTGGTGTCGCAAAATAAATTACGCCAAAATAAATATTGGGAAGTTGAAATCAAAGAACAGAAAATAGATTTTCTAGAGAGTAAAGAGCGTTTTAAAAATCTCTTTTTTAAATCAATTAATTTGCGTTTGCGAAGCGATGTTCCAGTTGGGAGTAGTTTGTCTGGTGGATTAGATTCCTCATCTATCGTCTGTAGCCTTAGCGAAATGGGGGTGAATAATATGCAAACATTTTCTGCGCGATTTAAAAGTGAATTAGATGAAGGAAAATGGATTTCAGATGTCACACATAAAACGAATTATACGAATAATGAAGTTTGGCCCGACTCAACTACTTTTTTAAAGGAATTGGAAAAAATGTTATGGCATCATGAATGTCCTCCTGGGTCGACTTCGGTGTTTGCTCAGTGGTGTGTTATGAAATTACCTCGAACAAAAGGGGTAAAGGTGCTTTTAGATGGACAAGGCGCTGATGAGTATCTTGCAGGATACGATGAATTAAAATACTTCGCGCTATGGGAACATTATCATAAAGGAAATTGGCGAAAGTTTTTCGAAGAACGGAATCACTTCAAAAAACACTACGGAAAAAATAAGTCGGTAGGCTATTCTTTTTTATTTGATCCTGTACTGAAATTGTTAGGTAAAAAAAGAGAAGTGTTCAAGTATGGTCACACCTTAAAACAGGTGCTTAAATATTATTCAGAAAATAGTTTAAGCGAACTATTGCGCTATGCTGATAGGAATTCCATGGCTAATTCAATAGAAGTAAGATTGCCATTTTTGGATCATCATTTAGTAGAGTTTGTTTTTTCACTCCCGCTAACGCACATCTATAATCACGGTAAAACAAAATTTATTCTTCGTGAAAGTATGAATAACATTTTGCCTGAATCAATTTATAATCGAACAGATAAAGTTGGCTTCGCACCTCCACAAAAATCGTGGATGGATACAATTGAAGTGGGAGCGGAAGTAAATTTGTCTATTAAAGAATTGACTAAACAAGGATTTCAGCAAAGTAATAATCGATATCGAAATTTAGTGGCTTATTATTTTTTAAAAACTTTTTCGAAATGAAAAAGGTGTTGATTATAACTTATTATTACCCTCCTAATACTGGAGCTCCGGCTTGGCGTCCATTTAGCTGGGCAAATAATTTTTACAAGGAAAATATTAATACGACAATTGTGACACGACATTGGAATGGAAATGAAAGTAAGTGGGAGGATTTTTTAAAACCCAATCATTCACCAATCACAAAAACGGTTCATGAAAATTATACTTTGTATTGTCTGCCTTCGAAAAGAAGTAAAGCATCTATTTATTTTTCAGGTTCAAATTGGTTGTCGAATTTATTAGGAAAACCCTATTTTTTTCTTTCTGCAATTTTTGGAAAATTAAATAGCGAGATTGATGGTGCACTTGCTTTCTCAGATTTTATTGCAGAGCATTTAAAATCGAATCAATACGATGCAGCCATTATTACTGTTCCGCCTTTTAATATGTTGCAACTAACAACATTGTTTCAGCAATATAAAATCAAGCTTGTGGTGGATGTTCGTGATCTCTGGAATAATATGGCACTTACTAATAATTATCACCCAAGCTTAAAACAAAAAATATGGGATTCCATTTATTCTTTTCATTTTAAACGTTGGCTAAAATCCGCCGATTATGTAACTGTGATAACTCCACCATTTAAAGAGGTGTTAAAGAATTGTTTTAAGGGAGAAATGGAGGTGGTATATAATGGTTATGAAAATGATATGTTTGCTAAAATTGATCAGCCTAAATCTGAAAAGTTCATTTTTTCAATTATTGGAAGCGTTTATCCTCAACAAGATCTTAGTATTACAATGAAAGGACTTCAATTGTTTTTAGCAGATAAATCACCAACGCAAGTGCAGTGTAGGTTTATCGGATTAAAAATAATTCCGGAAATTAGTGATATGGTTAAACAGATGTTGCCAGAAGAATTCGTTGTTATGTCAGAAAGAGTTTCTAAAGAAGAAGCCATCCGAGAAACAAAAATGGCTACAGTATTGTCTTACCCGGGTTGGCTAGGTGTAAGGGGAATTATTTCTACAAAAATATTTGACTATATAGCGAGTGGAAATGTTATTTTACTTGCTCCTGGCGATAAGGATATTATTGATGATCTTTTACAAGAAACGAATACGGGTATTTCTGTATTTTCAGCAGAGGCATTTGCACTAACACTAAATAATTGGTATGACAAATGGAAAAATGGTGAGGCAATTCAGGCAGAAAGAAAGTTAGAACAGATTGAATTTTATTCGAGAGAACATCAGGCGAAAATACTTGCGCAGATTATTCAATCACTTTAGTTTTAATTAAATTTATCTACTTTTGAAGAGTAGTTATGAATAGTTTAGTATCTGTAGTTATTCCAGCGTATAATGCTTCAGGATTTATCGTAAAAACAATGCAGTCAATATTGAATCAGTCTTATTCCGATATTGAATTGATTATTGTAAATGATGGGTCTACTGATAATACGTTAAATGCTATTCAAAGTATTAACGATAGTAGAATTCGAATATTTAGCAGAGATAATCATGGTGTTTCTTTATCAAGAAATTTTGGATTGCAACATGCCCTCGGAAAGTACATTGTTTTTTTTGATGCTGATGATATTATGTTGCCGGATTTCATTCAGCTTCGAGTTCGGTTTTTAGAGAAAAATCCTTTTTTTAGTTTCGCAACGAGTTGGGTTCAAAAAATAAATGAAGAAGATCGTTTAATCGGTGCTTTGTTGAAGTCGGCCTGTAATGATATGCAAAATGAAATTCTGCTTTATCACTCAGATGTTATTACTTGTCCAAGTAGTTACCTCTTTAACAAGGAAGATTTAATAACTAGTAATTTATTATTCGATAGTGCACTTTCAAGTGCGGCAGATCGTTATTTTCTTTTGCAGGCAGATAAATATTTGAAAGGACATTTCTTAAGAATGGAAGAGGCTGCTTTGTATTATCGAATTAGAAATGAAAGTATGTCAAATAAGTTGACTTCCTTGCTCATAAAAGATAATGAGCTATTTTATAAATATGTAATCCATAATATAAAACCAGGATATAGAATTAGGAAATTGTTTTTGTCTAAGTCTAATTACATCTTGTTTGGAGCCTATTTTAAAATCGGCAATTATCTTTTGTCGTTTAAGTACGCCTTGATTTCTTTTTTTATGGATCCAATAAATTTTGTTAAAACATTCGTTAAAAAAAATCTTGATATTTATTATTTTCAGTAATGACGGAGAAGGGTAAAATAAAAGTGATTTATGTGATTTCAAGAATTGATTATGCTTTAGCGTTTGATTGGGTGGAGAAATATTTAGACAAAAATAAATTTGATTTGCATTTCGTTTTCTTAAATCCTTTTACGCCAAAATTGCATGAACTATTTCTGGAGAGGGGTGTTAAATCTTATTACGTCAAGTTTAATTCAAAAAGCGATTATCCCAAGGTAGCCTTTCAGATTTTAAAGCTATTTCTGAAAATTAAGCCCAGTGTTATTCATACGCATCTTATCGATGCCTGTTTAACTGCGATGCCTGTTGCTTTTCTTTTGCGAATTAAAAAGAGGATTTATACAAGGCATCATTCAACCTATCACTTCGACTATTTTCCGCACGCAGTAAAATATGACCGATTGATTAATTTTTTGTCAACTAAAATTATTGCTATTTCAAAAAATGTATCAAATGTGCTATTAAATTTGGAAAAAGTTCCTGCTGAAAAAGTGCAAATTGTATATCATGGTTTTGAATTGGATAAGTTCGTTCAAGTGGATGAAATCATTGTCGAAAAATTGAAGCTGCAATATGTTCCAAATAATAATAAGCCAGTCATCGGAGTTATATCACGTTTTACAGAATGGAAAGGAGTACAGTTTATAATACCTGCATTTAAAAAGATTTTACAAGAGTATCCAGAGGCCTATATTGTTTTGGCAAATGCTCATGGTGATATGCAAGATGAAATTAATAAGCAATTGTTAGATTTACCTTCTAATTCATATACAACTATTAAGTTTGAAAAAGAACTTTACGCTCTTTACAAACTGTTTGATGTATTCGTGCATGTTCCCATTGATGAAAAGTCAGAAGCATTTGGTCAAACTTACGTGGAAGCTCTTGCAGCTGGAATCCCTTCTGTATTTACTCTTAGTGGTATCGCATCGGAATTTATCGTTGATAAAAAAAATGCCATTGTGGTTGATTACAAAAATGCCGAAATGATTTATTCAGGAATTAAAATGATTTTAAATGATGACCATTTAAAAGAGTCCTTAATTACTAATGGGAGGGAAGATGTTTTTAAATTGTTTGGAATTAAGGAAATGATTAAATCGCTGGAGGGTGTGTATGAATCGTGATATTAAATTTTCAGTCATTATACCTACGTTTAATCGCGTTGAATTTATTTTACTGGCCATACGTTCCGTTTTAAATCAGACGTATAAGAATTTTGAATTGATAGTTGTAAACGATGGTAGTACTGATGAAACGGAGAGTGTAGTAGCAACTGTTAAAGATCATCGACTTAAATATATTCGAATTGAAAATGGTGAACGTGGGAAGGCAAGAAATACTGGAGTGTTAAATGCCACTGGCGATTATGTTACTTTTTTAGATTCTGATGATCAGTTGTATGATGATTACTTGGAAGAAGCGTTAAATGGAATTAAAAAGTATAACTTTATTCCATTTTATCACCAGGCCTACGAAATTCGGAGTTATATAAAATTTGGAGATCGCCTCGTTCATAACTATCATAATAAAGATGTAAGGTTTTTGGTTAAAGGAAATCCTCTAAGTTGTTTGGGGGTTTTTATTAGACGTGCAGAGGCGCTTCAATTTCCTTTTAATGAGGATAGAGAATTGTCTGGCTCAGAAGACTGGGAGTTGTGGCTAAGGCTGTCTGCTAATTTTGGATTGCGTAGAGGAAAGAAAATATGTGCATGCCTAATTTTGCACGATGATCGAAGTGTATATCAGATTGAAGAGAATCGATTAGTAAAACGAAAGCAACTAGCAATTGATTATTCTTTTAAAGATGCTGCCGTTGTAAAAATGTATGGGTCTTATAGAAAAGAAATTTTAGCGCATTCCGATACTTATAATTCATTGCACCTTGCTCTGGCAGGAAAGAAAAAAAGAAGTTTGTTTTATTTATGGAGAGCCTTTAAAAGATACCCTCCTTGCATCTATAATAGAAGAACACTTGCTATTTTTAAATATTATTTAATTTATTTATTGAAGTAATTACTTCTTAATGAATTTTAATGCGCGTTTTTCTTCCTTATAGCGAATATTGATGATATAGTTTCCTGAAGCAAATTCTTTTGAAGTGTTAAGTCCTAAATTAATGGTGGTATATCCTTTACTTATTGTTCTCGATGTGTGTTCTAAACATTGACTTCCATGTTCAGAATAAAGTTCAATGTCAATGCGCCCTTCTTCTGGAAGGTTTACTCCGAAATTGACATCGTTCTCAACTGGGTTAGGAAATAGATTGTAGCAATTAAATTGGTCGGTGATGGTAGTGCAAAATAAATTGTCTTCAGGATGTTTATCCACTGCATTATTTACCTCAGTTGCTTCTGTACAAAAATAGGATGGTAAATAATTTCCTGCATCAAAAGATGTTTTAAATTCATATTCTAATAAATCTCCTGGTAAAATGGCTATCGCATCAATTTTCTCGTAAACAACAGAACGTTGGTCAAGTGATAATTTAATTAATGCATTTTCTATTGTTACATTCCCATTATTTCTAAGTAAAGCTTTTTGGATCCACTTGTTGTTGCTTAGGAATATTGAATTACTAATTATTTCCATGTCAACAATCGGATCAAATACATTTACTACGGAGTAGTTACTGTCAATACACCCATAAGCATTGGTAACTATTAGCGTAATGTGGTAGCTTCCTGTGTCAAAATACATATGTGAAGGGTTGTCCAATGTTGAGGCTAATGATCCATCACCAAAATTCCATAGGTAATTACCTGCACTAGACATATTGTCAAATTGTATAGTAAGTGGCGGCGCTCCATAATTAAAGTCCGTGCTGAAAACTACTGTAGGATTTGAATGTATATGAATAGTTTTTGTAATAGAGTCTTTACATCCTTCATTGCTTGTAATCGTATGAGTAATTGAGAATAATCCATTTGTAGCCGAATTAAAAGTTAAATCAGTGCTATTGGAGGTTGTTCCGTTACTGCAGCTCCATTGGTAGTTTTGTAATGTTCCTGTTGAAATTAAACTTGAGTCGTTTAGAAGAATGTCTTTTCCAATACATCCGTCTTGGCTGATGAAATTAGCTTCAGGATTAGGAAATATTGTTAAGGTGTCTGTTTGGGTATTGGCACAACCGTTAGTAAGGTCTGTGATTTCTAAGCTAATTTCAAATTGCCCTACTTGATTAAATAAATGCGAAGGATTTGGTTGGAAGGCGGAAGTTGAATCACCAAAGTTCCAGAGATAAGCAAGGTTAGTGGAGGCCGTGTTAAGATTGTTAAAGTTAAATTGGTTAGCAGTGCCTAAACAGTTGTTGTTCGTTATTAAGCTGAATTTCGGAGTCTTTTCTGCTACCACATATTTGGTTATAGTATCCGAACACCCTGTTGTCTCTGTGCAAATTAATTGAACAGGATAGGCAAAGTTATTATTAAAAGAAAAATTAGGGTTTTGTAAATTGCTTGTTCCAAGATTGTTTCCAAATGTCCATGCCCACGATTGTATAGTGTTAGTTACAATGGAACTGTCTTTAAAGCCAATCAGTTTGTCAGTGCAAGCCTTGTCATAATAAAAATTTGCAATAGGTAATGAATATACAACAGCAGGCAAGCAACATGCTGTATCCCGACAACCTTTGTCAGATGTGACAATTAGTGAAGTGCTATAACTTCCAGTAGCAACATATTCATGAAAAGTATTTGCGATAGTTGAACTTGAATTATCTCCAAAGTTGTATTCCCAGTTGGTGATAAAAGATCCAGTAGGACTAGTCGAAGAGTCGATAAATGTGGTATTATTTCCAAAACAAACAGCAGAAACTGAATAATTAGCAATTGGGCTCGCGATAACATAAATCGATTTGCTAATGATCGAATCACAATCCGAAGGACTTTTAACAGCAAGTTGAATTTGGTAAAGACCCGGTAAAGAATAAGAGAAGTTAAATTGTGTCGAATCATTGATTATGACACCATTTCCCATATCCCATTTTCTAGTGATAATTGTATTTGAAATTCCAGGTGTAGAATTATCAGTAATGGTAAATGTGGTATTTTGACAAACAGTATCAGTGCTTAAATAAAAGTCTGGATTTGGTTTGTTGCCAATCAATAATGATTTATATATCGTATCTGCACAACCGTTAGGTGAGGATGCGCTCATGGTTATTGGATAAATGCCAGATGACAATGGAAATTGAAAAGCCGGAGATGGATTATTGCTGCTAGTTATTCCTCCGAAATCCCAATGATAACTCACATTAGAAATTGTATTAGAATCTGTTTGATTGATAAAAAAAGTGGTTTCTCCAATGCAAGTATTACTTACAGTGAAATTAGCTATAGGAGCTGGTAATATGGTAATTAATTGTTGCAATGAATCTGTACATCCAAATTCTGTACTTATTGCTAACTGTATTTGATAAATTCCGCTTTCGCTAAATATACTTGTTGTATTATTGCTCGCACTCGAAGAATTATTGATGGTCCAATCCCAATTGTTAATTATTCCATCATTTGAAACTGAGGAGTCTGTAAACAATACAACTGATCCAGCACATGCATTGTTGTTAAATGTAAAATAAGTTTGTGGTTTTTCGTGAACATAAAGGGTTTTAGAGTAACTAGCCGATTGATTTAAATTATCATAAATGGTCATTATAACGTTAAAGGTTCCCGAGGTCAAATAAACATGAGATGGGTTTTGGTCGGTCGAGGTATTTCCATCTCCAAAATCCCAATTCCAACTTGTTACATTTCCAAAGCATATATCCGATAGGTCATAAAAATTAACACTGTCGTTAATGCACGACGATGAGGTGGAAAAGTTAGCTATGGGCGGAGCAATGTTTACATAAACAGAATCGAAATAAGAATTGGTAATTCCATTTTCGAATTCTTCACGTAATTCAATAGGTTGGTAGCCTAAAAGGTCCGGACTAAAAAATAAATTGTTTGGTATCGAAGAGTTAGATGATTGATTGTTCGTTATGTTGGCAAACGGGAAGTTTAATTTGATAACATTCCATTGATAGTAATTGGCAGTTAACATTATCCACTCATTTAACTCTTTTATTAATTCTACGTTCGATGGTGATGCTAATAGTCCATTGGCAGATGAAAAATAAAGTTGATTCGGCAATCCTGTAATGCTTGAACCTAAATTGTAATTTGCAATTCCATTGTTGTAAGTTAAAAACAAATGCCATTTACCATTTTCTTTCTCCGTTTTAATACTAGTTGATGTGTAAAGTCCTGTTAATACAATTGTTTTACTAGCAGAATTGTTCAATGAATTACCAAAGTCTACTCTCGTAACTGTTCCCCATGAATAGGAGCCAAGAAATGCATAATATGAGCAGGTTGTCCATTCATAACTAAGATCTAAACTGTTATTAGAAGGAATGCCTGTAGATATTAAATTGCTGGTTGTTGGAATATTGTTGTAATCTCCATTAAAATCAATAACTACTAATTTGTCATCTCCCATATTGGCCATCACACCAAAATGGTTAATCAATTTTAAAGAATTTGAATTGTTCATTCCTGAAATTGACAAACTGGTGTAGTTAAGATTGTTGGTCTGAGTGATGGAGTCTAATTCAATTTTTAAGAGTGAGTTTGGATTGCTTAACAAGACAAATAAAAGCCATTTGTTGTTTTCTTGAACAATATTTACAGATTGAGCCCCATTTGATAAATTAGCGTTGGAGGGTAAGTTAACAACAGAGGGTGTGTTATTAATAGAGCTTCCAAAATCAAGACGTGTTAAATAATTACTTCCAGAATTAGTTAAAAATGCATAGTAGTTTCCTTGGTATTTTAAAGTTTTAATGCTGTTAGGATAATTAAGTCCGCTTATGCCCGTTATCGCTGAAGTCAATGGAATAGAATCTAAATCTCCAAGACCATTGTCCCAATTAAAATACGTCGCAGTACTTGCATTGTTTATCGCTATCGATTTGTTGGGGCAAACTGTATCCGGTAATAGGTAAGAGCTCTGAACGCATTGACTATGGGCAAAGCGCACTGAAAAGTAAAAGCTGATGAATATCGAGAATAGAATTTTATTCCTCATTTTAGCGTTCTAATTATGGAATTTAGGTAGTATGAAGGTAAGTAAATTATTGTTGGCTACGAACAATGCAAAGAAAGTAGAGGAAATACGAAAAATAGGACCATTAGGTTGCGAATTATTAACATTGGAGGAGGTAGATTTCAAAGAGGAAATTCCTGAAACAACCAATACAATCGTTGGCAATTCATTGCAAAAAGCGCAGTATGTATTTGATAGATTAGGTATGGATTGTTTGTCGGATGATAGTGGGCTCGAAATTAATGCCCTCAATGGAAAACCAGGTGTGGATAGCGCGCATTACGCTGGATTGCCTCCCAATCATCTTCGAAACATTGATCGCGTTTTACGTGAATTGAATTTCCAAGCGAACAGGGAAGCAAGGTTTGTTACCGTTTTAACTTTACTTTTAAAAGGAAATGTATTTCAATTCGAAGGAGAAATTAAAGGGACTATTGCTAAAACCCCTTTAGGTAATAATGGGTTTGGTTATGATCCGATTTTTATTCCTTTGGGGTATGATCAAACTTTTGCTCAAATGGATCCTGAAGAAAAAAATAAAATCTCTCACCGTGCATTAGCATTGCAGAAATTAAAAGATTTTTTAAAGAGTCAGGAATAATGGAAAGTTGTTCATAATTGCCGAATAATTCGAGTCGAACTGCCGAAATAAAAACGAAGATTTGATAAATTTGTCACAATGGAAAAAATGAAAGTAGGCGTTATATTCGGAGGTGCATCTCGAGAGCGTGAAGTTTCCTTCGCTGGTGGTCGAACAGTTTATGATAATTTAAATAAATCGCTGTTTGAAGCCATTCCCCTGTTCGTTGATAGCTTTGGTAATATCGTTTTACTCGATTGGGAATTTGTTTACAAAGGAAGCATTCGAGATTTTTATCCCCCTTCTTATCATATTCCTCATTCCTCTAATGGCTTTCAGATTTATGCAGAAAGCTTAGGCGATTTAGATAAAAACGCCCAGATTGAATTGGTTGAAAAGCTTGGGAAAGTGATTGATGCTACTCAATTACCTCAGCTGATTGATGTGGCCTTTTTGTGCTTGCACGGAAGTGATGGCGAAGATGGACGTATTCAAGGTTTGCTCGAGTACTTGCGCATTCCTTACACAGGATCAGGTATTCTTTCTTCTGCCGTTGGGATGAATAAGTCGATTCAAAAAACATGGATGAAGAATGCAGGTTTTGACGTTCCAAAACATTTTACAATCCAAAGAGATACTTGGTTAGATAAAAAAAATCATACCTCTTGTTTCCGGGAAGTGATGGAAGTGGTGGGAGTACCTTATGTAGTAAAAGCAGCAAATCAGGGCTCTTCTATCGGTATATCAGTTAATGATAGCAATTCCTTCGATCAATTTTACCATGCTGTAAATAAGGCCTTTTTTATTCGGGAAATTAAAAAGTCGGATTGGGATATGTTTAGTTTTAATGAAAAGTTAGACTATGTCCGTGAGTTGTGCGATATCAGAGAGGGGGTTGGATTGCCAGTTAAAATTGAATCGCGAATTGTGTATCATCCAGAGGAGTTGCTCTCTATAATTATTGATTTGTTTACTGGTGGCGATGAATTTGTTTGCGTTGTAGGTGTAGAAGGAGAGTCTCAGGTTTTGTTAGAATCATTCATTAATGGAAAGGAGTTTTCTTGCATAGTGGTGGAAGATATGAATGGTGATCCAGTTGCATTACCTCCTACAGAAATAAGAAAAGGGAAAGAGTTATTTGATTATCGTTCGAAATATCTTCCTGGGCTTTCGCGAAAAATCACTCCCATTCAGATCGATAATGATCATATTAATTTTATTCGCTCAGAATGCGAACGCCTTTTTCGAGCGTTGAGTTTTAATGTGTATGCCCGAATTGATGGATTTATTACGAATGAGGGAAAGGTATTCCTTAATGACCCGAATACTACTTCGGGCATGATGCCGAGCTCTTTCTTTTTTCATCAAGCAGCTGAAATTGGATTAAACCCTTCTCAGTTTATTACTTATATTCTTTACGCTTCCTTGAAATCGAGAATTAACGATTTTAAGTCTTATCATAAATTGCCAGATTTATTTACATCCTTTAATCAATCATTGACGAATAACCATAGTAAAACGGGGGTAAAGCTTCGTGCTGCGGTAATTCTTGGTGGTTATTCATCAGAGCGACATATTTCCGTAGAAAGTGGCCGAAATGTGTATGAAAAATTGTCTTCAAGTGATAAATATGAACCATTCCCCGTATTTTTAACGGGCTCAAATAGTGAGCACGAGCTTTATACCTTGCCAATCAATGCCCTATTAAAAGACAATGCCGATGACATTAAAGAGAAAATAGAGCATTATTCGGTGCATCCCGTTATAAGTGATATTATTCAAAAAGCGAATACAATTACAAACCATTTTTCGTCTTCTAAAAGTTTGCAAAAGCCACAGCGAATTTCTTATTCAAATCTTGCTGAATTAGCCGATGTTGTTTTCATTGCCTTGCATGGTCGCCCCGGTGAAGATGGTTCTGTGCAAAAAGAATTAGATAAGCTGAATGTGCCTTATAATGGTTCAGGTCCTGCCTCATCAGAAGTGACCATCGATAAATATCAAACTAACGAAATTTTACTTAAACATGGTTTCCATGTGGCTAAACATGAAGTGGTGAATAAGTTAGACTACGAAATGAACGAAGAGGAGTTTTATCAGCATATTATTGGCGGTTTTAATTTTCCTTTTATAGCCAAACCCGTAGATGATGGTTGTAGCTCAGCAGTTAAAATAATTAGGTCGAAGGAAGATTTGGTAGCCTTTTGTAAATTGATATTTCGAGATAGTTTGGATTTAGATGCTGATGCGGCAAGCCAACTTAAAATAAAATCTAAAGAGGAGTTTCCAATAAAGAAAAATTTCCTCATTGAGTCATTAATTACCGCCGAAGGGGCATCTCATTTTCTGGAAATTACAGGTGGAATGTTGACCTCTTTTAATGAGAAAGGAGAATTGACTTACGAGGTATTTGAGGCTTCTGAGGCATTGTCGGAAGGTGATGTTTTATCGCTTGAAGAAAAATTTCTTGCAGGACAAGGACAAAATATTACTCCAGCAAGGTATTCAAGTTTGCCATCAGAAAATCAAAAGATTTCTAATGCGGTAAAAAAGGAATTAGGGAAGGCCGCTCGGTTATTAAAGATTGAAGGTTATGCTAGAATAGATGCTTTTGTGCGTATCTATAATTCAGATAAAGTAGAGGTGGTTTTTATTGAAGTAAATTCACTTCCAGGTATGACTCCAGCTACATGTATATTCCATCAAGCAGCTATAGCAAAATATAAACCCCTCGATTTTATCGACCGTATATTGAGTTATGGAATTGCACGTAAAGAAAAGCACGTAAATAACGTCTTAAATTGATTTGAAAATGATAGATAAATTATCAAAGAAAAAAATTCTAGTTCATTTTTCAATATCAATTGTTGCTTTAGCATTGGTGGTTTTTACGTTGGTAAGTTGGCTTAGTGCATTTACTAATCACGGCGAAACAGTTACTGTACCTAATGTTAAAGGAATGAAATTCTCCGAGTTAAAAGCATTTCTAGAATCCAAATCGCTCAATGTGAAAATATCGGATTCTTCAATGTTTTTGTTAGATAAAGGTCCAGGGGTTGTGATTGAACAAGATCCCCGGCCAAACGAGTTTGTTAAGGAAGGACGAACAATTTATGTTAGTATTACTCGTACTGTTCCTCCTCAAGTTAAAATGCCTAATTTAATTGATGTGTCGCAACGACAAGCAGAGGCTATTTTATTTTCTTATGGATTACGTTTAGGAAATACAATCTATAAACCTGATTTAGCTAAAGGTGCAATTTTAGAAATGAGGTTTAATGGAAACTTGCTGAGTGCAGGTCAGTCAATTCCTAAAGGTTCTAAAATCGATTTGGTGTTGGGTGATGGAGTAGGTGTGACAGACGTGGCAGTGCCCGACTTGATCAATTTGTCATTAGAGGAAGCTGTATTTGTTTTGAAAGGTTCTGCATTAAATGTGGGCGAGGTTTTCTATGATTCAGGAAAACTGGATTCCGCAAATTTTTATGTTGTAGAGCAAACACCAATGCCAGGCGATTCTGTATTTATTAAGCAAGGTGAATCAATAAGTTTAAAGGTAGTGTATCAACCCAAAAAATAGCGACAATATGTCAATTAAAAGCCCCCTGATTATTTTCTTATTGTTGTTACAATTGAATCTTTTTGCGCAACAAGAAGTCATAACTCCTTTAAAATTTAATAAAGAATTACAAGGAGGTCCTAATTCAAATTTACTGATAAATAGATTATCAGTTACAAACATCGATTTACCATTCATCGATGACTTTTCAGGAAGCTCAGTATATCCTGATCAATCTAAATGGTTGGATAATAAAGTTTATATAAATAATAGCTTTTGCCTTAATCCTTTTACCATTGGTGTAGCCACATTTGATGGATTAAATGAGATGGGTAATCCATATAATAATTCATTCGCAAATGCACAAGGTGGGTGCGATACTTTAACTAGTTTCCCAATTAACCTGTTTACGAAACCGCTCGGGGGTAATTACAGTCTTGCGGATAGTATCGTATTAAGTTTTTATTACGAAAAGAAAGGGCTGGGTGATGCTCCTGAAATTACTGATTCTTTATTGTTGGATTTTTATAATCCGACGACGAATACCTGGTCTCGTCAATGGGGAGTAGCTGGCGGTTTAACGATTGGGCAGGACTCAATATTTAATTTGGTCAATATTACAATCAATAATGCAGCCTATTATCAAGATGGATTTCAATTTCGTTTCCGCACTTATGGAGCACAGACAGGTAATTTAGATATCTGGCATTTGGATTATGTTCGGTTAAGGGCGGCTTATAATACTGTAACCGGGCAGCTGGATACCTTGTTAAGAGACGTTGCGTTTATTAAACCGCTAAGTTCATTGTTAAATGGATATACTTCCATTCCTTGGGATCATTTCAAATCATTGTCGGCTGCTGATCAGCAAACATTAATAAATGATTCTTTAATGGTTAATTATCGTGTAAACGATAATGCTCCAAATGATGTGGGGTTTAATACACGAATTTATGATTTTACAGGCGGGTATGTTTCCGGATTTGGACAAACAAATGGAAATATTTTTCCAAACAAACCCAATAATATTAATTTAACCTATTCGTCACCGTTAGATTCTATTTTTCCGCTTACTCCAGCCCTGAGTTCGGATAGTACCTTCTTTATGGTGAAGTCTTTTTTCTCTAATTCCGCTTCATTTTCTGGTGTTCGTGATAACGATACGGTGTATTACAAGCAGGCTTTTTATAATTATTATAGCTACGACGATGGAAGTGCTGAAGTGGCCTATGATTTAATTAATGCACCTAATGGAAAACTGGCGATGAAATTCAATATAATTAAGCCCGATACTTTAAGAGCAGTTCGGTTTTATTTTACTCAGCAAGGTGCGAGTGTTTCTAATAATCTTTTTACAATTAAAATATGGAGCAGCCTGAATCCAGAGACAGTGATTTATCAAGAAGCAAATCAGAAACCTAGCTATGTAAATGAAGTAAACGGATTTAGTACTTATGTTTTAGATCAGGTAGTTCCTGTAAGTGGCGTTATTTATATTGGATTTCAACAAGTGCTGCCTGATGGTTTGCATTTAGGATTCGATAGAAATACTACTTCTAACACGAATATGTTTTATAGTTTAGGAGGGGCATGGAACAATGTCGGTGTGGCAAATGGTTCTTTTATGATTCGACCAGTTATGGGGGATACAAATTTGTTTGCTGGACTTAGCCCATCGGTTAATAGTTTAACCTTTGAGCTATTCCCGAATCCGGCGTCACAAATATTAAATGTGCGGGTTCATGCAAATACACATCCGGATCTTTATGAAATATGTTCAATCGAAGGACAGCTCATTGAAAAGAATACGTTTACTCCAATAATTGATTGCAGTAAGTTAAAGCCTGGAATCTATCTATTAAAAATAGTAGAAGGTTCGACTAGTATGACCAAGAAATTTGTAGTGCAATAATAGGAGCCGTGAACCAAGAGTTTTCTTCACTCGACCAGTTAAGCGGGTTAGACCAAGAGGGTCTTGACCAAGAACAAGATGAGCTTTATGAGCACCTGAATGTGGTGGTGGATCCCAAACAGGGATTGCTACGCATTGACAAGTTTTTGCACAACAGGGTTCAAAATACCTCCAGAAATAAAATTCAGCAGGCGGCTGATGCAGGTTCTATTTTGGTCAATGGCAAAGCCGTAAAATCAAATTATAAGGTAAAGCCAGGTGATGTGATCTCTGTTGTTTTAGCACATCCACCTCGTGAAATTGAGCTTTATCCTGATAATATACCATTGGATATTTTATATGAGGATAATGAATTGATTGTAATAAATAAGAAGCCGGGTATGGTCGTCCATCCCGCTTACGGACATTATCGCGGCACACTTATAAATGCCGTTATTTATCATCTTTTTCCTGATTTAGGAGACAATCCACTAACTTCTGAATCTTTACGTCCAGGATTGGTACACCGTATTGATAAGGACACCTCTGGTTTAATTGTATTGGCAAAAACGGAATTTTCTCTTAATCACTTGGCAAATCAGTTTTTTGAAAGAACAATCGATCGGAAGTACCAAGCAATTGTTTGGGGAAGTTTGAAAGAGGACAGTGGAACAATTACTGGCCACGTGGGACGTAGCTTAGCTGATAGAAAAGTAATGGATGTTTTTCCAACTGGCCAATTTGGAAAGCATGCAATTACTCATTATAAAGTATTGGAGCGATTTAATTACATAACATTGTTAGAGTGTAAGTTAGAGACAGGCAGAACGCATCAGATTCGAGTACACATGAAATTTATAGGTCACCCATTGTTTAACGACGCTCATTATGGAGGTGATAAAATTTTAAAGGGGACGGTAAATAATAAATATCGTCAATTTGTGGAAAACTGTTTTGGCTTATTGCCACGCCAAGCACTGCATGCGAAGTCGTTAGGTTTTATTCATCCTGTCACCAAAGAAAAGCTATATTTTGAAACAGAATTGCCCTCCGACATGCAACAGGTACTTGCCAAGTGGAGGACCTATTCGGGTTCTTAAAATCCGAATTTTAGCTAATTTTTTGTGGAAAAAAAATAATTTCCGAGATAAGTCTATTATTTTTTTTTGCCTTCTCTGATTTTACCTAATTATTTGATAAACAGACGTTAAAGTGTTTGTTTAAGACAATGAGAATGCAATTAGAGTGGAAGGTTATTCAACTTTTTAAAATTATTTACAGGAATACCTTGCTTAAATGATTATGAATTGTATCTTTGCACTCCCCTTTTTTAGGGGTATAGTGTATTTAATAACAAACAACAAGAACCACAAAATACTGCAAGGATGCCTACAATACAGCAGTTAGTAAGAAAAGGACGCGAGCAACTCATTGATAAGAGTAAGTCGCCAGCATTAACCTCATGTCCTCAGCGCAGAGGGGTTTGCACACGTGTTTACACAACAACTCCTAAGAAGCCAAATTCGGCGATGCGTAAAGTTGCCCGTGTTCGTTTAACAAACGGATTCGAGGTTACTGCTTATATCCCAGGTGAAGGACATAATTTACAGGAACACTCGATTGTAATGATTCGTGGTGGTCGTGTAAAGGATTTGCCAGGTGTACGTTACCATATCATTCGTGGTGCATTGGATACAAGCGGTGTTGATGGAAGAAATCAACGTCGTTCTAAATACGGAACGAAGCGTCCAAAGCCAGGTCAACCAGCAGCAGGAGCTAAGAAAAAGAAATAATTCAATTAAATAAATTAAAGTAGCGATATACTCCAATGAGGAAATCAAAACCAAAGAAGAGAATCCTTCTACCGGATCCAAAATTTAACGATGTACTTGTTACACGTTTCGTAAATAACCTGATGTATTCAGGAAAAAAAGGCGTAGGGTATCAATTATTCTATGATGCTTTAGAGAAAGTTGAGGCAAGAACCAAAGAAAACGGACTTGAGCAATGGAGAACGGCATTAAATAACATTATGCCTGCTGTAGAGGTAAGAAGTCGTCGTGTTGGAGGTGCAACCTTCCAGATTCCTTCTGAGGTTCGTCCTGATAGAAAGATTTCAGTTGGTATCAAGTGGATGATCTCTTACGCAAGAAAAAGAAACGAAAAGAGTATGGCTGATAAATTAGCAGGTGAAATTATCGCAGCTGCTAAAGGTGAAGGTGCTGCTGTTAAAAAGCGTGATGACACTCATCGTATGGCGGATGCAAACAAAGCATTCTCTCATTTTAGAGTATAGTAAATAAAGAAAATAATTTTAAAGCGTTAATTCAAAAATAAAATGGCACAGGACGTTAAAGACCTGAAATTTGTAAGAAATATTGGTATCGCAGCTCACATTGATGCTGGAAAGACGACTACTACTGAACGTATATTATACTATACGGGTGTTAATCACAAAATAGGTGAGGTGCATGAAGGTGCTGCTACTATGGACTGGATGGTTCAGGAGCAGGAGCGTGGTATCACTATTACATCTGCGGCTACCACATGTTTTTGGAATTACCGTGATAATAATTATAAAATCAATATCATCGATACCCCTGGTCACGTTGACTTTACTGTAGAAGTAAATCGTTCATTACGTGTATTAGACGGATTGGTGTTTTTGTTTTCATCAGTTGATGGTGTTGAGCCTCAGTCTGAAACAAACTGGCGTTTAGCAAATAACTATAATGTTACACGTATCGGGTTCGTTAATAAAATGGATCGTGCAGGTGCTGATTTCTTGAATGTAGTTAAGCAAGTACGTGAAGTTTTAGGAGGGAATCCTTTACCATTACAGTTGCCAATTGGTGCAGAAGATACTTTCAAAGGTGTTGTTGATTTAATTAACAACCGTGGTATCGTTTGGAATGAGCATGATAAAGGAATGACTTATGAAGTAGTTCCAATTCCTGCTGATATGGTTGAGGAAACAAAAGAGTGGAGAGAGAAATTATTAGGAGCTATCGCAGAATTCGACGATACATTAATGGAGAAATATTTCGAAGATCCAAATTCAATTTCGGAAGCTGAAATATTAGCTGCATTACGCCAAGCTTGCGTGGCAAATAAAGTAGTACCAATGTTATGTGGATCATCTTTCAAGAATAAAGGTGTTCAAACAATGTTGGATTATGTAATGGAATTAATGCCTTCTCCATTAGATAAAAACAATATCATCGGAACAAACCCTGATACCGATGAAGAAATTCAACGTCGTCCGGATGTAAAAGAACCATTCACTGCATTAGCATTTAAAATTGCAACTGATCCTTTTGTAGGTCGTTTGGCTTATTTCCGTTGCTATGCTGGTAAGTTAGATGCAGGTTCCTACGTGTTGAATACTCGTTCAGGACAAAAAGAACGTATTTCTCGTATATTCCAGATGCATGCGAATAAGCAAAATCAAATTCCTTATATTGAGGCTGGTGATATCGGTGCTGCAGTAGGTTTTAAAGATATTAAAACTGGAGATACATTATGTGCTGAGAATGCGCCAATTGTACTAGAAGCAATGATTTTCCCAGAGCCAGTTATCGGGTTAGCTATTGAGCCAAAAGCACAGGCGGATGTAGATAAGTTAGGAGTTGCTTTAGGTAAATTAGCAGAAGAAGATCCAACTTTCCGTGTGAAATCAGATGATGAAACTGGTCAAACAGTTATTAGCGGAATGGGTGAATTACACTTAGAAATCATCGTTGATCGTCTTCGTCGTGAATTCAAAGTGGAGGTTAACCAAGGTGCACCACAGGTAAATTATAAAGAGGCTATTATGGGTACTTACGATCATCGTGAGGTTTATAAGAAGCAAACGGGTGGTCGTGGTAAATTCGCTGATATTAAGTTTACTGTTTCTCCAGCTGATGCTGATTTCGAAACAACAGATAAAAATGGTGGATTACAATTCGTTAATGAAATTACTGGTGGTAATATTCCTCGTGAATTCATTCCATCTGTTGAAAAAGGGTTCCGTCAGGCAATGGTGAACGGTGTACTTGCAGGATATCCAATGCAATCAATGAAAATTCGTTTGACAGACGGTTCTTACCATACAGTTGACTCGGATTCATTATCATTCGAAATTTGTGCTCGTACAGCTTTCCGTGAGGCATTACCAAAAGCAAAACCTGTATTGTTAGAGCCAATCATGAAGTTAGAAGTTATTACTCCTGAGCAAAACATGGGAGACGTGGTTGGTGACTTAAATCGTAGAAGAGGTCAAATGGAAGGTATGGATAGTAGAGCAGGTGCTCAAGTAGTGAAAGCAAAAGTTCCATTATCTGAAATGTTCGGTTACGTAACTGTATTAAGAACAATTACTTCTGGACGTGCATCTTCAACAATGGAATTCAGCCATTATTCAGAAGCTCCAAGAAACGTAGCTGAAGAGGTAATTGCAAAATCAAAAGGTAAAGCTAACGCTAACTAATACTTTAATAATCTTAAATAGTAATAATCGTTCTTTAAAATGAGCCAAAGAATCAGAATTAAATTAAAATCTTACGACTATAACTTAGTAGATAAATCTGCTGAAAAAATCGTAAAGACAGTAAAACCGACAGGTGCTGTAGTTAATGGACCCATTCCATTGCCAACAGAGAAGAAAATTTACACCGTTCTTCGTTCTCCTCACGTAAATAAGAAAGCTAGAGAGCAATTCCAATTATGCAGCTATAAGAGATTGTTAGACATTTATAGTTCAACAGCAAAAACAGTTGATGCATTGATGAAGTTGGAATTACCTAGTGGTGTTGAAGTGGAAATCAAAGTTTAGTTAGCTCTTTTGTTAAAGAGTCGTTCTTCAAAAAATCTCGGCGTGTATTCGTCAAATAATAATTAATCAATTAAGTCCAAAACAACTAAAAAGTAGTTAAGATGGCAGGTATCATCGGAAAAAAGGTCGGCATGACCAGTATCTTCGATGCAGAGGGAAGAAACATCCCATGCACCGTAGTAGAAGCAGGCCCTTGTGTTGTTACACAAGTTAAATCGGTCTCAACGGATGGCTATGAAGCAATCCAATTAGCATTCGGCGAAAAGAAGGAGAAAAATACTCCTGCGCCAATGGTAGGTCATTTCAAAAAAGCAAACACAACTCCTAAACGTGAAGTTATAGAGTTCACGGATTTTGAGCAAGAACTTGCCCTAGGTGATGTTGTGAAATGCGATATTTTTCAAGAAGGTGACTTTTGTGAAGTAGTAGGTACTTCAAAAGGAAAAGGTTTTCAAGGGGTAGTAAAACGTCACAACTTCGGTGGTGTTGGTGGTTCTACTCACGGTCAACATGATCGTCAACGTGCTCCCGGTTCATTAGGAGCTTCTTCATGGCCTTCTCGAGTTATGAAAGGAATGAGAATGGCTGGTCATAAAGGACATTCACGCGTAAAGCTTCAAAATTTAGTAATTGTTAAGGTACTTCCTGAGCAAAATCTTTTGTTCATCAAAGGAGCGATACCAGGTCATAAAGGTTCAATTGTAACGGTATTGAAATAATCATGGAATTAGCTGTATATAACACATCAGGAAAAGAGACAGGCCGTAAAGCATCTCTTAACGATAACATCTATGGCATAACGCCAAATGATCATGCGATCTATTTAGATGTAAAACTTTATAATGCCAATCAACGTCAAGGAACGCACAAGGCAAAAGAAAGAAATGAAGTTTCTGCTACAACTAAAAAGTTGAAGAGACAAAAAGGAACAGGGGGTGCCCGTGCGGGTTCAATGAAATCACCAGTTTTTGTTGGTGGAGGTCGTGTATTCGGTCCTCGTCCTAGAAACTACTCATTCAGTTTGAATAAGAAGTTAAAGCGTTTGGCGAGAATGTCGGCTTTAGCTTATAAGGCGCAAGCAAACGGTGTGATGATCGTTGAAGATTTAAATTTCGAAGCTCCAAAGACTGCCCAAATGGTGCAATTAGTGAAGAATTTAAATTTATCTGAGAAAAAAACATTAATTGTTGTTTCGCAATCAAATAAAAACGTATATTTGTCGTCCCGAAATTTGACTCGCAACAAAGTAGTAGTTGCTTCAGATTTAAATACTTACGATATTTTGCATGCTCAGAACCTATTAATTACTGAGGGTTCATTGCCGATTATCGAAAGTACATTGCTCAAAAAATAACCCGTTATGGCTTGATGACAAGGTAAGTCAAGCTGTTTGAAATGATAAATAATTAAGTGCTCTGGCACGATAAACCAAGAGATAGAATAAAATGGAAATTCTGAAGAAACCGGTCGTAACCGAAAAGATGAACCGGATCACGGAGAAACAGCCTCGCTACGGCTTTAT
>JBJTMY010000230.1:0-4613 GCA_046073825.1 Bacteroidota bacterium
GCATAGCAATGCAAAAATTAAGTTCAGTATTATCGATACAGGAATTGGAATTCCTCAAGATAAACTGGCAAAAATATTTGAAAGTTTTAGTCAAGCCTCAGATGATACGACTCGTAAGTTCGGAGGTACTGGATTAGGGCTTACTATTTCAAAACAACTCGTAGAATTACATGATAGTAGCCTTGAAGTTTCTTCTGTGCCAGATGTTGGTTCAACGTTTTATTTTACAGTTGATTTTACAAAGGCAGAAGCTCCTGTTGCAATCGATCAATCGGTGACCACTAACGTTATCGATGTAACGAACAAAACTATTTTGCTTGTAGAAGATAATATGTTCAATCAAATGGTGGCTGTTGATTCGATAAAAGAAATATTTCCTGAGTTGAAAATAGATGTAGCCGAAAATGGTGCACAAGCGCTTGCTATGGTGAAAGCAAATAATTATGCAATGGTTTTTATGGATATTCAATTGCCTGATATGGATGGATTTCAAATAACACGTGAAATACGTAATATGGGATACGATCATCTTCGCATTTGCGCAATGACAGCCAGCGTACTGAAAGAACATGTGGATGCATGTGTAGCTGCGGGCATGAATGATTACATGATGAAACCTTTTACTCCTGAACTTTTAAAAGAAAAATTAATCGCAAATCTATCGTGATGTCACAACGTTATTTTGATACTAAAACGTTTGTATTAAACAAGCTTCGGAATGAATTGCCTGCGCATTGTTATTATCACAGCTATTCGCATACGGTCGATATGCATGATGCAGCAGAGCGTATTGCCGATTTCGAAGGTATATCAGAGGTAGAAAAAGAATTAGTGCTGGTAGCGGCCTTGTTTCATGATGCTGGATTTATTATTGAATCTGCCAATCACGAGGAGCACAGCTGCTCCATAGCTCGTGAAGTATTGCCTGCTTTTAATTATACAATGGAAGAACTGGAAACTATTTGTCAACTAATTATGGCGACTAAAATGCCGGTAAATCCAAATAATTTATTGGAAGCGATCATTTGTGATGCAGACCTTGATTATTTAGGACGCGATGATTTTAAATCGATCGGCGATTTACTTTATCGTGAACTAGCCGAAAGTGGAGCCATTCAAGGGGAAGTAGCGTGGAATCAATTGCAAATTCGCTTTTTAAGTGCGCATAAATATTTTACTTCTTTTGGAATTAAAAATCGTGATGAAGTAAAAAGAGAGAATTTAAAAAAATTGATGACCGCAAATGGCGATTTGTGATTTCTTGAATTACGAATAGGAACTAAAAATTAAGTTAGTGTATGTTTTCGCTATATATAGCATCTAAAATTTGATTGGCTATATAGGGCTTGAAGTGTGACGACTCATAATAATTTCTAAAATCATTGGTGTACACATTCTTTCCAGAAAAATCATAAATGTTTTCCTTGCCAAAAATGTTTTCTAATGATTGAAGGTCTTTCGGATTAAATTTAATCTGATTGTACAATGGGGAAATGACAATTTTCAATTGAAACTTTTTTGACCTTTTAATTTCCTTTATTTGCTGAAGTAAAATTAATTGTTCTTCGTTGATTAACTGCTTCGAAACAATAGGTGCTATTGGTCGTTTATAAAAAACTCCTTTCTTTAATAAGTTTTGATAATATCCTGTAGAGTCTTTCGCAATGTCTTTGTCATACGAATAGTAAATATCGGCAGTAAGGTTTTTACAAGTATGATAATATTTACTTTTCCCTATGTAAAACCCCATAAAGTCATGATAGGTTTTGCCATCAAGATAATAAACTACGTTACTCATCACAAAGTGAAAGTCCATAGCTGCTAATACAAATTTAAAGTAATACAGCCATTTATTTTCATGACTAACAGCCGGTGGTTGAATGAACAAATGGCCTGATGGATTTTGTAATTCTCCAAAAAAATCCGGATCAATAATCCATAAAATAGTATTTATTTTTTTGGAATGTTCACTGAGGTAGTTGATGGCATTTTTACTTCTGTATAAGCCGAGGCTAGAGCCATCGTAATGAAAAAAGGTTTGGTCGTTTTTGGCCTTCATTCTTTTCGCCCATTCATTTGTTTTGAATGCTTGACTTCTAGAACTTCCAATAATAAAATTATTGATAGCTGTTGCACGCGGATGTTTGTTCAACAACTTCAAGCAGATATCTTCGCGATTACCCGTTACAGGGTTGTTGGTGTAATAATCATCGTAAGAAAAAAAAACTTTAAAAGGATCCCAATAAATCACAATTGCGGCATAAACTACAAAAGGAAGTAGTACAAGCAGCGTGATTTTTTTTATAAATAATTTCATCTTAAAATTGAAAATAGATAAATGATGATTTTACTCCTAATAATCCAATAGTGAGAAACAATAATATCCAATAAATCAGATAACGCACCACTTTGTTAGAAGGCGTTTTAAGCGATCGTTCATCTCTCCTTAAATACCAATCGCCAAACACCATAGGAACAATATATACAAAGGCCATTTTTCCAGTGGGTATAGTAAAGAGATGATGAGGGTGTTGAATAAAATCAGTTGCAATGTGTGATAAAAAACCATAAGCTGTGGTCATGTTTTCCGATCTGAAAAATACCCACGCAATTGTAACAAACGCAAAGGTGGAAATCATTTGAAACAACTCTTGAATAGTGGGTAAATGGCGGTCTTGTGCAACAATAGTTGAGACATGTTTTCGATTTCTATTTAATAGCAATAGCGGAAGAAATCCACAAGCATGAACAAAACCCCAGGCAATAAAATGCCAACTTGCACCATGCCAAAATCCACTAACGAGAAAAATAATAAATGTATTTCTGATGGCTTTTGTTTTTCCTTCTTTTGAACCACCTAAGGGAATATATAGGTAGTCGCGAAACCATGATGATAGTGAAATATGCCATCGTCTCCAGAACTCTGCCACATCTCTAGAAAAATACGGGAATTTAAAATTGCTGAGTAATTCAAATCCAAAAAGCTTTGCAGTACCTAACGCTATATCAGAATAACCTGAAAAATCACCATAGATTTGAAAACTAAATGCAATCGCTCCTACAATCAAGGTCATTCCATCTAAGGCAGCATAGTTTTGAAAATTCTGATCGACGGTAATAGCCAAAGAATCAGCAATGACCAATTTTTTAAATAATCCCCATAAAATTAATCGGCCACCTTCAACGGCTTGCCGATAATTAAAGCTTCTGGATTTCTGTACTTGCGGCAATAGGTGATTCGCTCGTTCTATAGGTCCTGCCACCAACAATGGAAAAAAGCTCACAAATACGGCATAGTCAACAACGTTTTTTACTGGAATTTGCTTACCGCGGTAAATATCGAATACGTACGACATTCCATGGAAAGTATAAAAAGAGATGCCCACTGGCAATGCGACTGCTATTAAGAGCGGGTGGGTATGAATATTCATTAATTCAAGTCCGCTTTGCACTTGCGCCGCAAAGAAGTTGTAATATTTAAATACTCCAAGAATACCTAAGTTGTTGAAGATACTTAACCATAGAAAGACCTTGGCTTTTTTTCTATTGGGCGAGGCCACCCCAAAGCCATAAACATAATCGAGGGCTGTACTCAAAATCAGAAGCCCCATAAACTTCCAGCTCCACCATCCATAAAAAACATAACTAGCGACCAAAATCAATCTGTTTTGCCATGCCAACGATTTGTTAAACACAAACCAGTAGAGTGCAAACACAATTGGAAGAAACAGAAGGAATTCGAATGAATTAAATAACACGTACCTTTTTTATAAAGTGAGTAGTTGGGAGTCGCACACTCTATGGCGAAAATAGAAATTATCAGTCAATGCAGCACGGATCTTATTTATGAAGGATGGAGATTTTCAGGTTTGTTCATGCAAGGTGAAAATTGGTAGAAAATAGTGGCAATGTAATTTTTAAAAAGGCAATGATAGAGAAGTCATTCAAACATGTCTTATTTTTTTATCTAGTTGATTTCGTGTAGTTCCAGGTTTTTTTAAATATTTTTTTAGAACATTAAACGAATCAAGCATAAACTTACCTATATTTGCACCTCACAAACAGTGCGGGGTGGAGCAGAGGTAGCTCGTTGGGCTCATAACCCAAAGGTCACAGGTTCGAGTCCTGTCCCCGCTACCGACAAAAACCGAGGCGAAGGCCTCGGTTTTTATTTTTATGGCCGGTTGGTGCTTGCACCAAAAGCGGACGAAAAAATAAAAACCAAAGATTGCGCAGCAAGATCGGTTTTTGTTGAGTAAAGCACCCAAATGGGTCCGCGGTGATGTAGCGTAGCCAATCACCGCAATCCTGTAATTCATTAAACTTTTAAGGCCGGTTGGTGCTTGCACCAATATCGGACGAAAAAATAAAAACCAAAGATTGCGCAGCAAGATCGGTTTTTGTCGAGTAAAGCACCCTTTTGGTCCGCGGTGATGCAGCGTAGCCAATCACCGCAATCCTGGATTTATTTTAAAAGCAGGTGCGGGTTTAAACCCGCACCTGCTTTGTATTTTAATGTCCTGTATAACTGATAGCAAGGATGAATTGTCATTTTCACACAGGCGAGGGTTTAAACCCTAGCCTGTTGTTTTTTGGTCCGCGGTGATGCAGCG
>JBJTMY010000231.1:0-13887 GCA_046073825.1 Bacteroidota bacterium
CAGCGATGCTTTTAAATTTGATGAAGTATTTTTCAATTCCTGCAAATAAACCTCCGTACACCATGGTGTTTGTATTATTCGCGGGAGAAGAAGCTGGATTACTAGGTTCGGAATATTACACCACGCATCCGAAGAAAGACCTTCAAAAAATAAAATTTCTTTTAAACTTGGATTTAATGGGAACAGGTGAGGATGGAATGATGGTAGTAAATGGTAGCATTTTTGAAAAAGAATTTGCCTTGCTCGAAAAAATCAATTCTGAAAAAAACCTTTTAAAAACAATTGGCAAAAGAGGGAAAGCACAAAACAGCGATCATTACTATTTTACAGAGAAAGGGGTTCCCGCATTTTTCTTTTACACTACTGGAGGGAGAACAGCTTATCATAATATTTATGATGATGGAAATGGACTGCCGCTAACAAAGTTCAAAGAAGTATTCTTATTAATAAGTACGTTTATTAAAGCGATTTAAAAATTAGTCGATAATCACTTTGATAAGATCTGTTTTATTAATCGATTTCAAGCGTAAGAGATAAATACCATTATTTAAAGGAGTCGAAGATTTATCAATAGCGATTTTATTTAAACCCTTTTTATAGAATCCTGAATTATCAATGACTAAAGTCCTACCGAGTTGATCAACTAACTCAATGGTTAATTCCGCTTCATTTTCCAATTCAAACAACACATTCATTTTATCATGCATCGGATTAGGATAAGCGGTTAGTTTAAAATTTCCAGTTGCATTTATCATGGCAGAGGCAATAGAAGAAAATTGTTTTTGTCCCATGCTATTCACAATGGCCAACTGGTAATAATAACGAGTGTTTTTATCTACAGATGAATCTTCAAATTTAAAGTCAAGCTGTCCGGCTAACTGACTACCTTGCATTTGATCAATCCAAGCAATTTGCTCAAATGAAGTTGCATCTAATGAACGATATAATTCATATCCTTGAGCATCGGTATTAATATTCGTAAGCCAGTTCAATTGAATATGATTGTTATTTCCTTCCGCTCCAAATGAAATTAATTGCGTTGCTAATGGAGAAGGTCCTTGTGCAGTACTAAAAGGAGTAATTCCTGAAACAGCTAATCGTTTTACAGCTGTTACTGGAGAAATTACACAGGTACCGGGAGCTAACACCCACGAAGTACCGTTATTCGATTGAATTGTCCAACGGCCTGCCGCATTGGTATAATTCAGATTATAAAGTGTTAAATCGAACTGACCAGAAGTAGGATTGGCATTGGCAACAAAATTCCAATATCCATTGTCTAACGAAGGACTACTATAGGTAGTACCACATTCTGTCACGCCAATTGCAACGGGAAGCACAGGATGCTGAGCGAAATTACTTACGATATTATCAATACCCGTTGGAAAAGTTGCATTATTAAAATTCAAGTTTGCACGTTGATATCCTTTTGAAGCTTCACCAACTGGAAAGTCATAGGATCCCAATGTATTAAGATACCTTCTCAATTTCCCCTGTACAAAGCTGCTCGTATTTCCTACTGAAACAGAAGTTGCCGTTCGGTTTTTTGTACTTACTTCAAATGAATTCGTAATTATTTTCCCTAATGTCAAATCCAAATTGCCACTCGTATTCAAAACCATATTGGTGAGCAGAGTAAGTCCGGTAGACGAATGGTTCATTTTTACATTCCCCACTTCTGCGCCATTAAGTCCGCTATTTGTATAAGTTTGCGCCAAAGCACCATTGAACTCCAACCATCCAGAAGAAGGAATAAAATCTCCTACGTTATAGAAATTACCACCTACCTTTAAATTTTTTGCATTCATCGTAAAGGCGGAAGCGTTAGTAGTTACTGAAAAATTTCCACGAGCCTCTGCATTTTGCAATAGAGACACTACTCCGCCTGTTTTAGTAATTGTTAATCCACCAAAAGCATTGGGAGCCATCAAATTTCCATCAATATTTTGATTTACGGCAGCATTGGCAAACAAGACATTAGAAGTTGTTGCTGCATTAAAAGTTCCATAATTGGTAAAGTGTTCGCAGACCGACAATGTGGCTCCTGCATTAATAGTTAAAGTAGCACCGGGGTTGATTACAATCGATTTGCAATTTGCAGTAGTAGCAGCAATGGTGGGCTGATTTACAATACCGCCTGGAATAATGGCATCTTTTGTACAAGTAGGTACTGGACAGCCGCCCCAGTTATCCGATTTGAACCAATCTGTATCGATACCTCCAGACCAATTAGAACGTGTTCCCGTTGCGGCATAATTAACGGGTGATATGTTGCTGAAAATAATATCAAATCCACTGGTACTATTCGTAAAATTACTAACTACTAAAACATATCGATCGCCTGCTAAAACAGGAATAGAAGTATTAAACGATGTTCCAAATCCGGGGTATACCGGAGGAGGAGTTCCTGCAACAGTTCCATAGCATCCTGTAACGCCTAAATAATTATAATTACAACTTACAGGAGCCGCGCCAGTAGCAATCTGCGCACATGTTACAGCACCTGTTCCTGCAATTTTCCAAACTGCAAAATCATAGTCGGTACAAACAGTGCTTGGGGCTCCTGCCCAATCTTTTGGCACAATTGAAAATTCTAAATTGCCATTATTCAAAATTGGGATTTCAAACCATACGGTACTTCTTTCTCCTGACAATAAACAATTTGTTCCGCCTCCAGGGAAGTCACATATATTTCCAAAGCTTTGAAATCCTGGATCACCAAAGCTCATCGATGTATCACAAACGGGTAAGTATATTCCACAATCTTGTCCGTTATTCAGAGGTGCGAGAGGAATGCTTGCATCAGCTGCTAACACTGAAAAAGTACCAACTTCTGAACTATAACCATCCACTACAATGTAATACGTTGAACCAACTGTAAGACCAGTTAAAGTAATGTCTGAACTATAGTTGGTGGTTGTACCACATGCTGCACCATCATCATTACAACCTACTAACGTCATGGCAGTACCGCAAGCGCCTGAATAGATGGCAACCTGAGGATTTGTTAACGAATTAGGAATTACACGAACCCTCATTTGGCCACTTGCTGGAGCAACCGCTGAATACCAAACCGTATTTAAATTATTAGGTGTTACCCAGCAAGCAGGCGCTGTTGGTTCAGAAGCTCCACTAGAACAATTATTCGCGCCGTTCATAGGAATTCCTAAAATAACAGGGACCGCATTACAAGGCAAATCGTTGCTGGCTCCAACGCCAAAGGATGAAATCGAGATATTGTATTGAGCATTGGTTGGATTCGCCCACGTATCGACAATAATATAATAAGTTCCTGCACTTGGTAATGTAACACTTCCGGTAAGTGTACCTGAATTAGCACCACCGGCATTTCCAATACAAGTAGTACCTGCAATACCAGGACAACCTTTATACACTTGGAATCCGATAGAGTTTGTACTCGCACCACTCAAGGTAATACTCAAACACTCTGGACCAGCTGCAACATACGCATAAACCTTATCTTCTCCGGATTCATAAAAAGTTCCACATGAACCGGTTGAAGCATTTGTATATTCATTTCCCATGCATGAAGTTGATTCTCCTGTGCGAATAAATGGAAGCGTTCCAACGGCCACAGATGAAGTACAAGTTGCACCAGGCAATATACCAGTGGGAGCGGAAATAGAAATTGAATACGGATTACATGTTGGCGAAGCCCATGAATCAACAATTAGATAATATGTTTTACCAGCGACCACATTTGCGCATAACGACTTACTTCCTGTGGAGCTTTGCTCATAAGCCACACATGTTCCACCTGTACCAGAACAACTGGAAGTTAATGGACATCCATCATACAGTGTAATACCAGTATATGACCCCGAAGAAGTTAGTAAAATAGAAATATTACCACTTACTGTTGGAGTAAAAGTAAAGACCTCGTCTTCTCCTGTATAATACAAAGAACTACCACATGCAATGGTATTCGATGCAGTAATATCATCCACCTTTCCGCAGGTAGTACGACCACTGCTAGAATAAGGTAACGTTATAGCGTTAACCCCAGTACCTAAAGAACAAGCATTGCCTGTAACAGGAGCCGAAATACTTAAATCGCTATAAGCATTACATGTAGGACTAGGCCATGAATCTAAAATCAGATAATAGGTTTTATTAGCGGTTAAACAGGCGGTTATCGTTTTGCTTCCCGAAGAAGTTTGATTCACTTGTAAACAAGTTCCTCCTTGCCCTAACAATGGACAGCCATCATACAAAGCCAAACCTGTATAAGACCCACTTGATGTAAGTGTAATGGTTACCGTTCCGGTGGCGGTTGGCGTAAATACCCATACGCGATCCTCCCCATCGAAATAAGAATTAGACCCACAGGAAATAATGTTCGAGCTCGTTAAATCGTTACCAGCGCCACAAGTTGTTCCTGCACCAGAACTATAGGGTAAAGCCGGAACCGTTACCACACCTCCTCCTAAATTATTCGGACATGTTAACGGAGCACTTTGCTTATAAACAAATGTTCCCAAACCTGTTTGTCCAACACAACTGTATTTGGTCACCAATACTCTATAGGTGCCTGCGGTAATACATGTCCAACCTAAATACGATTGAGTACCACAGAAATCATCATTATAACCACTTGCAACGGGCACACCTAAATTATCAAGAATAGTTATTTGCGTATCATAAGTGGAAGAACCTCCATCCGCCGTACAAAAAGAAAAATAATAAGTATATCCAGCTGCTGCTGCAAATGTCCAATATCGTTTCCCTGCTATATTGGTGGTATTTGTCGATTGCCAAGTGGCCGTTGGAGTAATACTTCCGGCTAACGTACCTGCGGTACATTGCGCACTAGACACCTCAACATTTAAACACAATAAGCCAACAAGAAAAAAACAGTATAAATATTTCATAGGCATTACTGATGAGTTCGCTTATTAAAATATTTCATTACTCCATTGCAATTAGCTTCCACCTGAGCAGCGGTGGCACCCTGTTTAATTACCGCTTGTAAATTAAGCAGGCGCAAAATCGATTCCGGATCAGAAGAAGATGGAATGATTGAATCATCCACTGACAATACTAGCCATCCTTGATCCGGACAATACTCCTGTAAATCCACACCATCAATGGTAGCCAAGGCATCCTTCCACACTTGAATCGATTTCCCCTCCGAAAATGCAGGCACCTCTACTACTATATTATATGTTAAATGATTGTTCTGTGCATGCACTAAATCGCAACACAAAATCCAAAAAAGAACCAAAACAATGCATTTTGTATTCATAGCCATTTATGAATAAGATTTCATAAGGGTATGAAATTAGGAAATTATGTTAAATTAAAAAATAAATTTTGCTCATCCATCCAAATTCAAGTAATTTGCTCTGTAAATGAAAAAATAAGTATATGAATTTGCGAATACTCCTCCTTTTTGCCTTCTTATCTTTCGGTATTTCACTGCCGGCGCAAAATTTTAACGCTAAGCTTATTTTGGGCGCAGCTGGAAGTCAAGTATCTGGTGATGAGCTTTCAGGATTTAATAAAGGAACAGCCTTATTTGGAGCGAGCATTTCTTATCCCTTGCAAACAACATCCGCGGTGAGTATGCAACTTTATTATCTTCAAAAAGGAAGTCGCAAACCCAGCAAACTCGATCAAGGCGACCCAACAACTTATTTGATGCGTCTAAATTACATCGAATCGACTTTTAGCTACGATTTTTCGTTAAGTCGTAAAGTATATGCTCGAATGGGACCTTCCCTAGGATACCTTGTTTCATCAAAAGAAGAAAATCAAGATGGGATACTTGGTAACAGAAGTAAATTTTCACCCATAGACGTTTCCGTTATGGGTAGTCTTGGGGTTCCATTTGCTCCTACTTGGAATTTTGAGTTTGGTTATTTACAATCGCTCTTGCCAATACGAGAACATGGCTCAGGAGATACCTATTATTTAAACAAAGGGCAATACAATTCTGTTATAACTTTTACATTAGTGAAAACATTTAATTCAAAATCAGAAAAAGGTGAATAAGAAAAAAATTATTGTAGCCATTACAGGTGCCAGCGGATCGGTATATGCAAAAGTGTTACTTGACAAACTAGCGCTCTTGCAAGAGCAAATTGAAACAGTAGGACTTGTAATGAGTGACAATGCTAAGGATGTTTGGAAGTATGAATTAGGAAATACGGATTACGATCAAATTCCATTTACCATCTATAACAAAAACAACTTTTTTGCTCCCTTTGCCTCTGGATCCGCTAAATACGACACCATGGTTATATGTCCTTGCTCCATGGGAACAATGGCCCGTATAGCAACAGGCATCAGTAATGACTTAACCACGCGTGCGGCAGATGTGATATTAAAAGAAAGACGTAAATTAATATTAGTAACGCGTGATACGCCCCTGAGCTTAATTCACATAGAAAATATGCGAACCATTACACTTGCAGGCGGAATCATTTTACCGGCATCGCCCTCTTTTTACAGCAAACCTCACTCATTTGAAGACCTTGCTGCCACAGTAGTCGATCGCATTATTGACCAAATTGGATTGTCTCAGGACACTTACCGGTGGAGTGAATAATTGCATGTAATGTGAATGCAAGAAAAAATTAAAATTTCAATTTTTATTCCTCTTCCCTATTTTACATTTGTTGATGTACTAATTTTTTTAACCATGTTCGAATACTCAAAAGAAATTTTAACAAAAGTCAGTTTTGACAGCGAACTTTTTCGCAAGGAATTAATCAAATCGATTAAATGGGTAACAACCGACGAACGAAAACTACTTTTTCTCTGGTGTCTTGCTACCTTTCGAGATCAGTATAGCACCGTCATTACTCAAGCATTTAAGCAAGTAGTAAGGTAATGCCATTATAAAATTTTTAGATTAGATTTCACTTTATCGAAGCCAGCTCTACTTAATGGAGAATCTTTAAATACTTTTTTAAAAACATCCTCTGTTACTTCCTTCCATTCTTCGCTACTCCAACTTAAGCGATTATCCGAGGGCGAAAATTCTTTCACTTGACTTGGTTTCGAAAAACGGTTCCATGGACAAACATCTTGACACGTATCACAACCAAAAGCCCAATTGTCAAACTTCCCTTTGTAAGAAGAGGGGATGTGTTCTTTTAACTCAATAGTGAAATAAGAAATACACTTACTACCATCTACTACCTTTGGAGCAATAATGGCTTGCGTTGGACAAGCATCGATACAACGCGTACAAGTACCACAATAATCACGGATAGGCGCATCCGTTGGTAATGAAATATCCACTATTAATTCTGCAATAAAATAAAACGAACCTGATTTAGGATGAATCAAATTTCCATTCTTACCAATCCAGCCTAATCCGCTATTTTTTGCCCATGCACGGTCCAATACAGGAGCTGAATCAACAAAAGCCCTCCCATTTACGTCTCCTATCTTCTCTTGCATAAACTCCAGCAATAATTTCAACTTATCTTTTATCACAAAATGATAATCACGGCCATAAGCGTACTTAGAAATTTGAGGTGCATCAGCAACTTGCTGCTGTTCGGGATAATAATTCAGTAATAAACTAATCACCGTTTTGGCATCATCTACGAGCAACCGTGGATCAAGACGTTTGTCGAACCAGTTCTCCATATACGCCATTTTTCCATGATAATTTTTACTTAACCATTGCTCTAATCGTGGCGCTTCCTCTTCTAAAAAATCCGCTTTCGAAAAACCAACATGCTCAAATCCCAGACGGTAAGCTTCCTCCTTAATTTGTTGAGCAAAGTTTGTCATGATTAATTACTAATTACTTTTTTTGTTTTTTTCTTTGGGCGCCCCCGTGAAGTAGCACTCGCTACGCTCGCACACTTCATGGTCGGGCTATCCGTTTGTTTCTGCTGACGCAGGAAACCACTTCTATCCCTGGCGCAATATTTCTACTTCCAATAATAGAATGGTAAAAAGCCTTACGCTAAGTCGTCAAACAAACTTCCCTTATCTTTAAAATACTTCTTTCCTAAATGACGGTAAGCCTTCTCCGTTACCTCTCTTCCTCGTGGTGTTCTTACCAGAAATCCTTCCATAATTAAAAAAGGCTCATACACCTCTTCTAACGTTCCGCCTTCTTCGCCAACAGCAGTAGCTAAAGTATTTAATCCAACAGGACCACCTTTAAATTTATCAATGATGGAAGAAAGAATACGATTGTCCATTTCATCCAAACCAAACATATCAACATTCAATTTTTCCAAGGCAAATTGAGCTATTGACAAATCAATATGTCCATCCCCTTTTATTTGTGCAAAGTCGCGCACACGACGTAACAACGCATTCGCTATACGAGGCGTTCCTCTACTACGACGAGCAATTTCATAAGCTGCTTCTTCCGAAATTTCAATCTTTAAAATTTCACTTGCCCGTTGCACAATTAACGTTAAACGCTTGGCATCATAATACTCTAACCGTGACGTAATACCGAAACGAGCTCTAAGAGGAGCAGTTAACAAACCCGAACGAGTTGTGGCTCCCACTAAGGTAAAAGGATTCAATTGAATTTGTACGGATCGTGCATTAGGGCCACTTTCAATCATAATATCAATTCGAAAATCTTCCATAGCAGAGTATAAATACTCTTCTACTACTGGACTTAATCGATGTATTTCGTCAATGAACAAAACATCATTCGGCTCTAGATTAGTTAACAAACCTGCTAAATCGCCAGGCTTATCTAACACAGGACCAGAGGTCGTTTTTATATTTGAATTCAATTCATTCGAAATAATATAAGCCAATGTTGTTTTACCTAATCCCGGAGGACCATGTAACAACACGTGATCCAATGATTCGCCACGTTGAGCTGCGGCCTTCACAAATATTTTCAAATTTTCTACTACCTGATCTTGTCCGGTAAAATCACCAAAATCGCCGGGACGAAGCGCCTTCTCAATATCTCGCTCTGTATTGTTCATTTTTTCTTTATCAGGATCTAAATGCTGATTTCTCATTCGTCAAATTTAATGATAATAAATTGGAACTTAGAACTCCTTTATACTGCTTTCCAAATACCTATTGAACGGTCATCTCCAGCGGTCAGCAAGGTAGTATCGTTCATCCAAAATAACGTATTCACCGAATTCAAATGCCCTTCATTAGCTTGTTCCAATCGTTGAAGAACATGCTTAGAAGGAGAGTCCCATATTTTGATGGTCTTATCTCTGCTTGCTGTGGCAAAATAACTTTTGCTCGGTGAAAAGGCAATTTTATAAATAGCATAGTTATGTGCCGGTATTTCATGTACTATCGAAAGGTCCTTTTTATTTATCCATCGCAAATGCGCATCACGCCCACCACAAATTAGCAACTCGTCTGAATAATCCACCAACGCATTAATCGAAAATCCTTGCGCGGCAATTTGATGCGAATGAATAGTTTCTAATGTTTCATCCTCCAGTTGATGTATTTTCCCTTCACCACATCCCACATACAAGCAATTAGCCTTTCCATCAAAAACCAACGAACGTAATTTCATAGACGAAATTTTCTTTTTATCCATCAATGAAAAATCATTTTTAGATAAAACGGTTAACACCCCATCACCACCTAACACATAAATTTTGGACTTTTCTTTATTCTCAATAAGCGCAAAAATTCCTTTATCATTTATTTTTAGCAAGCGCTTTTCATGATTAAAATTCAAATCCATCACATGTATCTCTCCTTTTGCCTGACCAATGAGCAATTCGTTTTTTTCAGGCAAATGCAAAATGGAATAGATACTATCAGCAGCACGAGCAATCAAAGTTCCTTGTTCAGGACTATCTAACTTCCATGAAACCACAAATCGATCACCCGCCGCCGATAAAAACTCATTAGAAGAAATTCCTTGTATATCATACACACCACCGGTATGACCTACACATCGATTGAATAAAGAAAATTGCATTTGACAAAGATAATCTACCACATGAAAATCAACTCATGATTTTGGATTAATTGTTTGTAAACAGATATAAACGTTTACCAACCGACTAATTAATTCTTGTTTTCTAAAATTGTGCACGATTTGTTCAACCTAACCAATGAATGATCAAAAATCAATGAACCTATTTCAAAACATATAATCCATCCTTATTCAACCCCGCTATTCGCTGGGTTATTATATGAACCACAACGCGGTTCAACATCCATAACAATAAACATAAACAGACAGCGTCGAACCGCAACGCGGTTCAAAAATCCTAACAATAAACATATAACAGACCACGCCGAACCGCAACGCGGTTCAACTTCCATTACGATAAACAGACAACGCCGAACCGCAAAGCGGTTCAATAAAAAATATCTTTATGACTACCTACACCCAAATCATTTACCAGATAGTTTTTGCGACAAAGAGAAGAGAAAAAACATTAAGCGCCGATAAACGTCAAGAATTGTTCGCATATATTGCAACCGTTATCCGAAATAAAAATTGCTTCACCTATTGCGTCAACGGAGTTGAAGACCACTTGCACATTGTATGCAACTTACACCCTTCTGTATCCTTGGCTGCATTGGTTAAAGACATAAAACTATCAAGCACCCATTTCATCAAGGAAGAAAAACTCTTTAAAAAATTTAATGGATGGCAATCGGGCTATGGTGCCTTTACCTATTCAATTAAAGAAAAAGATCGAGTTGTACGATACGTCGAAAATCAAGAGAATCATCATAAAAAGAAAAACTCTAAAGATGAACTGCATGAATTTTTGTTAGCAAATCAAATCGAATTTTACGAAAAATATTTTTCATGACTTATCATTTATATCAATTCGATTTTTTCAGACAATACAGGTCAAAGCAAAAAATTAATTTGGATAATTAAAAAAATCGACATTACTTTCTATACAGATATAAAGGCGAACGTTTTTATTGAAGTGATATAAATTGGAAAATCTTTTAAAAGTAATAACGAAACATATCAATTAATTTATGACGACAGTAATGAAATTATATCGAATGCTGAATGGAATCTTCGCTGATTTTATTGCTTATTTAGGAGGAGGAGTTATCGTGCCTCTCTTCCTGTTTTTAGAATATGCGCAATCAAGCTGTTTGAAAAGCATAAAACGATGAATAATTATAATTGCTATTCATTACAAATGTTCAAATAAATTATAGTTGGAATTAATTACTACGATTAGTCTTACTATAAAATATGGAGCATTTACAATGCAATCCGAAGATAATCACAAGCAATAAAATATTTAATACCTTAGCACCATGTTTAAAAAGGTGTTACGAATTGTTGGACTGGTTATAGCTGGATTTTTTTTGTTAAGTATTGGTACAACTATTTTATATCGTTGGATTAATCCACCCATCACTCCGCTCATGGTTTCGCGCTATTTCGATCCTGAAATTGGGAAACTAGAAAAGGATTGGAAATCGCTGGAGGAAATTTCACCTAAGCTACCATTAGCAGTGGTGACTTCCGAAGATCAAAAGTTTGAAGATCATTTTGGTTTCGATTTAGAAGCAATTGAAAAAGCAGCCGACTATAACGCTACGCATAAGGGTAAACCAGTGAAAGGGGCATCGACAATTAGTCAGCAAACCGCTAAAAATGTATTTCTCTGGCAATCGCGCAGCTGGTTTAGAAAAGGACTCGAAGTATATTTTACATTTTTAATTGAAGTATTCTGGAGCAAAGAAAGAATAATGGAAGTCTATCTCAATGTGATTGAAATGGGACCAGGCATTTATGGTGCTGAAGCTGCTGCTCAATATTATTTTCATAAGCCTGCTATCAAACTTTCTAAAGGCGAAGCTGCACTTATTGCAGCTATTTTACCCAACCCTTTAAAATGGTCGGCATCAAAACCTACTCCTTACATAAAACGAAAAAAGGTGTGGATCATGACACACATGAAATACATTGAACTAAAAGAAATCAATCGTTAAAATCCGAGGTTTACTCCTGCTCGGATAATCGGATTTTCATAAATCGTATAAATACTGGAAGAAAAATTCCAAAGTCCCATGATCACAAAACTCGAATGATCATTGATAGGAGTTACATATCCCCCTCCTAATAGAAGTGATTCAATATTGGTGCGAATTAATTTCGATTGATTCAGATTAGGCACTTCTGCATTGATTACTTCATACTCCCCATAAAGCAATACCTGAGGATGAACTTTATATTGAGCAAACACTCTTCCGCCGTATGTACTTGTTTCATAGTAGTAATTAGCATATCGCTTATCGTTTAAATAACTGTACGAAGGACCAACACCTGCTCCAAGTTTATCAGTAATCTTATATCCGATTGTTGGCGCCAGATAAATATAAGTCACCGTTCCAAAGTTTAGTCCGATATTGCCTCCGTAAAACAATCGGTCTTTAAAAGGCACGTCCGATAATGAACTCTTTTCTTGAGCGAATAACGCAATTGATAAGAAACAAGAAAGAATGATTAAGCTATATTTCATAAAATAATTCCTTTTTCAAAGATATTGAATTAAATAGATTGTTTACTTTGTAGCCTCTATGGAAAATAAAACCATCTTGATAACCGGAGCCTCCTCAGGGGTAGGCTATCAAAGTGCTTTGCAATTAGCATCAAAAGGACATACTGTTATTGCACTCGCTAGAAATACTGAATTGCTAAATCAGCTCTCTGCTGCATCAGACGGGAAAATTATTTCATTCCCGCACGATTTAAGTCTTTTGCAATTTGATACACTTTTTAATTTCCTGAAAGAAAAATCGATAACCAGCATTGATGTCTTAATCAATAACGCAGGACATTTAGTGAATGAACCTTTTGAAAACATTTCGAAAGAAGATTTACAAGCTGCCTACAACACTAATGTTTTTGCACCTTACCTTTTAACTCAATCGTTATTGCCGTTTCTAAAGCAATCACATCATCCACATATAATAAACATAAGTTCTATCGGTGGAATACAAGGAAGTGTAAAATTCGCAGGACTATCCGCCTACTCTTCTTCTAAAGGTGCGTTGAGCATTCTAACGGAATGCCTAGCTGAAGAATTTAAAGAAATCAATATCAAAGTAAATTGCATTGCTCTTGGAGCTGTAAATACCGAAATGCTCGCAAAAGCTTTTCCAGGTTATAAAGCACCACTCAGCGCGGCAGAAATGGGAAATTATATTACCTGGTTTGCTGAAAACGGACATCAATACTTTAACGGAAAAATAATTCCAGTAGCACTAAGCACCCCATAAAATGATTAAACTTCTAAAAGCTCTTTACGCTGTATATTGCCTGCTTGCATTTGCAGCTTCGTTCATCATTGTAATCCCTTGTTACTTTATTGTCTTTAATCTCTTCTCGAAAAAGAAAGCACCGTTTATCGCACATAAAGTGTCTAAATTCTGGGCGCATTTGTTATTCGTGTTGTTTATTGTAAGATGCAAGATTGAAAACAAAGAATACATCGATCCTGACAAGCAATATGTTTTTGTAGCCAATCATTTATCGATGTTAGATATTCCTGCTTATGCAGCAGCTTGTAGCAATAGTTTTCGATTCTTATCGAAAGCAGAGCTGGCGAAAATTCCTTTACTAGGATACGTAATTAAAAATCTTTACATCACCGTTAACCGATCTGACCGCGCTGATAGAAGTAAGAGCATCGAACGAATGAAAGAAACAATCGATGAAGGTTTATCTGTTTTCTTGGCTCCCGAAGGAACTCGAAATAAAACAGACGCTCCTTTATTAGAGTTTAAAGATGGCGCCTTTCGATTAGCCATATATGCGCAAGTTCCTGTTGCCGTTTTAACGTTAAAAAATCCACATCACTTACACTCACCTAAGCGAATGCTAAGTATGCGTCCGGGAGTATTATATGGTGCATGGAGCAAACCTATCGAGACAAAAGGAATGACAGAAGCCGATGT
>JBJTMY010000232.1:0-3094 GCA_046073825.1 Bacteroidota bacterium
TTTTTCTACGGAAGGAAAATCTTCCAAAAACTCATTTAATGAAATACCCTTTTCAAGATGACTAAATAAAGTTACTACAGGTACGCGGGTTCCTTTAAAAACAGGTTGTCCTGATAATATCTCCTGATCAATAGTAATGAAATCTCTTACGTTTTTCATATTTCAAATATACAAAAACAATTAATGGAATTTACTGTAGTTTATTCCCATTTATATTTCTAGCTTATGGTTAAGGAAACAGTTTTACCTAACCCCATTTCTAGTAGACGATATAAAGTAGATAACTGAATATCACTATGACCATTTTCAATTCTGGATATAAAACTTTTTCTCGTGCCTGTTTTTTCTGCTAACTGCGCCTGAGTCATGCGTGAAAGTTTTCGCTCTTCTTTTATAATTTCTCCTATAGCAAAAGCCTTTGCTTTAATTTCAAATTCTGTCCTTTTTTTAGTACCAATCTTACCATATCGCTTGGTAAGATGTTCATCGAAAGAAGTCACATTTTTAGATTTATTTTCTTTTTTTCTCATGACCCTTAATTTTTTTATCGTTAAAATATTCTTTTTTAATTTTCAAGGCTCGTTCAATTTCTGCTGTTGGAGTTTTTTGTGATTTTTTATGAAATCCATTAAATAGGACCACGATGTTTCCTTCGTCAAAACAACAAAATATTCTATAAATATTATTCCCAACTTCAATTCTGATTTCAAATAAACCATCTGTGTTGGTTATATGATCAAAGAACTTTTTAGGAATTCTCTCTGCAATTTCAATTACATATAATACTTGATCAATTTTATTTTTAACCTTTTCTTGTTGCGATTCAAAAAAGTCAAAAAAATAATTTTTGTAGAAACGTAATTGTCTTAATTTCTCCAATTTACAAAGTTAACGAATAGTGGAACAAAATACAAGTAGTAGTATTCTTAAAAAGAATAGAAATACAATTCAATTGAGGAGGTATAGCAATTTTAAGGTCATTGATTTTGCACCATTGATATGAGTCTGATTTAGTAAGATTCATTAAATGTTATTCTATTCTTAGGTGCAAAATTAAATGGTGGTACAAAGAATAGTCGGTTGATAAGTACTTATAGTCGTTTACAAACGTTTAACTTACAATCACACGAACATTAACTAAATTGGATGATTGTAAATAAGGAAGTTGACTACCGACATTTATTTTCACTATAAATAACATGATTGTCATCCCCCTAATTTTCGTATTTTAGCCTTGTGATTAATCAAGAAACCAAGGAGCGTATTTTAGAGGCCTGCCGTATAGAAGAGGTGGTAGGCGACTTTGTGTCGTTGAAAAAGCGTGGCGCTAACTTATTGGGTGTTTGTCCTTTTCATAATGAACGAACGCCCTCGTTTACCGTTTCTCCTGCCAAAGGATTTTTCAAGTGCTTCGGTTGTGGTAAAGCGGGTGATTCGGTTACCTTCATGATGGAGCACGAACATCTTTCGTTTCCTGAAGCATTGCGTTACCTCGCTGGAAAGTACAGCATCACCATCGAAGAGGAAGCGCCATCAGCAGAAATGATGGAAGCTCAATCGCAGCGTGAGAGTTTGTTTGCTGTGATGGACTTTGCCAAAAACTTTTATGTCGATTATCTATGGAATAATGAAGAAGGTATTGCTATCGGACTAAGTTATTTCCGTGAGCGTGGATTTACCGATGAGATTATTCGCAAGTTTGAGTTAGGTTTTTCTCCTGATAAATGGGATGGACTTACTGCCTCAGCCACCGGTGCAGGATATAAAGAAGAAATTTTAGAGAAAGCAGGATTGCTGATTGTTAATGAGCAAAAGAAATATGATCGCTTTCGCGGGCGAGTAATGTTTCCGGTTGCAAGCTTAACAGGTCGTACCATAGCTTTTGGGGCGCGTATTCTTAAAACAGACCCGAAGAGTCCGAAGTATTTAAACTCGCCAGAGACGGAAATTTATTTTAAGAGTAAAAGTTTATACGGCATCTCGCATGCGAAGAAAGCGGTTGTAGAAAAAGATATTTGTTATTTAGTAGAAGGATATACCGATGTGATTTCTTTGCATCAGGCAGGAATAGAAAACGTAGTAGCCAGTTCAGGCACCTCACTAACGGTGGAGCAGATACGCTTAATTGCTCGCTATACAAAAAATGTTACCGTACTTTATGATGGTGATGCAGCCGGCATTAAAGCTTCTTTAAGAGGAATTAATTTAATTCTCGAAGAAGGAATGAATGTGCGTGTGGTTTTATTTCCTGATGGCGAAGATCCAGATTCGTATTCACGAAAAGTTTCTACCGTTGAGTTACTCGAATACTTAACTAGCTCGGCGGTCGATTTTATTTCTTTCAAAACAAAATTATTGTTGAGTGATACAGCGGGTGATCCTATTAAGAAAGCCGGACTTGTTCGCGATATTGTTGAAACCATTGCAGTAGTTCCAGATGCGATTACACGAGCAGCATATCTGCGACAAGCATCAACGCTCATGGAAATGAGTGAAGCGGTGTTGATTGCAGAGATGAATAAAATTATTCGTAGTCGTAACAACCGTCAGTCAGACGAATCACTAGTTCCAGTTCAAGATCATGCAGGTGAAATGCTCGAGAATATCGAGAAAGAATATACCGAAGAACAACTCATCAACGATGAACAAAGTACCGAAGTGCATGAGGAAGAAATTATTCGTATTCTACTCAATTATGCCGAAGAGATTTTTCCTTTACCAGATTTTAGCAAATATCTAGAAGAAGAACCATCAAAAGCAAAACAAAAAAAGAAAGGAGTAAAAAACGAAGTAGAAGAAACACCAGAGTTGGAACACATCAAGGTGAAAGATTTTATTTTTAGCGCACTTCAAACAGATGGGATTAGTTTTACAAATGAAGGATATGCAGGACTGTTAGCCGAGTTTGCAAATCTTATTTCAGCAGAAGCAGAGTATAATTCACAAACATTTATTAATAATTTAAATCCTGATTTAAAACCCTTAGCTATTTCATTAGTTACACCTAAATATGAATTAGCCGATTGGAAATCGAAGGGAATTATTGTTCGCTTGGATAAAGACAGGATTGATAAGACGGTTGTTGATGCAATAG
>JBJTMY010000233.1:0-5614 GCA_046073825.1 Bacteroidota bacterium
TATTTCAGAGAAGACTATGAATACATTGCTGCTCCAGGTCAACAAGATGTATTAGACGAACACAATGGACGATTTTGCGTAACCCCTGAATATCCTAATGGTATCTATTGTTACTTTGCAACAGTAGATGCAAATTGGAACTCTGCTTATCCTTATGTAGTTGGACCTACATTTTACGGAACAAGAACAGGTGTGAAAGTAACTTCTATTACTGAACCTGTTACTGTTTATACGCCTTCCTCATCAGGAATAGAAGAAAATAATTTGAATACCTATTTCAACGCATTTCCTAATCCTTCTTCGGAGTTTATTGCAGTGCAGTTTAGCGGACTTTTAAAGAACGATATAACGGTAAGCCTATACGATTTAAACGGAAGAAAAATTCAGGATCAAACTATCCTAGCCGGTAGCACCATTGGTTACTTTGATGTCCGAACCTTATACGCAGGAGAATACATCATCAAGTGTGCGAATGAAGAGGTGATTGGACAAAAGAGGGTTACGATTATTAAATGATAATGATTTGATGATTTTAAAATTTGAAGATGCTATATTCTAAACAGTTTGTTGCCATTTATATGTAAGGTCTAATGCTTGACAAAAACAAAAGAAATACTTCAACCCATACCATGGGGGGACAGCAGCCCCACCCCGCCACAAAATTACGGTTTGAAAAAAAAGTATTCGGTTATTAAGCAATTACAAACGCTTAAGTTGATTTGATCGCGAGGTGGTCTTTGCTTGTTCCGAACTGGTCGAGTTAAGGTCACTCGAAGGGCCTAGCGATTGAAGATTTGAAAATTTGAATACTGCAAATTAATCAATTATATTTTTTTATAAGCGCTCTTATTAGATGGTGATTTATTTGTTGAATCATTATATTTTATTTAATTCTTATTTATTTTAACTTAGCATTTGCAATTTAGTACTGAAGTGTTTACTTCAATTTGCTTTGAATTTTTCTTTTTTTATGTTATATTTGGGTATGACCAAAGCACAAATTCAAACAGAAATCCAAAAGCTGTTAGAAACGGTACCAGAAAACGTATTACAAGATGTATTTAACTTTCTAAAGAAGCTTAAAGACCAACCAGATAATAATTTCAATTTAGCTAATAACCTCCGTAAAATTTTAGCAGAAGACAGGGAGCTTCTTGAGAAACTAGCTAAATGATTAGTCTGAATGATGTCTTGAATATTCACAATATTCTCATTGATAAATTTGGTGGAACAAAGTGTGTTCGTGACCAAGACATACTAAAAGCTGATAATTGCAATTAATTCTTGCAGTTTTTTTTGAAATAAATTTAATCCTCATAAATTAAACATTTTACTTATCCATCCTTTAAACCTATCTTTACCCAATAGATTTATCGTGATTTTAGTTGCCAAGACATTTGCCGGATGTGAGTCCATTTTAGCGGAAGAATTAGCCCAATTAGGAGCTACTAATATTCGTGAGTTAACAAGAGCCGTAGAGTTCGAAGGTGATAAAGCTTTGATGTATAAAGCCAATCTTCATTGCCGTACCGCCCTGCGTATCTTAAAACCGTACACCACTTTTGAAGCTTCGGATGAGGAAATGTTGTACGAAAACATTCAAGCTATCGATTGGACGGAGCATTTTCATTTGCATCAAACTTTTGCTATCAATACCACTCTTAATCTATCTAACTTAACACATTCGCAATACGTATCGCTTAAAGCAAAGGATGCTATCGTAGATCAGTTCAGAGATAAATTTGATGATCGTCCGAATGTAGATACCGAGCAACCCGACCTGCGTATTCACCTGCACATCTACGATAATCAATGTACGCTTTCGTTTGATAGCTCGGGTGAATCGCTGCATAAACGTGGTTACCGTGACTATACCAATCAGGCTCCTTTGAATGAAGCATTAGCTGCGGCACTTGTTATGACGAGTGGATGGGATAAAGAAAGTACCCTCGCTGATTATATGTGTGGCAGCGGTACCATTCTGATTGAAGCAGCCATGATCATGCGTAACATCGCTCCCAATAAATTTAAACATCGCTTCGGTTTTCAAACATGGAAAGACTATGATGAGAAATTATGGAAGTCGATTTACAACGATGCGATTTATAATGAAAAGCCTGCTGGAAATATCAAAATTTATGGCTCTGATATCAGTGGAGCTGTTATTGAAAAAGCAAAGGAGAACATTGAAAATGCTCGTTTAGCGGATACGATAATCGTTAGAAAAAATTCTTTTGAAAAATTCAAGAAGCCAACCGATACAGGAACGTTAATCTGCAATCCTCCTTACGGACTAAGAATAGAACCTAAAGATATTTTAGCCATGTATCAGCGGATGGGTGATGTGATGAAGCAAGAGATGAAAGGTTGGACCTGCTGGATCTTCACTGGTAATTTAGAAGTTGCAAAATTTATCGGACTAAGAACTACCCGCAAAATTCAATTGTATAATGGTCCAATTGAATGTCGTTTTTTGAAGTACGAAATTTACGACGGATCAAAGAAAGCAAAGAAGCAAATTCAAGAAGGAGATTTATAAATCATCCAAGAAATCACAAACCGAAGCAAAGTAAGATTCTACCCACCCTTCTGTGATATTTTCATAATGCTCATCAGGAATATTTGTGTGACGTAATTCGATAGAGGTACCATCATCAGCGGGATGTAATTTTATTGTTACGATGCTTTGTTCTTCCTGCTCATCAAAATACCATTGCTGCTGAATCATTCTATTCTTTTCGAAAGCCAAGTTTTTACCCGTAATACTTCCTTCCCACAATGAAAACTCTGAATCTGGTGTGTCTGACATTACAGCTTCCTCTCCCGACCATAACTCAATTACCATGGGATTGGTAAGGGCGTTGTAAACATCTGCAGGTGAGGCCGAGGTGGTAAAATACTTTTTAAAATCTTTCATACACAAAAATAGTTTTTATCTCGTAAAATTCAATCATATAGACAATTCATTTAAATTTGCTCTCTATCCCTATCGAATGAAAATCAAATTTTTTATCTACTGTTTTATACTACTGGTAGCCCAAAACTACTCGTTTGCACAATCTGTAAAAGTTTATTTTAATCATCCAGTAAATACCAATGTTGCCAATGGAAATTATGCAACTTATTTGAATGGCACTTTTGATGATACCATTGTTGCGTATATCAACCGCGCCAATTACACTTTAGATATCGCAGTTTATAATTTCACTTCAAGCACAAGTATAGCCGACATTGCACAAGCTGTTAACAATGCTTATAATCGAGGTGTACAGATTCGTTGGATTTATAATGGTAGTTCGTCTAACTCAGGCTTATCTGCACTAAATAATAATATACCAACTTTAGGAAGTCCTACTTCACAACAATACGGTATCATGCATAATAAATTTATGGTGATTGATATTAACCATCCTGATACAACCAAAACGATTGTATTATCTGGTTCTTGTAACTGGACAGATCAACAGTTTTTGAACGACTATAATAATATTTACTTTATACAGAGTAAATCGGTCGCTCAGGCTTTTGAAGATGAATTTAATGAAATGTGGGGAAGTACTACATTGCAACCCAACCTAACGAATTCAAAATTTGGTCCTGATAAAACAACTAACACACAACATATTTTTACAGTTGATGGTCATCAATTAGATGTTTATTTTTCTCCGAGCGATAATACTGAATCGCATTTAATTGATATCATCAGTGCTGCGAACACGAATTTAAATTTTGGTATATATGCATTTACCAGAAGTAATATTGCGGATAGTATTGTCGCAGTATTTAACAGAGGCGTATATGTTGCAGGCATTATGGATAACTTCAGTTCGAGTTATGCACCGAAAGCTACACTAGCTCCTTTTTTAATGAATCAATTGCTGACGTTTAGCCTTACGTATATTTATCATAATAAATTTATGATTGCCGATGCTTGTAATTTAACAAGTGATCCGACCGTTGGGAGCGGTTCATTTAATTGGTCGTTGAGTGCAAATACGAAGAATGATGAGAACCTTGTCATTTTTCACAATGCAGATATCACCAATCAATTCTATCAATCATTTTATGCAAATGCTCAAGTTCTTGGTTTGACAATTCCTTCGTGCAGTAGTATTACAAGTATCAATGAAACTTATAGTCTTAAACCTATACTATTTCCAAATCCAGTGACCAATGAATTCAAAATAGAAAATATTGACGACTATTTTTGGGAAGTAAAAAGTCTTACAGGACAATTACTTCATTCAGGAAACAATAACAATACAAGTATTTCAAATTTAAATACGGGAGTTTATTTATTGGAAGTAAAATCGAATAATCAGCAGTATCATTATCGCTTAGTGAAACAATGAAAAAAATAATTGCACTTTTATTATCTAGTATTTTTATTCATTTCGGATATGCGAAAACATCATATTCCATTAAAAGTGATTTGCAAAAATTAAAAAACACCACAACTATATTGTATCTCGCTGCTCATCCTGATGATGAAAACAATTTGCTTATTGGTTATTTGGCAAGAGGTAAACATTATCGAACGATTTATTTTTCTCTTACCAGAGGTGATGGAGGACAGAATTTAATTGGAGCTGAACAAGGAGTTGAATTAGGCATACTGCGAACAGAGGAATTGATAAAGGCAAGAAGTGTGGATGGAGGTGAACAATATTTTAGTCATGCTTATGATTTCGGTTTTTCAAAAACAGCAAAAGAAACCTTTGAACATTGGGACCAAGGCAAATTGTTGCAAGATGTCATACAAGCAATTCGCATTACTCAACCAACAATCATTATTTGTCGTTTCCCAGCTGATAAACGTGCAGGTCATGGACATCATATTGCAAGTGCAATGCTAGGTAAAATGGCTTATCTTTTAGCAGGTGATGAACATTATAAACTGTATTCTAATCCTGATTTAAAACCTTGGCGAGCAAATGCATTATTATGGAATGTATTCGATAAAAACGATTCATTGATTAAATCGCCACTTATCAAACTTTCTGTTTCTGGAATTGATTCTTCAACAGGAAAAACATTTCAGGAATTAGCAGCGGAGAGTCGTTCTATGCATAAATGCCAGGGATTTGGTGTAGCCCCTGATAATAATTCTACCGAGGAATATTTTGAAGTAATAGAGGGCGGAAGTAATGCAGCGAAAATTGATTTGAATGCAATTACCAATCAAAAATGGACAGAAGAAAAAAACGGGAAAGATATTGTAAAATCGATTGATGATTTGATAAACAATGAACATCGTTACAATTATGAAACCATCTTAACGAAATTAATTTACCTCAGAAGCCAACTACAAACTATACAAGATTCGTTATTGAGAATGGAGAAGTTGAATTTGATTAATCAAATTATTTTGCAATACACTCAACTCAGAATTACCTGTTACAGTAAAGACGAATTACAAGCGGTTAAACAAGATATTAGTTTTACCACAAGCATCTTTAATCCGATGCCTGATAAAACTTTCGAATTAAAGGTGGACAATAATTTTCTTTCGATAAATCCACTTTCCAATATTCATCAAGATTTTCAAATTACAACCAATAATAATTCTCAACCAACTTGGTTAAACAATGAAATCAAAAATGATTTGTACGAT
>JBJTMY010000234.1:0-5289 GCA_046073825.1 Bacteroidota bacterium
TTCAGGTATTAATGCCCAGCAATGTATCATCTCCGGAACAATTACCAATAGCATCAATAACGAGCCCTTGCCATTTGCGATTGTGGTTGCTAAGAACGGCGCATCGGTAATCAGTACTACTTCGGATACATTAGGAAATTATTTAATCAAAACAGATAAACCAGGCACCTATAATTTAGAGATTCTTCTAACTGGCTTTGTAAAAAGTTCCGTTTTTGAAATAGTTGTTCAGCCAAATAAACAAACTATTATCAATGTAGCTTTAGAGGAGGATGTAAAGAAATTAAGTGAGGTAGTTATTACCACGGCTGTTTATCCAAAGAAAGAGGAAAGCCCTGTTTCTTTACGTTCATTAAGCGTTACAGAAATTAAACGTAACCCTGGAGGCAATAGAGATATTTCAAAAGTTATTCAATCATTGCCAGGCGTGGCCTCTATCCCTACTTTTCGTAATGACCTCATCGTTAGAGGAGGTTCGTCAAATGAAAATCGTTTTTATCTCGATGGAATAGAAGTTCCAAACATTAACCACTTTGCCACACAAGGAGCTTCTGGTGGTCCTGTTGGAATGCTAAATGTTGATTTTATTCAGGATGTAAATTTTTATTCGGGCGCCTTTCCGGCAAACAGAGGAAACACGATGAGTTCCCTTTTAGACTTTAAGTTTAAGGATGGAAGAAATGATAAGCCTTCTTACTCTGTTACCTTAGGTGCAAGCGATTTAGCCACGGTGTATGATGGACCCATTTCAAAGAATTCTACTTTGATTGCATCCTATCGCCGCTCGTATTTACAATTTTTATTTAGTGCACTAGGATTGCCTTTTCTTCCCATCTATAACGACTTTCAATTTAAGTACAAGATAAAACCCGATACAAAAAATGAATTTACGTTTATTGGCTTAGGAGCTATTGACAATTTTAAATTAAACTTAGATGCAAATAAAACAGAAGAACAAAAGTATTTACTAGGAACACTACCATCCTACCAACAATGGAATTATGCCATCGGAGGAAGCTATAAACATTATTCAAAAAATAGATTTACAACCCTTGTCATAAGCAGAAACAACTTGAATAATTCAAGTAATAAGTATGAGAAAAATGACTTAACACAATCAGCAGGTAAAATTTTAGATTATCAATCGTCAGAGATAGAAAACAAACTTAGATTAGAAGAAACAGTTCGATTAAATAATTGGAAAATAAATTATGGCGCTGGACTAGAAGATGCAAATTATTCAAACAGCACCTACAATAAACTTCCCAATGATATTACGTTGGATTTTAATTCAAAAATTAATTTCCAAAAGTATAGTACATTCGGACAAATCAGTAGAACATTTTCTAAATCGAATACAACCATTTCATTGGGAGCAAGAATCGATGGGAACAACTACGGAGCTAAAATGAAGAATCCATTCAATCAACTCTCTCCTCGTTTATCTATTAGTCAGTTATTATATAAAACGTTATATTTCAATGCAAGTGCAGGAGTGTTTTATCAGTTGCCAGCCTATACGATTTTAGGATATAAAAACAATGCAGGACAATTCACCAATACAAACATTCCATATATCCGAAATCAACAAGCGGTAGCAGGACTTGAGTATACCAATGATCATAATATTCGTATTACGCTTGAAGGTTATTATAAAATTTATGAGAACTATCCTTTTAACTTGATTGATTCGATTAGCATTGCCAATCAGGGTAGCGATTTTGGTGTTGTAGGAAATGTACCTGTGGATGCTAATTCGAAAGGTCGCGCTTATGGTGTAGAATTATTGGTGCAGCAAAAGCTTTACAAGAATTTTTATGCCTTGATGGCCTATACGTATGGCGTTAGTGAATTTACCAATGGAGATGATAAGTATGTAGCATCAGGCTCTGACTTCCGGCATACTTTAAGTTTAACGGCAGGGAAAATTTTCAATAAGAATTGGGAAGCAGGAATAAAATATCGTATGAGTTCAGGAGCTCCTTATACGCCTAATAATTACGCAGCAAGTGCACTCATCAGTAATTGGAATGTAACGGGACAGGCTATCCGTGATTATTCGTTGATTAATACCGGAAGAACAAATACATTTTCGCAATTAGATATTCGCGTTGACAAAAAGTATTTCTTTAAAAAATCAGCATTAAACTTTTACTTAGACATTCAAAACTTCTTGAATCAAAAAACGTATTTCAATCCGTATTTAACAGTAGTTCGAGACCTAAATGGACAACCCGAAATAGATCCAAACAACGCAAATTCGTATAAGCTAAAAGAATTACCTAATTCCTCAGGTACAGTTGTACCAACTATAGGAGTAATTGTTGAATTTTAAAACAATTACTTAGACAATTCTATTTCCTTTATGAATTTTTTAGGATTGCAGCATGCTAAAACAACAAGTAAAATTAATGCTCCATAAGTAAGTGTTTTGTAATGATCACACCACTTATTAAATGTGCCCAAAATAAAGTGACTGTTAGTGAGGAGATAGATCATTAACATCACAATGAACAAACTATTTTTTCTTAAACAGAAATTTTCGACCTTTTGATAAGATTCATTTTGAAAATACAAATAAGAAATGAAGAATAGTAAATAGGTGGTGGCAGGAAAAATAAATAAAAAGGCATAATGCTGTTGGTGTGGAAAAATCAATGGGATTAACAGACACAAGTAACTGACCTCATATAATCGTTGCAGATTCGTTGGAGCAATTTGAAAAGGTTTTGATTTTAAGAAATACAAGACAGCAAATACTAATATCAATCGAACGACATTAATCACCTTGCTTAAAACTTCCATTGATACATCGGCTACATTTCTTTTTAATGGCAATGCGAATTTGTCACCACAATTTTTAACCAACAAAGTAGAAAGTAAGGTTGTTAACGAATGAAAACTGCGCTCGCCCGTATCCATAACATGTTCTGCATTCACTGGATTGATGATGTGCCATCTTTCCTGTAATAAAAACTGATTATAACTATTTCCTATAAATACAACAGGTAACATTAAAAAGATTCCCATAAAAACTAGCACATAAAAAGCAGGACGAATTTCATTTCTATAAATCAAATACGGAATAAATACAATGGGTAATATTTTGATATTAATTCCTAGTGCTAATAAGGAACTCCCTTTAATTTTATGTCCTGTGCGTATAAAATCTAATCCTTGCAAAGTCAGGAACAATATAAAAATCGTCAATTGAGAAACATGAAAATTATCTCTTAAAAAAGCCAGTACAAATACAAAAGATAAAATTTTAAACACCTTCTTTGTAATCGGTGTTAAGATCTCCAATGGCAACCAACTCCAAACAATTTTAAAAATCCGAAACGTAAAATAAACATTGGCAAACAGCCAAATCAACTTAGCAAAATAAAGCGGAATAAATGTGAACGGTACAAGTAATACAGCAAACAATACATCATAATAATAATGAAACCACTGATTGTACGTTTCCCGATAAATATTTTTCCTGGCAATTAAATCACGAGATGCATCTATAAATATTTTAAAATCCCCTTCCCCTCTAGCCTCGTAAAGCACTATTATCAAAATTATAATCGAGAATAATATCCCCAACTTTCGATTTAAAATATTCCGGAAATCCATTCTTTAGATATGATTTTAATAAAAATTACGAAAAAATATATTCTAACAAAATTTGTCCTTGAATTAATTTAGTGGTTAAAATTAATCCGATAATAAAGAATATTTTTTTCATAGGAATTTTACTTTTAATAATATCGAATATCAAAAATCGCGAATAAATTTCAAAATTCGAAATATTAAATAATCAACCAAGCTTATTGAAATAGATTACGATAGGTTCGACCAAACGAATCTCAGACAATGTACCGATAAAACCCTCAAATCATCACATTTTATTAATGTAATTCCCTATCATATCACTAAACTGGTATCCATCTACAATTCTATCTTTCGATAATTTATCATACGATACTAAGCCCCATAGTATAAATTCTTTAATGAAATAAATATCTTCTTTCACTAAATTAGGTTGATATTTTTGAATTAATTCATCTAATGGCTTAATACGATCTAATTGCATCTTATAATCATCATCGTTGAAATCATCTAACAATTCAAAGCCTGTTTCGTGAAAGAACCATTCAATGATTTTTGCATACGGACTTTTATCAGGATTCTTTTCAAGCTTTTCTATTTTAGGGAAGTATGCAGGGAAATAACTTTTAATTGCTTCATTGATTAAATGCTGCGCAACAATGGCAGCACCTTCTTGCTCTCCCTCGTAAACTAACTCTACTTTACCGGTAATCGCAGGAACGATTCCCATAAAATCTGACAAGCGAACAGCAGTCGTCGATAATCCTGATTTCAATGCTCGTCTTTCTGCTGTACTAATTAAATTTTCATAAGCCGTAATACTTAATCGTGCACTCACACCACTTTTATTATCGATGTATTCGCTATCACGAGCCTCGAAAGAAATTTGCTCTAATAAATCTTTTGCCAAACTTGGAACATATACACTATCGCTCTGCTCTTTCTTTAACTTAGCTTCTTGGCTTGTAATTGTTCTTGCTACTGAAACTGACGCTGGGTAATGGGTTAAAATTTGTGAACCTATACGATCTTTCAAGGGAGTAACTATACTTCCACGATTCGTATAATCTTCAGGATTAGCAGTAAATATAAATTGTATATCTAAATTCAATCGCACTTTAAATCCACGAATCTGCACATCTCCTTCTTGTAAAATATTAAACAAAGCAACTTGTATTCTCGCTTGCAAGTCAGGCAACTCATTAATAACAAAAATACATCTGTTCGCTCGAGGTATCATTCCGAAATGAATCACTCGATCATCGGCAAATGATAATTTTAAATTTGCTGCTTTAATTGGATCGATATCACCAATTAAATCTGCAACTGTTACATCAGGTGTTGCTAGCTTCTCAAAAAAACGATTGCTTCGATGTAGCCATTCGATTGGTGTGTTATCACCATGCTCTTGAATTAAATCTTTTGCAAAGCGTGATATTGGATGTAATGGATCATCGTTAATTTCTGATCCTGCAACAAACGGAATATACTCATCGAGCAACTCTACCATTTTGCGCGCTAGTCTTGTTTTCGCTTGTCCACGTAACCCTAATAAATTGATATTATGTCGAGATAAAATAGCACGCTCTAACTCTGGTATCACCGTATTTTCAAAACCATGTACGCCTTCAAAAACGGGTTGGCCCGACTTTAATTTTTCACGTAAATTATCTCGAAGTTCATCTTTAATTG
>JBJTMY010000235.1:0-3725 GCA_046073825.1 Bacteroidota bacterium
CCTTCAGCTAAAGCAAACTTGGAAAGGAAGTATTCATACACTTTACCTACTACATCTTGCTTTGGGTCTTTGGTGGTGTTAATGTCGTTAATAGTATCCAGCAAAGAAGCCAGTTTAGTAATATCTAAACCTAAGCGAGAAAAATAGTTGTCGGGCAATGCTCCTTTCAGGGCTTTGTTGTTTTTCTCAATGGTATGTAAGGCTGTATCAATGAGCAGCGCAATATCGTTTTGCTTTGATTTTTTAATTAAGTAACTCCAGCGGCTAATTTCTTCTAAGAAAAACACATTGTTCATGTTGTAGAACTCAGGCATTTCTATGTATTTCTCTTTACCTTCATCTATGAGTTTGGCTCTGTACTCCTCAAACTTGTCGCTAGCAAACTTCAAAAAGATGAGTCCAAGTACAACATGCTTGTATTCGGCAGGCTCCACGCTACCTCGTAATTTATTTGCTGCTTCCCACAGGGTAACTTCAATCGCTTTTTCTTTTAACAGTTCGCGCTTTGGTTGTTTCTTAACAACCACTTCAGAATTTTTATTGTCTTTTTTTGATTTTGCCATTATTAAAATCGATTGTAATTAACTTGTTTGCTAAAATAAAACAAATTGTTTGTTTGATTTTTTAAGAAAGAATTTAATAAAGGATATTTTTTAATTGAATTATTTTGGTTTTTAAATTGGAACGTAAACAATAATTTATTTATCATCGTTCATCGCATCCCAAAATTCCCAATCAAGTTTTTTAATCTCAATTACTTTTTCTGTTTGCATTCCTAACCCATAATTGTAAATGTGTTCAGCGAGTTGCTTCCCATCAATCAAAACTACAGTGGCAGATGTATTCAAGTTATTTACATAATCAATAGCGCCACGTGTAAAACTAGAAGTAGTAATAAAAACACCTTTATTCGATTGTGCTACTGCTAATGCACCAACAAATTTTTGAATTTCTTCTCGTCCAATGGTGTTATTAAAATCATATCTTTTTGCTTGAATATGAATTCTTCCGAAACCTAATACATCTTCCTTTATAATTCCATCAATTCCTTTATCATTCGATTGTTGGGTAACAATCCCCGCGTTTTTTACTTCGCCACCATACCCCATTTTTTGTAAAAGCGCAACCACTAATTTTTCAAATTCCCGAGGTGATTTATTTAAGATGGTATCTAAAATTTCATTGTAAACAGTCGCCTTAATATCATCATACGCTTCATATAAAGATTCTTCCGGCGTTAATTGATCTTTTGATAAGTCAGTAGTCACTACTTCAATATCTCGTTTTATTCTAGTCTCCTCGCGTTTCGAAATTTGTTCTTGAATAAACAATAAAATTTTATCTGGATTGGTTAATTGATTTTTACCAATATCATTAATTTTATAAACTCCTCTCCTAGATTTTTCAATTAATCCAGCCATATTCAAATAACTAATGGCCCAACAAACTCGATCATAAAATACTTTTCCATTACCAGAAGAATATTTATAATCTATATCTTCTTGTGATAATTTAAAATGTTGAGCAAGCGGTTTTTCAAATTCTTTAAGTGGCAATTCTACATTTGCATTTAGCAGTGCTAATGCTGGGATTATTATTTCGTTGTATTTTGGTAGTTCCATTAATAAATAATTATTCAATAAATAATGTACTGATAGAGTTTTTAATAAATATCAGTCATTTCCCAAATATAAACTTTTAATCCTTGCCTTCAAATAACTTCTAATACAAAACAATTATTTAAAATTGATAAAACTAATTTTAAGATAAATATTAAAAAAGATTGTTCACCCCCTCAAACAATTCTTCAAATCGAAGCGGAGCACATCGGAGAAACAATTACCATCTTCTTCGTCGTATTCAGGTTTGCTGATGCGCCAACATTCGGCTTCTTCCAGATTAAAAACAAATACTTCTTGTAACGACTTTACCGTTTTAATGGCTTTCCGTACTTTCTTAATATCTGAATTCCAGCTTCTGTTTCTACATACTTCAATAATCATTTCTGGTTGGTTCCACGAGTGATCACTTTTACGTATAGACACATCCGGAATAATATACCCTCCTTTAAAATCAACATGTCGTAATACCACCTCGGGTGCAACATATAATTCATATTGCAATCCTTTACTTTGCAAGTGCCGCCGTATATGATAAATAAAATCAGAAATTATTTCCTGATGTACGGGTAAATTAAAGCCTGTTATTTTACTCATGTTGTAACATGATTAGTAATTAAAAATAGTTGTTCTATGACGAAATAGAGGATAAAAAATCTTCTTCAATCAAAAATAGGCGATGAAAGAATGAAAAGCAATTAAAACAGCGCTTACCTTTAAAATTGACTTTAATTGTCTGAAAAATAAATATAATTTAAGCTTATTAAAATCAATGCTGTAATTTCATCACTGCATACAGCGGAACAATTTGTATTTGATTTATTACTCCAAAATTTTCGAGTGAAAGGCGATAGCCATGATTTCGTTTTTTCTCTTCTAGAAATATATACATACTTTGCATACTGCCTTTGGTTCCAGATTTTACTTCTAAGGGGTAAATATTATTCTCTTTTGAAATTACATAATCAACTTCGGCTTGGCTATTACGAGAATCACGTTGCCAATAATAAAGCGATAACGGCACGTAAGGGTCTGCGGTTTTAATTAACTCTAAACCTACATACAATTCAGCAATGTTGCCTTTGTTAATCACATCTGCATTATCTGCTAACATTAACGAGGAAAGGTCAACTCCCAATAAGCGTTGGTAAACGCCTGTGTCGTAAATCAAGTACTTTACTTTTTTAGGATTTATCTCGGCACCCAACGGAACACCATTAGCTGATGTATGTGTTACGGGATAAATTAATCCAGCCATTTCCAATAATTGCAATGCCTCTTTTATTTGTCGCGCATAGAGGGTTGCATTCGGATAGGTGTAGGAGAATTTTTTCCCTGTTTGATAAACTACGCTATTAAATACCTCTATCAATCGTGAGGTTGGAACTTTTGCTTTGTATTTAGCAAAGTCGGCCTGAATAGAAATTTGTAAGTCGTTTAAAATAGTTTGTACTTCCAATAAGCTTTTATTCTGCACGTAAGTACGCACCACTTCGGGCATGCCTCCAATCAATAAAAAAACTTTATATAAAGCAATTAGTTTATCGTGAATGCTATCAGGCAAAGACGTTTTAATATCGTGTTCGAGTAGATGATTAGAGAGATTTTTTTCTCCTAATGCGTTTAAAAATTCGGTGAAGCTCATTGGGTACATAAACAACGAGCGAATTCTTCCAACACCAAAAGAGGGTAATTCGGCTAATGCAAATTCAAGCAATGAACCTGCTGCAATTACGTGTAGTGCTGGTAGTTTTTCATAGAAATAACGCAAAGCTTTTAAAGCAGGCAAGCACGATTGTATTTCATCTAAGAAGAGTAAGGTCTCACCAGCATGAATGGGAGTATTAGTTAAAAGTTCAAGCTGCTGACAAATTTCTTCTATCGAGTTATCCTGATTGAACAGTTGATGGTAGGCAGCGTTTTCATCAAAATTGATATAAACAAAGTGTTTAAATTGTTCTCCAAGACGCTTAACTGCACTGGTTTTTCCTACCTGCCGAGCACCTCTTAACAGCAAAGGTTTTCGGTTGGCCTTCGCTTTCCAATTAATTAATTGATTATCAATGTTTCTTACTAAATACATTCTATTTTTGTCGAAAATCCAAA
>JBJTMY010000236.1:0-4328 GCA_046073825.1 Bacteroidota bacterium
CTTGATTGATGCCACTGATAAGATCAAGGATTTAGTCAGTGATATGCAGGAAAATGACTTGCCTCAAAGTTTGAAAATTACTTTAACAGGCGATCAGAGTGATGCGACAAGAACTACTTTGCATGATTTAATTAATACTATCATCATCGGATTTATTTTAGTATTAATCATTCTGATGTTCTTCATGGGAACAACTAATGCATTTTTTGTTGCACTAAGCGTTCCTTTATCGATGTTTGTTGCGTTTTTAGTAATGCCTGCCTTAGGATTCACGATGAACATGATTGTATTATTCGCCTTCCTATTGGCATTAGGAATTGTTGTAGATGATGCGATTGTGGTGATTGAAAACACGCACCGTATTTTTGATAATGGTAAAGTGCCAATTAAAAAAGCGGCGAAGTTGGCAGCAGGGGAAGTATTCTTACCGGTATTAAGCGGTACTGCCACCACGTTAGCACCATTTATTCCGCTTGCTTTCTGGAAAGGAGTTATTGGTGAATTTATGTTCTACCTACCTATAACACTAATAGTAACGCTGACAGCTTCCTTGTTGGTTGCTTATATTATCAATCCAGTGTTTGCAGTGAGCTTTATGAAACCTCATAATGATGAACACGAAAAACCATCAGTAACCAAAAAAATGAGAATGACTTATATTCTCCTTATTGTTGCAGGTTTGCTATTTCACTTAGCAGGATCACATGCATTAGGTAATTTTTCATTCTTGATTATTCTATTGAATTTCTTGAATCACTTTTACTTTCAAAAATGGATTCATCAATTTCAAAATAATACCTGGCCACGTTTCAAAGAATGGTATGGCAGGAAATTAATTTGGGCGTTGAATCATATCAAAACGACCATGGTAGCGACAATCGTTTTGTTTATCATTTCATTTGTGGCATTTAATATTCGATCTCCAAAAATGGAATTCTTCCCGAGTGCAGATCCGAATTTCATTTATACGTATATCAAGTTGCCTGTAGGAACGGATCAGGTTTATACAGATTCTATCACAAAAATTGTTGAAGGTCGTATTGTGAAAGCGATTGGCAAAGACAATAAAATTGTTACTTCTGTTATTGCGAATGTTGCTGTAGGAACCAACGATCCAAACGAGTTTGATCCATCAGTGCAAACAAATAAATCGAAAATTACGATTGCCTTTAAAAAGTTTTCTGAAAGGAACGGTGAGTCGTCGGCGTTATACCTCGATAAAATTCGCAATGCTGTAAAAGGAATTCCTGGAGCAGAAATTACTGTTGATCAGGAAAAAGGCGGACCTCCGGTTGGAAAGCCAATCAATATAGAAATCAGAGGTGACAAGTTTGAAGACATCGTTAAAACAACCACTAAACTTCAAAAATACCTCGACTCATTAAACATTGATGGTGTTGAACAATTAAAGAGCGATTTCGAAGCAAGCAAACCAGAAATCGTATTTAATATAGACCGCGAAAGAGCGAATCGTGAGGGAATTAGCACAGGCCAAATAGGTATGGAAATTCGTAATGCAGTATTTGGAAATGAAGTTTCTAAATACAGAGATGATAATGATGAGTATCCAATACAATTACGTTATAAGTATGATCAGCGTATGGATGTGGATGCTTTGAACAATCTTAAAATAACCTATCGTGATATGAATAAAGGCGGAATGGTTCGTCAAGTGCCTTTATCTGCTTTCTGTAATATATCCTACTCTACTACTTATGGTGGCATTAAACGTATCAATCAAAAGCGAGTGATAACATTAGGTTCAAACGTTCTTCGTGATTACAACGAACAAGCCGTGATAAAAAATGTAGAAGATGAAATCAAGAATTTCGAAAAGCCCGATGGAGTTGAAGTGGTAATGACAGGTCAGCAGGAAGAGCAAATGGAAACAATGATTTTCTTGATGACTGCTTTAATGACTTCCTTCGGATTAATATTTTTAATTCTTGTAACGCAGTTTAACTCGTTGAGCAAATCATTAATTATAATTGTTGAAGTTTTATTCAGTTTGATTGGTGTCTTTTTAGGATATGCCATAACAGGTATGACCATAAGTACCATCATGATGGGAATTGGCATTGTTGCTTTAGCAGGAATTGTTGTTCGTAATGGAATCTTGTTAGTGGAGTTTACTGAATTGTTGAGAGAGCAAGGGGTGCCAACAGTTGAAGCAATTATAGAAGCAGGTAAAACGCGTATGACTCCTGTATTGCTTACAGCGAGTGCTACAATTTCAGGATTAATTCCGTTAGCAGTAGGATTAAATATCGACTTTGCCACATTACTTGCATCAGGCAATCCTCATATCTTCTTCGGAGGCGACAGTGTTGCATTCTGGGGACCATTATCATGGACAATGATCTTCGGATTAAGCTTCGCGACAATGCTAACATTGATACTTGTTCCTGTAATGTACTTAATGATGGAAAAGCTGAAGATTAGATTTAAGCGAGTAAATAGCTAATCTCACAACAAAAAAACCAAGGGAGCATATTTATTATGTGCTCCCTTTTTTTATTCGTACGTTTTTGCTGAATGCTCTACCAAACGGTTGAGTTCATTCAACTCATCAGAGGTTAAATCGCGCCATTTACCGGGTGCGAGATCAAGTTCGATATGCATAATGCGAATACGCTTCAACTTCGTAACTTCATAACCAAAATATTCGCACATACGACGAATCTGACGATTGAGTCCTTGCGTAAGGATAATTCGAAAACGAAAACGATCGAGCTTTTCTACAAAACATTTTTTAGTAGTAGTACCTAAAATAGGTACACCATTGGACATATTCTGAATAAACTCGTCAGTTACTGGCCGGTCGACAGTTACAATATATTCCTTCTCGTGATTATTTTTTGAACGCAGAATTTTATTTACAATATCGCCATCGCTTGTTAAAAGAATGAGTCCTTCACTTAACTTATCTAATCGTCCAATCGGAAAAATACGTTGGGGGTGATTAATATAATCGATGATATTATCTTTTTCATTGTCAATATCAGTAGTACAAACAACACCAATAGGCTTGTTAAATGCGATATAGACAAAGTCGGTTGTAGGCCGAGTTAATAGCTTATCATCAACCATTACTTGATCCGTAGGTCCTATTTTAGCCCCCATTACAGCCACTACTCCATTTATCTTTACACGACCTTCCTCTACGAGCGTGTCTGCAGCTCTACGTGAGCAATACCCAACTTCACTTAAAAATTTATTTATTCTTACCTGATTTTCTTCCGACATAACTTGTTATAAATATTCCCAGCAAACTTACTTCAAAATGAGTATTGTTGCGAACTATTCATAGATATTAACATCAAACGGGAAATATTCGTGAAAAAAAACGGATGAATTGATAATAATCTGCGAAACTTTTCGTAATATTATACTTCTAACTCCCTGTAATTTGAACCTCCGAACGGAAGAAATCGAAAATGAACGTAAAGCGAAATTTATGACGCTTTACTCTCCTTTGCACGAAAGACTCGTTCGATTTGTTCAAACGATTGTATGGGATAAAGAAGAAGCGCGAGATATTGTTTCAGAAACTATTCTTGCCGCATACGAACATTTCGAAAAGGTAAAACATCATGAAGCGTTCTTATATTACCTTTTCACAATTGCCAAGCGTAAAATGAACAGAAGGTATGTTCAACAAAAACGGCAATCACCTTGGACAGATGAATTAAATGACCAAACAGAAGATCAATCGCCAGATGCCCTTAGGCAACTACAAGTTAAAGAACTAAAAGAAGCCATTACACATCTACCAGAAAAATACAGAGAGCCCTTAGTTCTTTTTGAATTTAGTGGATTAACAATAAAAGAAATTGCTGAGCTTACACAATTAACTGAAAATGGAGTCAAATCCCGATTAGTAAGAGCAAGGCAACAACTTTCAGAAATTTTAGACGGAACATTACATGAAAAAGCAATATAATCACGAACTAATAAACATCAACAACTTGGAACAAGGAAAAACAGGAAATACTGATTTAGATTTTGCCATATCAAATGTAAAAAATGAACCTTTAGTTTTATCAATCGAAGAAGCCAATTCAGTATTAGATGATGCGGTATTAAATGACGCAACCTCTTCGGTCATCAAAAACACTATTTTGGTAGGAGGCGCAGTTTTACTTTCAGCAGTTTTTGGTTGGATGTATTATGAATTTAATCATAGTACCACATTCACGCATTCAACACCTACATCAAATTCGAATATTCTAACAGGTAAGTCAAATAAAATTGAATTGAGCAATTCTATTCAAGAACATATTGTACATTATAGTGATGATTCTAATTCAAGATCTAATTCAGAGTCG
>JBJTMY010000237.1:0-2510 GCA_046073825.1 Bacteroidota bacterium
ATTATTGCCCGTTGGCAAATAGGTTACTGTGCACATTGTTCAAGATAACGCAAAGTAGAAGTTGCAACTCCAAATTCAGGAGCAATAGTCAAGTATGAAAAATTAGATTCAATAGCAATTCTAATTATTGCCATGTGATGAATGCAATGCTCTAATGCAAACGTAAGTTCTCTATGAAAACTAGTAGGAATTACTTCAGGAGTGGTATCATAAAAATCGTAGTAAGTATTTAATGATAACGAACGATTATCTGTATTCGAAATCGAAACTACTATTTGATTAAGGTTTTCAATAGCAACAGAAATATTATTTTCAATTTCAATATTTCTTTCCCGCTTATCATAATCTAGCACACCTGTTTCGCAAGCGGCCATTAAACAATGATACATTTCGATAATATGACGTACATGTTTTCCAACAGTATTATTCGTAAGCATCACAAGTGACCTCGAATAATCATCACTGTTCAGTTCGTTTAACAAAAGCTTCAGCTGCCCAAATGTTTTTTCGGTGGAAAGTAAAACCTGATTCATGTTACTTCTTACCGATGAATTTATTGATGAATGAAAGCATGTTCTCTTTATTCTTCCATAAAATAATTGCACAACAAACCAGTACGATTAAAGCCATTAAAAATAATTGTCCGTGATCATTAATCATTTGTCCATTTGCATCCGTAAACATTACTTGAATGCCCAACGGAGTCGTTAAATGAAAAAACAAGGCCCCCATCATTAGTCCAATACCCATTGCTGCACCCATCCAAATAGTAGCAGGTATCAGTAGCATTGTTGATGCAATTAATTCTCCTACACCAACGCCAATTCTTCCCCATGGCTCCATGCCAATTGTCGAGAAAATATGAACTGCTTCAGGATGTGCTGTAAATTTAAAATAGAGTGTTTGCAACATAATAATCGCAGCGACAAATCTTAAAGCGAGAATGAAATAATTCTTTTTCATGATAATAAATTCGGGAAGGGGGATTAATGACGGTGATGGAACTATTCCTCATCACAATTTGTGTTTAACAAAGATATTTTAATTCGGGGGAAGTTCCAAAAGGATAATATGCCTTGTCATTTTGATTTTTAAATCGGTGTATATTTGCAAAAAATAAAAACCCCATGAAAATTTTTATAGGTTGCGATCACGCAGGATTTGAAATGAAGGAATCATTGAAGAATTATTTAATCAATGAGAACTACGAAGTAGAAGATAAAGGCACTTACAGTTTAGACAGCGTTGATTATCCTGATTTTGCACATGCAGTTGCAAATGGTGTTGAATCGACAGCCGGTTCGTTGGGTGTTTTATTATGTGGTAGTGCAAACGGAGTTTGTATTGCAGCCAACAAGCATCAGCAAATTAGAGCAGCCTTATGTTGGCTACCAGAAATTGCCTCGTTAGCAAAACAACATAACGACGCAAATGTGGTATGTATTCCTGCGCGCTTTGTTAATGATTCAACAGGCTTAGAAATTCTGAAAGCTTTTTTAAGTGCATCATTTGAAGGCGGGAGACATCAGAAAAGAGTGGATAAGATTAGTTGTTGAGTGACTTCTACGGATTGTTGAGCTAACACTAGAAACAAAGAATATTAGTGACTATTTTATTTAAGAATATTTCTCAGTACTCAAGTCGTACGGGCTCAAACTTTTTTCTGGCCTTCGAGTCACCTCAGGCACCAAAAAAGTAGGCAAAAATGCCAAATATAATTTCAAGGACCCAAAGAGTTTCAGACCTCTCCCTGCCTCTCCAAAGGAGAGGAGTGGAAATTGAAGTCCCTCCTTTGGAGGGATTTAGGGAGGTCAAAAATTGAAGCTACAAAAAGGAGCTTTAACTAGATTAATAATCCTGAATCGATTCCAACATTAGTTTAATTTGATTCGCTACTTTATCAGGGTTTGCAAAAACTTCTTCATTACTGAATCGAATTACTTTATAGCCCAATTCACTAAGTTGACTAGTTCGCAATTCGTCATGCTCTTTTTGATTTAAATGAATTTTGCCATCAATTTCAATTACAAGTCGTTTATTTAAGCAAACAAAATCGACAATAAAATCATCGATTATATGTTGTCTTCTTATTTTAAATCCGACTTGTTTGTTTTTTAATAATTGCCAAATACATTTTTCAGCCTCGGTAGAACTACTCTTTAAACTATCACGCATTTCTTTTATATGTAGATAGTTTTTAGGATTTGCTGTTATATATCCTGGTTTATTATTATCAGAATCCATATTCAAATATATACACAACAACGAGGGATTCCAAAATACGCTTCAGACCTCTCCCTCCCGATAGCCATCGGGATCCAAAGGAGAGGAGTGTAAATTCAGGTCCCTCCTTTGGAGGGATAGCGAGACTTCGCTAAGGGAGGTCAAAAATGCAGAAGACGACTCTAAGCATTTAAGTGCTATGCGCCAGATTAAATTAGAAAGTTCCAAAAGCTTCAGACCTCTCACTCCCGATAGTCATCGGGATCCAAAGGAGAGGAGCGTAAATT
>JBJTMY010000238.1:0-7388 GCA_046073825.1 Bacteroidota bacterium
ACACTGTCACCACTACATATTATTGTTGGAGTAAGAGTAGTTATTACAGCGGAAGGATTATTCCGCTGGGTTATAGATATTCCTGATGATGTTGCGTTGCAGGTGCCTCCATTGGAAACAGAAGTTGAATAATTACCACTGGCTTTCGCATAATAAATTGAACCAGACACATTGTTAATTAAAGCACCATTGTTGAACCATTGATATTGAAGTCCGCCTGTAATAGAATTAGCCTGCAATTTCAAACTATCACCACTACAAAAATTTGGACTTGCCGAAGTCACATTTATAGTTGGTGATGTGACGAAATTAATTGTATCGACTAAACTACTACTAGATGCGCAAGCATTGGATATATTACAATAATAGCGATAGGTAGTCGCATTATTATAACCTGGCAAACTCAGGGTATTAGAACTAGAACTACTTAATAAATTAGATGAACCATTGGACAGTAAATAATACCATTTATATGTTGCTCCAGAATAGGAAGGAACAGAAAGCGTGAATGATGTAGAAACACAAGCATTATTGCCGACTGAAGAAGTTATATTTACAATAGAAGGAATTGCAGACGCAACATAAGGAATATACAGTCCATAACTATTCGTATCTGCACCACAAGAATTACCAACCCAACAATTATAATGTCCGCCAACAGTAGCTGCATAATTTGGTGTTGTTGCTCCTGGAATTATTTGTCCGTTTAATGTCCATTGATAAGTAGAAAAATAAATTCCATTCGTATTTACATACAAATTATTTACGCCGCATGCATTTGCCGGATTTTGATATTGCCAAGCATATTGTCCATTCCATGCTTGACTAACCATCACTGTATTAGTAGTAGAAGTACCACTTGCATCAATAACCTCACAGAAATAATTTCCACTTAAACTTGCTTGAAATGTATTGGAAAATGCCCCGGATAACTGATTTAAATTTCCATAAACATCATAGAAAAACCAAGTATAGCTCATTGCATTAGCAGGGTTCACAACTAATGTTACAAATGGTCGCGACTGGCATAAATCAGTGGAACCTATTGCCGACATAGTAGTTGCGTTAGTCTTATTGAATGATAACAAAAAAGGTATTAATAGAATAATTAAAAAACGATATTTTATAAGCATAATTTTCATTCGATGAATTTAATAAATATTCGCTTCAAATAAAAAGATCCACTTATTAAATCTCACACAATCAAATTAAATCATCTTCAAATCTAAGCCATCAAATGTCCCAGAACTCATCATTAAAATTACTTCACCATTTTTAGGAATCGTATTTAAATGATTTTTTAACTACTCTGTATTATCCATAACAATAATATCGGTACGCTGAAAAGATGTACGTACTTGTTCGATTGTAATTGGAGGTAATTTTTTATGCTCGATGGTATGCGCGTTAAAGTAAACAATGGCTTCATCGGCCATATCCATGGAATGAGCATATTCGTCAAGGAATGCAGCGTTTAAACTGCTGAACGTATGCAACTCCATACATGCAATTAAACGACGATTAATAAATTGTTCTTTTACTGCCGCAATTGTTGCTTTTAGCTTTGATGGTGAATGCGCGAAATCTTTATAGACAATTCGTTCATTGCTTCGGGATACTAATTCTAATCGACGGGCAGCTCCTTTAAAAGAAGTTATTGCTTGATAAAATTGTTCATTAGATACACCTAACTGATTACAAACATTTCTTGCTCCTTCAAGATTCATTAAATTATGTTTACCAAAAACCATTAAGGACACTTCGCCTTGTTCAGTTTTTAAATATGTGACCCCATCACGAATTTCATGTTCAGGTATGGTGTATCCTATTTTATTAACTCCAGCATTAACTTCATTTGATACTTGAACTACTTCGGAATCATTTTCACAAAACACAAGTGTTCCATTTGCCGGCAATTGACGAACAAAAATTCGAAATTGCTCTACATAATTATCGAAAGTTGGAAAAACATTGATATGATCCCATGCAATGCCACTAAGCAAAGCAATATCGGCATGATATAAATGAAATTTGGGTCGACGGTCGATAGGCGAAGCCAAATATTCATCACCTTCTAAAATAATAACCGGCGCATCGTGACTTAAACGCACCATCGTATCAAATCCTTCTAACTGAGAACCGACCATATAATCGAACTTCAATTTACATGCACTAAGCACATGTAATATCATTGCCGTAATAGAAGTCTTACCATGACTCCCTCCTATTACCACTCGTTTTTTATCTTTCGATTGTTCGTAAAGATATTCCGGATACGAATAAATTTTCAGTCCTAGCACCTTTGCTTGCATCAACTCAGGATTATCCATCCGAGCATGCATCCCTAAAATAATTGCATCAATATCATTCGTGATTTTTTTGGGAAACCAACCCATTTCAGCAGGTAACAATCCAACATTTCCTAAGCGACTTCTAGATGGTTCATTGATTTCATCATCGGAACCAGTCACCTGATAACCCTTACTATGCAAGGCCAAAGCAAGATTGTGCATAGCCGCACCACCAATAGCAATAAAATGAATTTTCATAAATGGATGTTTGAATTCAAAATTATCTTTCTTAATAGAATAAAAACAACATTGAATTCCTACTTAATAACAATTAAATGTGAAGAGGGAAATTCCAATCAAATAAATACTTTTACAAAAAATAATTTTATGCAATTACATACTATCAATACAGGGCTTTTTAAATTAGATGGAGGTGCTATGTTTGGCGTAGTTCCAAAATCGATGTGGAGTAAGGTTTATCCGGCAGATGAAAATAATATGTGTACCTGGGCAATGCGTTGTCTTTTGATTGAGGATAGCAATCGTTTGATTTTAGTTGACAATGGTATTGGGAATAAACAAGACGAGAAATTCTTTGGACATTATTATTTACATGGCAGTGATTCATTAGATGCTTCCTTGAAATCGCTTGGCTATTCAAAGGATGATATTACCGATGTATTTCTTACGCATTTACACTTTGATCATTGTGGTGGCAGTATTGAATGGAATTCTACTAAAGATGGTTTCCGACCTGCATTTAAAAATGCTACCTTTTGGAGTAATGAACGCCATTGGGAATGGGCAAACAAACCAAATGCGAGAGAAAAAGCCTCATTCCTGAAAGAAAACATAATACCCATTCAAGAATCAGGGCAATTAAAATTTATTAATGATGGAGATAATTTTTCAGAGGGTATCGACATTCAATTCATGAATGGACATACGGACGCTATGATGCTGCCTTGTATTCAATACAAAGGAAGAACAATTGTTTTTATGGCGGACTTACTTCCATCGGCGGCACATTTGCCTATTCCATATGTAATGGGTTATGATACGCGTCCGTTATTAACACTAGATGAAAAAACGAAATTTTTAAACGAAGCGGTTACCAATGAATATGTATTGTTTTTCGAACATGATGCTGTTAACGAATGTTGTACATTAAAGAATACAGAGAAGGGGGTTCGTGTAAAGGAAACCTTTCCATTGATTGAATTGTAGCTAACCTAATGTTGTCATTATATTCATCATTAACAAAAAAGAATACAACCCTAAAAATGTAATCAAGGAAGTGAACTTTTTTGTAGTCATCCAATGAAAGAAAACAAACAATAATAAATAACCAATGATGCATTGCGTGATGGTAATTGTTAAATTATATGTTACAGCACCATTACAATTGGTAAGATTTTTTAAAAAATCATTCATAAAACAAATTATTTTTTCATTAACTATTGTTAGAATTCCTGATAGCCATTCGACTTGGCAAAATATCAATTGAGCAATAGTTAGATAAATAGCCAATGTACTTAATGGAATCACGACCCAATTTGCAAGAATGAAATAATTGGGAAACTTACCAAATAAATACAAACTTACCGGTAATGTCATAAGTTGGGCAGCGATTGAAACGGAAGTAAATTCCCATAATTTAAAAAGCCATGATTGTTTGGGATTCCACATGAATAAAACCTTAGGTTGAAGGTACACTATTCCATAAACTGCCAAATAAGATAAAATAAAACCTTTATCAGTTAAGTAAAATGGATTGTATAATAAGAGGAAGAACATGGACAAAACAAGAGAATTATAAATGGGACTATTCCCATTTACCCATTTACCAATTATCACTACCGTTAGCATAGTTGCAGCACGAAATACAGAAGCGGATGAACCTGATAAAACACTATACATCCATATAAAAATCAAAATAGATGAAAAATAAAAATGTTTCAGCAACTTATTTTTCTCCATACGTCCAAACAAAGAAACTAGCAGAAAATAAATAACTCCTACGTGCATGCCTGAAACCGAAAGTACGTGCAAGGTGCCTGAGTCAGTATAAACCTGATATACAGATTTAGGAATAGCATCATCGTCGCCAATAAGCAAAGCTGCTGCAACTGCAAATGCTTCCTTAATATTCATAGATTTTTGCAAAACAGCCACGCATTGTTTTCGGTATTGATACGCTAAACATACAACAGCATTACCGCAATGATGACGAATCAAACTCCATTCGTTAGATTTCAAATACGCTTGATTAAAAATCTGTTTGTTGGCTAAGTATTGCTTGTAATCAAAATTTGAATTTGGAATATTTTGAATAGACTTAGCATTAAGCACAACCTTTAACTCATCCCCATAATTTAGTTGCATCGACAGTGAGTCTTTTGCTAGATAAAGTAAGATTTGTCCGGATGTGCCATTATTATCTACACGAATCACATTAGCAAAAACTTTTACCGATTTTGATTTTATTTCTGGAATAGCGTTTAAAACCAGTGTACATTTTTTCGAATTAATTTTAGAAAAATGATTGTAATATAAATTTTCTCGATGAGTATTGACATGTAGATATCCCATCCAAAGGAAAATGACGTTGAAAAGCATTTGGTAATTAATATAATGAAAGAGCATTTTATACGTCAGCAGAAATACTACAAAAGACAATGAAGTAAGCATTACGAATTCGTACGACTTCACCCCAAGTAAACCAATAATAATTCCGATGATAAAAGGAATTAAGATTCGTAGAACAGGAACCGCTTTAAATACTGGCAATTGATGAGCAGATTGGTAAATCACAGCGCAAAACTAGGTTTAGAAAAAATAATTATTCGGTTATTAAGCATTTACAAACGGTTAAATTGATTTGATGATTTGAAAATTTGATGATTTGATCGCGAAGCTTCGCGATTGATGATTTACACGCGAGGCAATCCCTGCTTGTACCGAGCTTGTCGAGGTAAGGTAACTCGAAGGGCTTGGCGACAGGATGATTTGTTTTAACACCTGAAGGATTGAAGATTATTATTGTTTAGGGTATATATCTTAAATGTCAGCTTAACAAAACAACTTGAAAAGCACTGCATACCATGGGGGGACAGCAGCCCCGCCCCGCTGTAAAATTACATTTCAGAAAATAATTATTCGGTTATTAAACAATTACAAACGATTAATATATTTTCCTAATTGGTTAAAATGCTAATAAAATGATAAAGCAAGCAGCGGGACTAATCTACTTCATCGTCTGCTAATGTACTCGTGTACCGAAGAAGCGAGATCGCGATAAAATGATTAAATAAAAAGCTAATGAAATGATTAAATGATTTTTTGAAATAAAAAATCAATCCTTAATACACTTAACAGAAAACCCGTATGTTTCTTTATAGTTATACCGATCTATTCTTTCATTAGTAGCACTTAAGGTTCTTAAATATGCACCAGTCAAAGAATCTTGTGTGGCAGACCACCAAAATCCTAATGCATAAATATTAAAATAACCTCCCAATGAAAGTCGGTATCCTCCAGGCAATCCTTTAAAACCAACGCTATCGGTAGCTCCTACGTTAGGGCTTGACCAATGACTTAATCCTACTTCTTTTAACTTCGCACCTGCAATAGAATCACCTCCTAAATAATTAATGAGTGTTGTCCATTCGGCATCACTTGGCGAATGCCAACCAGATGGACAAAGTCCTAGTGGATTTGTAACTGCATACCAATTATATAGTTTCCCAAAAACTGTAGAAATTGGAGGGTCATTATTATAATCTGCACAAGCACCAGTCACATTTACTTGCCAAGCAGTATCACTTAAATTTGATTTTAAATAAGAACCATTTTTAAAACGAGTAGTTTTCAAATTTTCCTGCATCCAAGTTTGCGTTCCAATTTTAACTGCGTGATAAACATTTCCATCAATATCAGTAAAAGTAGGAAGGCTACTTCCCACATTGTTTGAAGATGTAATTGGATCATCGTCAGAGCAGCCTAATAAACAAAATAACACAAGTGCAAAAATCACGGATTTAACTAGTAATAAATTTCTCATGTCAATAATATTAAATAATAAAATTATTAGTTTTTTATACAACGAACAGACATACCCCATCTTCTATCCCAAGCAGATAAATCTGTTTCAACATTATCCTTACTTGTTTTTACGGCTCTTTCCGATGTTGACCACCATAGACTTAAGCTTTGTCGACCTGCATATGTTCCAGCATCGTTCCTCACTCCACTAGGCAATGCATTAAAGCCTGAAATATTATTAGCCCCAACATTGGGATAATCCCAATGAGAATAACCTGCCTCCTTTAAAAATCCTCCAGCAATAAAATTACCACCTAAACCATCAATTAATACTGTCCAATCCGAATCATTAGGCACTCGCCATCCAACTGGACAAAGGCCACTGGAGTCAATTACTGCATACCAGTTATATAATTTACCATAAACGTAATCACCAGTTGTATCATTGTTCCATGATGTGTAAGCTGGTGCTGTGGTTGTATTCCAATTATAATTATTCAAACTAGTAGCGATATGTCCCCCAAGCTTAAAATGTTCAGTTCGCAGATTTTCAGCCATCCAAGTTTGATTACCTATAGTGATAGTTTTATATAAATTACCATCAAAATCACTCATGGTTCCTGTATTGAATTGTGGACAAATTTGAAAATTTACTACTTGAGATGATCCATTTAAATTAATCAATTGAGTTGAAGAAGTTTGAACTGGAAAACCAGCATTTATAACAACAGAGTTATCACAAACAACCGTGCTATAAAAACCATTGTTAGCATAAATAATATCATTTCCATTTATCATCACATAACTAGCTTTAATCAAATTGTTATTGCAATCAGTTATCGAACCTGATATTCTTGTAAGCACCAATTGACTTGTATTTACTAAAATCGAATCAAGATTCAAATTTGTGGCAAAAGGGCCAATAAGTGTATCATATAAAATTATTTTAGCACCACTACAAATTCTGTTTACTGTCAATTGCAACGCCTTATTTTTAGGAACCATTCCTCCTATCCATCCACTTGAATTTATATCATCTGAATACGAATTCGA
>JBJTMY010000239.1:0-5137 GCA_046073825.1 Bacteroidota bacterium
CATCGGTCGTGTAAGGGTCGATATAATTTGTTGCATGATTTCCTGAAAGCGTCATGCTATGCAGACCGAACTGTGTTATGCTAAAACGTATGCTGCTCAAGGAATAGATGACCCTACAGCAACAATGCGTTTTAGCATAACACAGTTCGGTCTGCATAGCATGACGCTTTCAGGAAATCATGCAACAAATTATATCGACCCTTACACGACCGATGGACAGTACATTATTGTGTATGATAAAAACGCCCTTTCTGGATCACTCCAAAATTTTGAATGTACTACAGAAGACGCTCTTGAACTACCTTCTTTAAGAAATGGTGGTTCTCCTAAGCCATTTGATACGAATGATCAAATACTACGGACCTATCGATTAGCCCAATCATGCACCGCAGAATACGGAAATATATTCGCCCTTACTCCTGGACAAGAATTAGCAGACATTCAAGCGCAGATGACGATAACCATGAATCGTGTGAATGGTGTTTATGAAAGAGACTTATCGATTACTATGGAGTTTGTTCCCAATAACGATACATTAATATTTTTTGGAAATGTAAATAATGATCCTTGGTCGAACGAATGGAATACAAAAACAGCTCAAACTATTGATGCTCGAATTGGAATAAACAACTACGATATTGGTCATAATTTCAATACTACGGGAGGTGGTAACGCAGGCTGTATTGCTTGTGTTTGTTTAAGTACTTCTCAATCAGGTACGCATAAGGGCAGGGGAATGACGGGCTCGCCAAATCCTACTGGTGATGCATTCGATATTGATTATGTTGCACATGAAATGGGACATCAATTTGGCGGATATCATGTAATGAATACTTGCTCAAGAAGCGGTAGTGGTTTATCAGAAGTAGAGCCAGCAAGTGGAAGTTCTATTATGGGTTATGCAGGTATTTGCTCTAGTAATGTACAGGCACACAGTGACGATGATTTCAATTATGTAAATGTTCGTGACATTTCGTTGAATGTTCAAACAGGTAATAGCACTTGTGGATATCAAGCTCCAATTAGCAATCAACCACCAACAGCTAACGCAGGTCCTAACTTTACAATTCCGAAAGGGACGGCTTTCGTATTAGAAGGAATCGGTAATGATCCAGATGGCAATGCATCGCTTACCTATAATTGGGGACAGAATGATCCTGCACAATCGCCTGGAAATGCTGCACCACAGCCTACTTACACAGTAGGTCCTATGTATAGAAGCATTTCTCCACAAACATCGCCCAAACGTTGGATGCCGAATTTAAGAAGTGTTGTACTAAATAATTTAACACCTACTTGGGAAGTAACTCCGTCTGTACCACGTGTGATGAATTTCTCTTTTATTGTCAGAGATAATGATATTCAAGGTGGACAAACTGCTTCCGATTTGATGACGGTGACAGTAGACAATGCAGGTCCATTTGTGGTTACCTCTCAAAGCACACCAACAATTTGGAATGCAGGAACAAGTGAAACGATAACTTGGAACGTAGCAAATACCAACAATGCAACAGTAAATTGTCAGAATGTTTCGATTTATTTATCGCTGGATAGCGGCTACACCTATCCGTATACGTTAGCTACAGGAGTGCCTAATAATGGTTCTGCTACTATCGTTGTTCCTGCTGGTTCATCAACTAGTACCGGTAGAATTATGGTACGAGGTGATGGTAACATTTTTTATGCTTTAAATAATGCTTTAATTACTATTCAATCTTCGGAATTCGTGATGAATTTTAGTACGAATAATCAAAATGTATGTTTGCCTAATGATGCAGTTTATAATTTCTACTATCAAACTTATTTATCATTTAGCGATACTACCACTTTTTCTGTTTCTGGTTTGCCAGCAGGTGCCACTGCAACTTTTTCACCTGCATCGGCTGTAGTAGACGGAACGCCAGTTCAAATGACAATAACCGGATTAACACCTGCCTTGATTGGTAACTATAATTTGACGATAACGGGCACTTCCGCTAGTGTAATTAAATCGACTAGTGTTACCTTAAGCATACTTGATAATAATTTAAATGCGGTTAACTTATTATTGCCTTCAAACACAAGTATCGGTGTTGCTACTTCTCCAATTTTATCTTGGAATGCTCTCACAAGTCCGGGAGTTACTTATTCAGTGATCATAGCAACAGATAGTTCATTTACTAACATTGTTTATAATGCGTCTAGTTTGACAACTTCCTCTTGTATTGCTAATGGATTATTGCCCAATACAACTTATTACTGGCACGTAACTGCAAGCAACGATTGTGGAACATCACCAATATCCGTAACAAATTATTTCACTACCAACACTTGCAGTAGTTTGGCAAGCACCAATATTCCAATTGCCATTTCTCAATCGGGAACCCCTACAATTACATCTACTATAAATATTGGATTGCCAGGTACCGTAAACGATCTAAATGTAATTGGATTAATTGGAACACATACATGGATAAACGATTTGACCATTCAATTAACAGGACCTAACGGTGCTGTATCTACGTTATTTGGTTCAATTTGTAATAATGAAGATAATTTCGATTGCAATTTTGATGATCAAGCAACTTCCGTTGCATTACCTTGTCCACCAATAGGAGGAGGGACTTATCAACCTCAAACACCTTTATCCATTTTTAATGGAATCAATGCAGCAGGTATTTGGACGTTAACAGTTGCAGATGGAGCCAACCAAGATGGGGGAAGCTTAGATGGATGGGGACTAGAAATCTGCACAAATTCAAATGTTGGAGTACAGCAAATTTATAGTTCAAACAACTTTACCATTTATCCAAACCCTTCAGCAGGAATATTTCATTTGATAAAAAACACTGCATCCTCGGAAAAATGTAAATTAAAACTCACGAATACTCTTGGACAATTAATCACGGTTCAATCGATTCAATCGAACCAGCCATACGATATCGACTTAAGTAATCTTGAAAGTGGAATTTACTTTATAACGTTGAGCACTAACGAAATTTCCGAAACGCAAAAGATTTACTTGAATAAATAAAAATTGTAAGTAATAAAAAAGGTGAATCATCTCAATGATTCACCTTTTTTCATGAATTAAATTTTATTACTTTTTAAAATTATCAGCTACTACTAAGTCTTTACTGCCTTTGGTATATTTATAAAATCCTTGACCAGATTTTACTCCTAAATTTCCACTTACCACCATATTCACTAATAGTGGACATGGAGCATATTTAGGATTTCCGAATCCATCATGTAACACCCGTAAGATGCTAAGACAAGTATCTAAACCAATAAAGTCTGCAAGTTGTAATGGACCCATAGGATGCGCCATACCCAACTTCATTACCGTATCAATTTCCTCTACACCAGCTACACCTTCAAACAAGGTATTAATCGCCTCATTAATCATTGGCATTAAAATACGATTAGCCACAAAGCCTGGGTAATCATTTACCTCTACAGGTACTTTTCCTAATTTTCTCGATGTTTCTAAAATCTTATTAGTAACCTCATCTGAAGTATTATAACCTCTTATTACTTCAACGAGTTTCATCACAGGAACAGGATTCATAAAATGCATTCCAATAACCTTATCGCCACGATTAGTGACAGAAGCAATTTTTGTAATAGAAATTGATGATGTGTTAGAAGCAAGTATGCAGTCCGGTTTTGTATTGGCATCTAGCTCTTTGAAAATAAACAATTTTAAATCGATATTTTCAGTTGCCGCTTCAACCACCAAATCAGCATTGGCAACACCTGATTTCATATCAGTAGTTGTTTCGATATTACCAAGAGTTAATGATTTAACATCCTCCGAAATGGTGCCTTTTGTTACTTGACGATCTAAATTACTAGCGATCGTTTGAACAGCACGCGATAATGCATCTTCTTTGATATCAATTAACGTTACTTTGAAACCATTTTGAGCAAACACATGGGCAATTCCATTTCCCATTTGCCCCGAACCAATAACAGAAATATTTTTCATAGGTATATAATTAAGAGTACAAAACTATGAAAATGAATGAAGCAAAAAATACTAAAGCAGGGGAGCCATACTAAACGCTTCTGGTTTAGCTATAAACAATGGTTTTACTTTCTCCCAGGTGGACTTAAACACCGCTGAATCACGGTATAAATTAAGAGCATCTTCGTGATCCCATTTGCTATAGGTGATTACAACTCCTGGATCGTTTACGTCGGTGTATAATGCTAACTCATGACAACCCTGAAAATTTCTGATTTTAGAATAAGACTCCTGAAAGTATCCTCTGAAAATGGCCACCTTTTCGGGAGCTACTTTCATTTTAACAATCCTTAAAATCATTTTATATCAATTCTAATTTGATCATTTAATTTGACACCTAGTAATTTATTAGCTTGCCCTTGATTGGAAGCAATTTCTAAATAGCCTGCATCATTAAACAAAGCAATCATATTTCCGGAAACCACATCCGAATAATTAGAAGAAATTTTGTTTACAGACAATTTCCGAATAATGATTTCAAAACGACGATCTTTAATTTGACTATGAAACACATCGCGGTGAATATTTGAAACCACATTTCCAAAGCTATCAATATAAATCACCGTCCCACGTATGACGTCCTCTTCTAAAACTGGTTCAAAGCCTTTACGAACTACGAATTCATCAGGACGATTTCCCAATTCAAAAACATTTTGTCCGGATAATAAATGGGTTGCAACGAAAGTTAAAACCTCTAAATCAAATCCTGGCTTTTGTTCAATATCTAATTTTACTGAAACCATATTGGAGGGTGGCTGCTCTCCAAATATTAATGAAAATAACCCATCATTCATCCCAACAAATCCAAATCCATCTTTTTTAATCGCTAATAAATCGGGTTTCATTTTACCAGCATTTTGTACTGCCAAAATATGGACAGTTCCCTCTGGAAATCGTTTGTACACATTTCTGAAAATATAAGCTGCCTGTTGAATAGAATAATGTTGAATTTCATGCGTAATATCTACCACTAAAACATCTGGAAAAACATTATACAATAATCCCTTTAAAGCCCCAACATGATGATCCGTTGTACCCCAATCGGTTGTAAGAGTAATTATCTTCATTGTTGTCAAATATAAAATATTTTACATTTCTTTTTTATTTGATCTATTTCATTATTCAACA
>JBJTMY010000240.1:0-22611 GCA_046073825.1 Bacteroidota bacterium
CTTCAATTTTTGTATTTTCAAATGCAGCGATATATGCGCCTCCACTCGCTAACAAATTAATCGCAACTGAATCATCTTCAAAATGAATATTCTTCCAACCTGAAATTTTATTTGTATAATTCACTAAGAAAGGTATTTCGGAATTTACCCTAAAAACACGTTGAACAATCCAACATAAAATCAAATAAGGCAATTTAAATGCAGTGTAATAAGGCTTGCCAAACATCTTATAAATCCTTCGCATGATACCCATCTTAAATACTATTTAATATTTTGATTTTATTTTTTAAAAATCCAGCCAATGATTCAGGAATCAAATTAAATTTAAATCCTCCTAAAAGTATAAAAATAAAATAAATTGGAGCACATGCAATTATAAACCAAACCGAATTAAAGAACATTTTATTTAAACCAAAAATTAAAGCAGCAACAAAAACAGAAATTCCTACCACCTTAAAAATCATTTTGAAGTCAAAGAGATCACGCAACCGACAATTCAACACATTAATAGTTTTCCAAAGTAGAATCATTGCAAACACTGACAAACTAATAATGAATGCACAAGCGGCTCCATTAATCCCTATCCAATTTATTAGTGAATAGTTCAATAACAGATTTAACAAGGCCACTAAAACTACTGCTCGAATGATATACTTACTATTCTTACTCATGATAATCACATCCTGATAATCATTCACCCTTACCAATAAAGAAAGATTGAAAATCATAAATATTAGAATACTTGCAGAATAACTTTTTGAGAGATATGTAGATACCAATGGTTCAGCAAAAAAAAGCAGAAATATTAATACCGGATAAACAAAAAAAATGGTTCCAGATATAGCAATTCGCTTAAGTCGGATGATTTCTTTTAAATTATTTTCATTAAACAGCTTGGCTATTTCAGGCATAACGATGGCCGTTACGGATCCATATAATCCGGCTACAAATGGCACTTCCACAGCACCTGCTCGGTAAAATGCATAGGCCGTAGTTGTCAGCATAGCGGAGACCATCACTCCATCCAGATACACCAGTGATTTTTCGATGAGCGATGACAATGCTAACGGAGATGCCATAACGAAAATTCGTTTTGCCAATGATCCATCAAAATATTGAAAACTCAAAATCTCTTTTGGGATTTGAACAAAGAATAACAATATTTGAATGAAACTAACAATACTCAATGCCAACATTAAATAATTGAGCGACCCTAAATAATGGATTGCATAGAACATTGCTAACACCTTAAGAATATTAGTAACCACTAAAATCGAAACGGTGTTTTGCACCCTATTAAAGAAAATCAAAACGGAAATCAATACTGGAGCAATAACCTGAGCAAACAAATTAAGCGTTGAAAAAGTTAGCAAATGAAACAATGCCTCATTCTTGAACGCACTTCCAATGAATGGAATGGATAGAAACATAGCAAAACAACTCAGCAATGACATACCAATTGTCATACGAATGAGTGTTGAAAAAACCACTTTAGGATCTTGAGTATCTTCGGCAAAATACACATTCGCAATTTGGTTCAAGTTATACGTAAAAAAACCTTGCAAGATGGTAATAATCATTAGAACCTGCCCATAAGTTCCATAATCATCAAACGATAAAGAGCGAACGAGATATGGAAGCGTCAAAAAATTTATCAGGACATTAATTCCATTACCAATAGCCACCACTATCACCTTAAATGAGCGATTACTTTGCATTTGAAAAGGGTTTATTAGAGGTAGCAATCATCACCGTATTAATTCCTAATGTACGAAGCACTGGCCACTGACCTAAATGCAATTCAAATTTACGTGTAAGACGATGTACATTTGCTGATAAATTAGGAAATAAAGGACCAAGCAATGGAAGTAATGGATTTATTTGAGTAGTTGAATGATGCTTCAAATCAAACAATCCATCCATCTTCATTTTTCTTTGCCAATTAGCACAACTCCATTGATTACATTCACTTAAAAAATGATTAGCATAACCATGAGGTGGTGGAAATGGAAAATCCTTCAACACATTTAATTTTTCATTTGGTATATTGCTTAAGTTACTTTTAGAAACTTCTTGATTTTTCGTTGACCCAAATACATTGATTATTCTTTTCAAGACCGATTTCATCAAATACGAATAGTAAGAAATAAAAGAATACATTTTTTCAAATCGAACAGGCACAATACAAACATGAACTCCACCAGGCTTGAGCACTCGATAAATTTCGTGCAGTGCTTTTTGCTGATTAGGGATATGCTCCAGCACATGACTTGAAAAAACCATATCCATAGAAGAATCTTCAAAGGGAAGGTTTTCTGCAGAGCAAGGAACAAACTCCACATTGTGTACATGAAGCTTGTCTAATAATTGAATTGCGACTTTCATTCCGGGCGCATGATCAAACGTACTTTCATTGGGTAAATCAGTTGCATAAACCTTGTTACAGACCATACCCAACATCGCACTTTGATAACCAATTCCGCAACCCAGCTCCAACACATTCATTCCCGAAGTATCCGGCATCAACTCTAAATAACTTTGCATTTCGAGGGCTCGGCGATGAAAATAAGAAGGCCAACGTTCTAAATCAGAACATTCTGTTTTGCAAAAATGATAAACAGACAAGATTTTTTCTTTGGCCAATTGCATAGTTGAAGTTCCTCAAAGATGATTCTTTTTATGGAAATTTCGAAAATTATCGAGTAACAAAGTGATTATTTTTTTTTGTATGTTTGAGAAGGCTTATAACCGATTATGACTCTTACAAAAGCGCCTTTAGTTTCCATTGTTATTCCACTTTATAATGAAGAAGAAGTATTCGGGCGATTAGTTAATCGCCTTGATGATGTATTAAGCAATTTTAACATTGAAACAGAGGTAGTTTTAATAGACGATGGAAGTTCAGATAAGACAGCTGAACTGATGAAAGAAAAATGCATACAAGATAAAAGATATACTGGTATTTTCCTGTCAAGAAACCATGGCCATCAATTAGCTTTATCAGCCGGACTAGCGAATGCAAGAGGCACGGAGGCAATCATGGTTTTAGATGGGGACTTACAAGATCCACCTGAATTAATTGGAGCGTTTTATAAGTTATATCAAGAAGGGTATGACGTAGTTTATGCGATACGCACGAACCGTAAAGAAAGCTTTTTAAAGAAATTTGCGTATTGGGCATATTATCGACTTCAAAAATCAGTTAGCAATTTCAATATTCCGATAGATAGTGGTGATTTCGGATTAATGAGCCGTAAGGTTGTTGACCAACTAAACAGCATGCCTGAGCAAAGTCGTTATTTACGAGGTATGCGTTCGTGGGTTGGCTTTAAGCAAATAGGATATAAGTATGCGCGAGATGAAAGAAAGGAAGGTCAATCGAATTATGGCTGGAAGCAACTTTTGGGATTAGCCTTCAATGGGATTTTTAATTTTTCTGAATTTCCGATTCGATTAATTACACGACTAGGTTTATTCACGATAATTATTTCTCTAATTTATCTTGGAGATGTTTTGTATAAAAAATTATTCACTGATTTAAATGTGCCAGTGGGGTTTACCGCCATCTTAATGGCCATTATTTTATTCAGCGGCGTACAATTAATTTCAATTGGAATTATTGGTGAATACATCTTGCGAATTTTCTTCCAAGTTAAAAACCGACCATTGTTTATTGTTAAAGAAAAAATATGTGAAGGGGTAACTCAAAAAGATGGATTAGATCATAATTTATGAATTTCATTAATAAGCAGTTTACAATAAAAAATATACTGACAGCAGGAATAATTCTTCGAATTGTATTTATGATTTGGGGAGCTCCTATTTATTACGGCAGTGCTGATTATGCAACAAAGGGTGGTGACACGCATGCCTGGGTTGTTTCTATGCAGAACTTAGTTCATACCGGAACCTACACGGCTGACCCAAACTATCCGGACGGAAAATTTTTCCGTCCGCCTGGATACCCTTATTTTATGATTCCATTTTATTTTTTAAGTGGATTCAACTTAACGATTATGTATTTTATTTTGCAACTGGTTCAAGTATTATTGGATTGCCTTTCCATTTGGTTAATTTACAAAATTGTGAAGCATGTGCAAGGAAGTAATGCGGTTGCATTAGTCAGTGCATTACTATATTGCCTCTACCCTTTTGCTATTGTTTGGTCGCCATTTCTCTACGCAGAATCACCAAGTGTTTTCTTTTTACTTCTATCTATTTATTTAATTACCAAATCGCCAAACGGCACGAATTATTTATTCTCCGGGCTTGCATTAGGATTTGCGGTGTTGCTTCGTGTGCAAATAATTTTTGCAGTCTTTGGGTTTGCATTTTATTTATACAAATCAGCAGGCACCTTCAAATCATTATTTTTTAAGCCTGCCATTTTGTTTTTTATTGCTTTTGGAATTACTTACGGCTCATGGCCTATCCGAAATTTGTGTTATGGGAAATTTATTCCTGCTGAAGAATTACAGAACGACAAACATTTTTCTGCTGATTTCATTGCGTATATGTTTTACATCTGGTCTGTAAAAACGGACCATAACCCACAATACGAACAAATTATTCATGGACAAAAAGTAGATTGGCCAGAAGCATCTTATTTGCATCCAGAGGACTCAGCAACATTAGCCCACTTAGCTGAGCAATGCAATACCTGCGGACGTGGATTTAGCCATTTCAAAGCTTCTGCTGGATTAATAAAGTCGCCAATAATAGAAGACAACCAATGCACGAAAGACATTGCAACCACGTTTAATCGTTTGAGAGAAGAACAAATCAGAGAAAACTCTTTCCATTACTATGTAGTTGTCCCTTTATCTAATTTAAAAAAAGCCTTATTCAAAATAAGTTTATACGGAGAAAAAAGTTTTATTGTAAAAATTGTTTCCACTGTTTTATTCAGTTATCGAACCATTTTTATTTTTTTAGGATTGATTGGAATATGGTTAAATAGAAAGAGTAAATTAGTAGATAGCCATTTTATCAACTTCATTTTGATTTATTTTGTATTGTGGTATTTCACTATTTCATTTGGATATCGAAACATGGAAATCAGGTATTTTTTAATGAATGATATATTACTTTTAATTCCTGCCAGCATAACCTTAATTCATCTTGCAAGAAAACTAGGATTTAACATTAACACTTCAAAATAAAATGTGTGGGATAGCAGGTTTCTTTTCCATTGAAAATAAATTTAATCAAGACGACTTGATTAAGATGACCAATCGAATTGCTCATCGAGGTCCTGATGCAGAAGGTTTTTTTAATGATGGGATATGTGGTCTTGGACACAGACGTTTATCAATAATAGATTTACAAGAACGATCAAATCAGCCGATGCATTCGGCAAATGATCGATTTGTGATTGCCTATAATGGTGAAGTATATAATTTCCGAGAAATTGGAGCTTCCTTGAAAGAAAGCAAGGGGGATCACACGATTATGTTTAAAACATCGAGTGATACTGAAGTTATTTTAGAAGCATTTTCCGCTTATGGAATTGACAGTATTCATCAACTAAACGGAATGTTTGCCATTGCTATTTATGACAAACTCAAGAAAGAACTTTATTTAATCAGAGATCGATTAGGAATAAAGCCATTGTTATATTATTGGGATGGGAAAAACTTAGCATTTGCCTCTGAGATGAAATCGATTATGCAATTAAGCAATATTGATCGTGAGATAAATAAAAATTCAATCGCAGACTTTTTACATTTAGGCTTCATACCCGCCCCTAATAGTATATACAAGCATATAAAGAAATTGGCGCCAGGTTGCTATTTAAAAATCAATTCAGAAGGAATAGCCACCACGAAGTATTGGAACATCAAACAAAAATTAACAAATGACATTGTTACCGATAAAGAAGAAGCGTTAGTTAAGCTGAGTGATTTACTGATGAGTTCTGTTCAATATCAATTAAAGAGTGATGTCCCATTTGGAGTGTTTTTAAGTGGAGGTATCGATTCTAGTTTAGTGACAGCGCAAGCCGTTGGATTATCTAGCGTTAAAGTAAACACCTTTTCAATTGGCTTTGAAGAGAACAGTCATAACGAATCAGAATATGCGAAAGCAGTTGCCAATTATTTAGGTACAAACCACCATGAGTTTATTGTATCGTATAAAGATGCGATTAACCTATTTGACAATATATTTGAAACCTATGATGAACCAAATGCTGACTCTTCCTTTATTCCGACCATGCTTGTTTCAAAGTTGGCCAAGCAATATGTGACAGTGACATTATCAGGCGAAGGAGGTGACGAATTATTTTTTGGTTATGGTTCTTACCAATGGGCAAGAAGATTTAGCAACCCACTTTTTAACTTAATAAGAAAGCCTCTTCAATTCACCTTCGACAAGATGAGTTCTCGCTATCAAAGGATTTCAAAATTATTAGATTTAGAATCATCGGAAAATTTAAGGAGTCATATTTTTTCACAAGAACAATATTTTTTCACAACAAGAGAAATTAAAAAACTCGCTAAGGAGCCATTTAGTAAATTAGGTTTTTTAGCAGAGTATGAAAATCAGGATACCGACTGGATACTAACAGACCAGCAAATAAAAGGCATTCCCTCTGTTAATGAAAGGAAGTTAACCAGCATGGAAAAGCAAGCATTATTTGACATTCAATATTATTTACCTTATGATCTGCTAGCTAAAGTTGATGGTTCGAGCATGCAATATTCTTTAGAAACTCGAGTTCCTTATTTAGATCATCGGGTAGTGGAATTTGCCATCAACCTATCGCCAGAATTAAAATATCAAAATGGAATTTCTAAATATATTTTGAAGAATATTTTATTCAAGTATGTTCCAGAAAAACTTTTTGATCGTCCGAAACAAGGATTTGCTATTCCATTAAACAATTGGCTAAAAGGCGAATTGAATTATTTACTCAAAGACTATCTCGATAGAAAAACAGTTGAGGAAATTGGCATTATTAATTATTCTGAAGTTGCACTGCTTATTAAGCAATTTTATGAGGGCAAAGATTATCTATATTCAAGAATCTGGTTGCTCGTTGTGCTACACAAATGGTTTAAGGATAACAAACTATTTTTAGCCTAAACACCTCCATCAAATAGTTGAATTTTCATTGCATCACGTTCTTCTAAATATTTAGTGTGCAAATGCTTTATAATGTATAAAGAAGCAATGTAAAAAGGAATACATGGAATTTTATACCTTACTAAAGCGCCGAAATTACTTGTAGACAAACCAATGAAGAAAGCAAATAAAATGGCGAATGAAAATGAGAACACAAGCAAATAATGAGATCGTAAATATTTAAACAAGCGATAAATTCGAATATACCATAATACCCTTATCGTTAATATTAAAATCAATAAGTTCTCAATAGAAGACAAAAACATGACGACATTATTTACTTCATAAATCATTGGGCGATAAATAGCCGAAAAAGTCGCAATAAAAAACTTACTTGATATCCCTTGAACGGTTGGATCAAATTCACCTATATCAAAGGAATTTCCTTTGTGATAATCACTTTTTAAATCTTTCTGATTAATTGCTGCTTTATCTAAAAACGAATCGACTTGATATTCATGTAATGCATCGCCCATGATGAGCAAAAACACATATCCGAATAAAAACCCAAACAAAAGAACAATTGGAAAGACGAATGACCTTAACGTTTGAGCTTGAATTTTTCCAATCACCAAATAAATAAACCCTAAAATTAATGATGGAACTAGTCCCACAAAAATATAAGGTTTGATTGATAAAATAGTATAAGCCGCTAATAACAACTTCAACAAATTTGGCAATATTCTACCTTTTAATTTTGCCAAATTATAGAAGGCACTCACAAAAAAACCTAACGCGGCAAATGTAAACGTATCCTTCAACAATCCTGAACCCCAAAAGAATACAGAGGGGACAAATAAAAATGATATTGCCAACTCTTTTTTAATCTCTGGTAATTCAACTGCAAACACTCTGTACAATTGCCATACTCCAAAAAAGGAAACTACTCCACAAAGAATATTTGTTATTAAGCAACTTCTCATAGAAATGGTCACTAGAAAAAAGGCGATTTTAACGACACTCCATGCTTTGGGATCTCTGCAATATGGAGGATATCCAGTTTCATCATTAAAGTAAAAAATATTGGAAGGATCAGCCTTTGATATTAACACATGCCAAAATGAATTAAAATCGACAAACATTAATTTATGAAACGAAAGCGTATCCCAATAATATTGCAAAGTATCACCCCCTGGGTAATATAAAGTATAAACTAATGTTAAACCAACGGCTCCTACAATCTTCGCTACAAGCCCCCACAAAAAATAACGATACTCTGGGTTATCTGCTATTTTTTTTGATTGATAAATCCTAGCCGAAAACAAAATAATCAGGAGATATATTGGAACAAATAAAACATCCAATAAAGAGTAAACGTTCATAAACGGCTTTAATTTATCCTTTCCAAAGATACCATTTATCAATGAAGATAAAAGTTGCCATTCACAGTTTTTAAGTAATTTAGCAAATAAAAATTGAAGCCTAGAATTCTTTACCTTTCCTATGATGGCATGACCGATTCGTTGGGTCAATCGCAGGTTTTGCCTTACCTCTGCGGACTGAGTCGAGAAGGGTTTGAAATTGAATTAATAAGTTTTGAAAAACCAGATAAATTTTTATCAGGTAGAGAAGCAATATTCAATCTTTGTGAAAACAATAATATCAAGTGGCATCCTCTATCCTATACAAAACGACCTCCCGTGCTAAGCACCCTTTATGATTTATTTAGACTGAGAAGAAAAGCACTTGAACTTCATCATAAAAATCCTTTTCAATTAGTGCATTGCCGTAGTTACATTCCAGGAATAGTTGGAAGAATGTTAAAGTTTAAATTAAACATTCCATTCTTGTTTGACATGCGGGGGTTTTGGGTTGACGAACGTATTGAAGGTAAAATTTGGAATCGAAAGAATCCACTTTTTAATTTCATTTATCACTCGCTAAAGAAAACGGAAAGAAAACTATTTATAGATGCGAGTCAGATAATATCACTTACTAACGCTGCAATTCCTGAAATAAATAAAATCAGGGAGAGGAATACACCAATCATAGAAGTTATTCCTTGCTGTGTAGATGAATCCCATTTTGACTTCAATAAAATCACAGGAAATACAAGCAGTTCAATCAAAAGCAAACTTGGATTTAATGCAGACGATTTTATTCTAACATATTTAGGTAGCATTTCCACTTGGTACATGCCTGATAAAATGTTGGATTTTTTCAAGGTGTTAAAATCGAAAAATCAAAATGCAAAGTTTTTAGTTATCACACATGAAGATCCAACAATTATAATTAATCTTGCGAATGAAAGAGGAATCGATGTGAAGGATTTAGTAATTCAATCGGCCACTCGAAAAGAGCTACCCGAAATATTATCAATTTGTGATGCAACTATTTACTTTATCACTCCAAGTTTTTCGAAAATAGCCAGCTCTCCAACAAAAAAAGCAGAATTGTTATGTATGGGAATTCCTACTATTACCAATGATGGAATTGGAGATACTACTACCATTCTTGAATCGAACCATGCAGGATTTATTTGTAGAAATTTTTCTCAAGAAGAGTATATCCGTGCGATTGACTTCATTGAAGTAGCGAAGAAGAACCCGAACGAAAAAAACAGATTAAGATCAATTGGAGAACGTCACTTTTCACTAAAATCAGGTGTAGCTTCCTATCTGAAAATTTACCGCCAGCTTTTGTTAAAGTAATTACTGATGGTGATAGGGCTCATTCTTTAAGATGGTCATAGCCCGATACAATTGCTCTGTAAAAAACAATCTTGCCATCTGATGAGTAAATGTCATTTTAGAAAGCGCAATGAATTCAGATGCCCTACTTCTGATATCCGGATGAAAGCCATAAGCACCTCCAACAATAAACACTAAATCATTATTTACGGATACGAATTTTTTATTAATCCATTCGGCAAATTGCAGCGAATTAAATTCTTTTCCAACTTCATCAAGTAAAACAACATAATCTGTTTTTTTCAATAATTGATTTAACTTTTTATGTTCCTCATTCATAATTGCATCTTTGGTCTTTAATTTTTGAGAATTAATTTCGACTTCAATATGCTCAAAAGGAATATAATTACCCAAGCGCTTACTGTATTCTTGCATTCCGACAACAATCCAACTAACATTAGTTTTGTGTATGGAAATCAATTTAACTTTCATGGTAGTATGTTGAAAACATCATGTTAACAGGGTTGAAAATTACAAAAAATGAGTATATCATTGCAGAGTAATCATCCTGCTTATCCATGGTTTTGAATGGCTTGATTTTTGGGAGCGCGTTTAAAATTAAATTATGAAAAAATTTGTTTTCTTTTTAATACTTTCCTCTCTCTCCTATTATAGTTTAATGGCTAAAATAGATCCGTATGAAGACATAGCGAACGCCATCAGATCAGGAGATGCGAAATCAGTTTCCAGGTTTTTTTCCAACTCAGTCGATTTAACATTAATTAGCCAGGAAGATGTGTATAGTAAAGCTCAAGCTGAACAAATCATCAAAGACTTTTTCAACAAAAACACCCCAAGATCTTTTTCCATTATTCATCGAGGTGAATCGAAAGATGGGGCTAAATATGCCATTGGAAATTTAACCACCTCATCAGGAAACTATAGAGTCTATTATTACTTTAAAATATCAGGCAGTTCAGTGAATATACAAGAACTGCGCTTTATGAAGGAATAAAAACATCAGGTTGCTTAAAGTAGCAACCTTTTTTATTTACTTTGCACCATATTTCCACAGCATGGACATTTTAACTTTTATTCAACAATCGCTAATAGAAGACTTAGGCGAAGGAGACCATACCACTTTGTCAACTATTAGTCATGAGCAGACGGGAAAAGCCAAATTACTTGTTAAAGAAAGAGGAGTGATTGCTGGGGTTGAGTTGGCTCAATTAATTTTTAATCAGGTGGACGCTGATTTATCGATACAGCTTTTTAAGAAAGATGGCGACTTAGTTGAAGTGGGAGAAATTGCCTTTATTGTTGAAGGCCGCATTCAAAGTATATTAATTGCAGAACGACTAGTTCTTAACTGTATGCAACGCATGAGTGGCATCGCAAGCGTTACCCATGAACTCTCAATGATATTGGCGCCATTCGACATTCAAATATTGGATACTCGAAAAACCACACCACTCAATCGCATGATAGAGAAATGGGCTGTAAGAATTGGAGGGGGTGTAAACCATCGATTTGGCTTATATGATATGATTCTAATTAAAGATAATCATGTTGATAGTGCGGGGGGAATTAAAAATGCGCTTGCGAAAGCTAGTGCTTATATCAAAGAGAAATCACTAAGTATTCCAATTGAAATTGAAACAAGAAGCTTAGCGGAAATCACAGAAGCATTAAATACCGGCATTCCTGATAGAATTATGCTTGACAACTTTCATCCTACCTTGATTAAAGAAGCCGTTCAATTAATTAATGGACAATGTAAAATTGAAGTTTCAGGCGGAATTACCAAAGAAAACATATTGGATTATGCAATAAAAGGTGTCAATTACATTTCGATGGGGGCATTGACACATTCTGTTAAAAGTCTTGATTTAAGTTTAAAAATCACCTAATGTTTAAAAAGCTTCGTCATAAAATTGCGAACTCGCTTCCAGTATTATTTCTTATTAACGTATCAAAGCAATTAAAAATACCTGGATTTGAAGGAATCCCTTTATACTTTGTAGCAAGCTTCTTTATCAAGCGAATTAAGGAAGGTGAATTACAAACACGAGCACGATCATTAGCATTTAGTTTTCTTTTAGCTCTTTTCCCTTCTATTATTTTCTTGTTTACATTAATACCCTACATACCTATTGATGATTTCCAAAACAAGTTATTGTTGCTTATAAAAACGTTACTTCCTGGAAACACCTATATAGCTGCCTACAACACGATAGAAGACATTGTCCGTCATCAGCACAGTGGCTTATTATCCTTCGGATTTTTTTTCGCACTATTTGTTTCCACTGATGGTATCATGGCGTTGATGCGATGGTTCAACAGAAGTTATCATGGAAAAGATAATCGACCTGTTTGGAAACAACGATTTTTATCGATAGGGATTACTTTACTTTTAGCTTTGCTTGTTATTCTAGCAATTGTACTTATTATTATCAGCGAACTGATCTATTATTACATTACTAGTAAAGAGCTCTTATTGGAGAATATATTTCACTTATTGCTTTTACAAATTGGAAAGTGGTTCATTTTAATCACCCTATGTTTTACAGCAATATCGATTCTTTATTTCTTCGGTCCCTCTAAAAGAGAAAAAATGAAATTTGTTACTGCAGGATCTTCTTTAGCCACCTTTCTTTTAGTAGCAACTTCGTTAGGTTTTAATTATTTCGTAACCAATTTCGGAAGGTATAATAAAGTATATGGGTCAATTGGAACATTAATAATCATCTTGATTTGGCTTTATATAAACTCCTTAGTAATGCTTATTGGTTATGAACTAAATGTGGCGATACGAAAAGCAAAAGACAAGGGAGCTACTTCTCTTCCCATTCAGTAATCGCTCCTGATACAACTTTTATTTGTTCCCAAATACCATTTGCATTAAGCTTTTCAACAACATACTTTTCAACTCCCGCATCCCAGTCGGTATATTTAGTCCACTTCAAAATATTCGTAATGTCTGTTTCATAAACATCTAATAAAACAGACGACCCTATGCGTCCCTGCTCAGTATTCATGTTGCAAGTATTTACCACCTCAATTTTATAGTAATAATTTTGCGCATCAACATTTACATTGTAATCTTCATACGATAATAGTTGAGAAGGCACTGTTGCGATATGATTATAATTAACTTGATCAACTGAACGATATACATTATAATTAACAACAAGGTCAGAACGATAAGCAGGCGCCAACCATTCGGTGAGTGTATATTGATCATTTACCACTGTTGTCCTTGTAACATCTACAAACTGTTTGTTTAAATCACTATTCGTTATCACTCTTGCCGTATCACTCCAGGAGTCAAATCGAGCATCCTGACAAATAGAAACAGCTTTAATTTGATACGTATATTCTCCTTGACAAAAAGCAGTAGTATCACTAAAATGTGTAATCGATTTTTGAACAGTGGTTAAATATACCAAACTGGAAGAATTGTTTTCTTTTCTATAAATTTCATAGTGCGAGAAATCACAACCTTGATACTCATTCCACGATAAATCATTTTTCATAAATCCACCGGAAGCACTTAACTCTATTGTTTTGTGAGCCACAAGATTTGACAATGGCTGATAACTGCCACAATAATCAACTGCTTGTACTTTGTAGGTATATGTATTTTGCAGTGTATTTAAATTTGCATCTAAATAAGTAATAAAGGAATTGCTTTGTTGTAATACATTCGCTATCGAATCATATCGATTGGTAATTGGATTTAATCGATATATAATATAATGAGTAATATCGGGCTCATTGCCTACTGGCCATGTAACTCTAACAGTCGTATTATTTTCAACGGTAACATAACTTATTGCTGTTGGAATCGGTGGGTTTTTATCGTACACCGTAATATTATTACCTAAATTGAAAGTATCACTACAGCCCCCTTCATTGGTTATAATTAATGAAGGTGAGTACACACCACTATTATCATAAGTATAATTTGGATTTGAAAGTGAAGAAGAATCTACATTACCAAAATCCCAGAGATAAACAGGATTAACAAGATTGGTAGAGGTATTTGAAAATTGAATCGGCAATGGATTACATCCTATTTGAATGTTTGAACTAAAAGCTGCTGAAGGAGTTTGATAAACTTTAATCGTGTCTGAATAAGTTAAAGAGTCAGTGCATCCTCCATGATTATATGCTAACAGCTTTATAATATAATTTCCAGCATTTGAATAAGTATAGATAGGATGTGCGCCAGTTATTTTCACTCCATTGCCCATATCCCATACAAGACTATCTGCAATTGTATTATAATCGTTGATAGTAAGTGTAAATGGTGAACAACCAACGCTTGAGGAAATAGTATAATTTAATATCGGGCTATTGCCTATTAATATTGGATTTGGATAAGAATAAAGGGTAGAACATCCAGTAGTATCATAAGCATAAAGAGATACGGTGTACGTACCTTGATTGGCATAAACATGATTAGCATTGGTGGAAGAATCGGTTGAACCGTCACCAAAATTCCAAGAATAACTAATAGCTCCTGTTGATGTATTACTAAAGGAAATTACCACTGGAGCGCATCCATTGGTAGCACTCAGTGTAAAATTAGGTACTGCACCACGAACATTGATCAACTCATTTTTCACAATCGTATCTGAACAACCGAATGCATTTTGCGTAATTAATCGAACGGTATATTTGCCAGGCAATGTATATACGTGATTGGGGTTTTGATTAGAGGAAGAAGATCCATCACCAAAATCCCATTGCCATGCAATCACATTCGACGACTGATCTGTAAATCCCACTAAAAATGGCAGACAACCATCTGTAGAGTCTGCATGAAAATCGGCATTTGTTTGACCAACATTAATTAAGGAATCCAATTGTATTGTACTTAAACATCCTTCAGCTGATTGAACAGTAAGTGTAATATTATAAGACCCGTTCGAATTATAAGTATGAGTTGGGTTGGAATCGGTAGATGATGTGCCATCTCCAAAACTCCAAAGCCATGAAATAGGGTTAATAGAGGAATCAGCAAATGAAACAGTTACTGGATTACAATTTCCTGTAGAAGAAAATCCAAAATCAGCATAGGTAATTTCAATGTTTTGCTTGGTTGTATCTTTTTGACATCCATTAACATCATTAATAACTAACGTTATCGGATTGACAGGTTTTGTTGTAAACACATGAATAGGATTTTGAACTGAATCCGTTGTTCCATCACCAAAATCCCAATGCCATTTAGCGGCGTCAATACTTAAATCCTGAAAACTAGCAGTAATAGGCAAACAAACTGACGACTGTGTGTAAGTAAAGTTTGCTTTCGGGCGACTCACATAAATAGCGTTATGTACAGTCATAGTGTCCGTACAAATATTATCGTATGCAACCAAGGTAATATCATAATACCCGGGGTTATAAAACGCCTTAAATGTGGTTACATTGGTCGAGATTGTACCATCTCCAAATATCCATTTCCAAGAAGTATTTCCAGTACTACTATCGCTTAAGTGGACACTAATAGTACTACAGTTAGTGGATGATGTATAGCTAAAATTAGCCTTAGGATTAAATACTTCAATTTGATAAGCGAGATTAAAGGTATCCGAACATCCATTCACATCAACAACAATTAAAGAAACAGGAAACAATCCAGCATTTACATAGGCGTGTACTGGATCTTTTAGTGTTGAATAATTCCCATCACCAAAATTCCAGAAATAATTTTGATAGTTTACTGCTCCTGCGTTAAACGTTACGTCAGTATTTGCACATGTTCGGCGTACATTGCTGGAAATTGGCGAAGTCGCATTCACCTGAAATGATTTTGCTACATAGGAGTTACATTGATTGGTATCCGTGATATTCAAACTAATTAAATACGAAGCATTGGTTAAAGGATAATTACTAGAGGCAGTTGGAGATGTGTAGGTTAAACCGTTTCCAAAATTCCAATGATAGGAATTAGCTGCCGATGTAGTTGAAGCAGTTACAACTACGCCATTGCATAAATTGGTAGTATTTATCGTAAAATCTGTGACGGGCTTTACTACATAATATGGAATCGGATAATACATTGTATCATTAACACCATTTATACCTGTAATGATCACACTTGGAATAAACGTACCACTATCAACATAGGTATGTTCCGGACTTGGATCCGAAGAAGTAAATCCATCACCAAAATTCCATAGCCAACTTGCACCAGTGCTTAATGGGGAATAAAACTTCACTTTATATGGAGCGCAATGTACTTCCTGAGGTACTACTACCACTCCGCCTCCACCAAGTGAGCCACCGGTTGATGATCCATGTCCCAAAGTTGTATTCGGAAAACTCAAAGAATAAGAACAACTATCATTTCCTACAATTAACGATAGATTATAAGATGTATTGGTCGTATAAATATGTGTAGGATTCTCTAGACTGGAAGTTGTTCCATCACCAAAATCCCATAGCCACCACGTGGCATTTGTTGAGTTGGCATGAAAAAGAACATTAAAAGGGGGAACTGAATCAGTACATACCATTGAAGGATTTGCTCCAAGCCCTGTAATGTGAACGGCATTACTAATGGATACATTTGTCGGACATCCATTAGCGGTAGTTGTTGTCAGACTTACATTAAAGTTCCCTAAGCCAGGGAAAACATGAACCGGATTTTGAACATTTGCATTTCCGCCATCACTAAATGACCAATGCCACGCAACTGCATTATGACTCGTATCGGTAAATTGAACGGTATAAGGAGGACAAGGACTTACGGTATAAGTAAATCCAGGCTGAGACTCATCAATTATAAATGTTTGAAAATTTGAAATTGTTCTTTCACACCCTCCATTAACACCCCAAGTAGTCAAACTCACTATATAAGTGCCGGAATCGTTATATGTATGCTGAGGATTTGACAAGGTAGATGTTGTACCGTCACCAAAGTTCCACAACCACTGACTTGAGGCGCTGTTGTCGGCGAAATTTGCTGAGAACGGAGCACAACCAATAATTGGCGCAGGTGAAACATAATTCACCGATGGGTAACTTACGTTGATTGGCGTTGGATACATTAAGGTATCAGAGCAGCCAGTACCACTGTAAACGATCAGCTTAGGCGTATATACACCCACGTTAGTATAAACGTGTGAAGGATGTTGCAAGGTAGATGTTGTGCCATCACCAAAAACCCAAAGATAAGAGGAGGCTGCAGTAGAATAATTATTAAAGTTTACGGTTAAAGGTGGACAACCAGTAGTAACATCAGGAGTAAAATTTGCCTCTGGAGAATATACGATAACGGATCCACTCAATGGATAACCATACGAACAACCGTTTGCGGACGTTACCGTTAACGAAACATGATATGACCCTGCATTCACGTATGCATAAATAGGATTTTGTTGTGTAGAAGAATTTCCATCACCAAAATCCCACAAATAAGTATTGTTACTCCCAGGAGTATTATTGATAAAGTTTACATATAACGGTGCACAACCTACGTAGTTTGAAATGGTATAATTAGTTAATGGTTTAGGATAAACAGTTAAATTATTTAAAGAAGAAGCATTCGTACAACCATTATTATAATTAACAGTAATTGTTGGGTTGTAAACTCCAGCATTATGGAAAGTATGATAGGTAATAAACGTATTGACTAATCCGCTTGAATCCCCAAAATCCCATTGATAAGAAAAACTCGGGTTGTATGGCACACTCATCGTTACATACAATGGTTGACAACCTGAAAACAAACTAGTGGAGATGATCGGCTTCGGATTATACTTAATATGTATAAAGTTGTTTTTTGTCAACGTTCCTGGACAAGCGTTATTTGATTGTGTAGTCACTGAAATAGAAAAATACCCTGTATCATGATATACATGAGTTGGATTTTGCAAGGTAGATGTGGTGCCATCACCAAAGTCCCACAACCAACTCGTCACATTTGTTGCAACACCAGTAAACTGAAATATTTTTGCACTATCACACGTAATAGAATCATTCACAAAAAATGAAATTACAGGTTTGGGATTAACTGTAATAAGTGAATTTACTGTCTTAGAATTTGAGCATCCATATTGCTTATTAAATGCTATTAAGGTTACATTAAAAACTCCGGGTATATTATAAATATGCTGAGGACTTGTTACTGAACTTGTAGTTCCATCACCAAAATCCCACAAGCATGAATCATAATTCATGGATGAGTTTTGAAAACTGAACACCTGACTAGACTGACAGCCGGAAGTTGTTTGAACACTAAAATTGGCAATTGGCGTTGCAACTACTGTTATAGTTTTTGAAGTACTATTAACCTGGCCATTGGCTGATGTTGCCGTTAAAGTAACCGTATATGAACCGGCATTTAAATAAACATTACTCGGACTTACCAACGTAGAACTGTTGCCATTACCAAAGCTCCAACTGTAAGAAATAGCATTTTGAGAGGCATTCGTAAACTGAACGTTTACAGGAGCGCAACCAATAGAGACCGAATTATTAAAAGCTGCAATGGGAGACTGCGCATTTAATTTTGTGCAGAAAACCATTACCATCCCAAGTAGGAAAAGTTTTAAATTCAGTTGAGTTATGGCTTTATTGGTTAGCATTTTAGCCTTTTGAGTTAATAGTAATACGAATCAATTCCTAAAAGGTTCGTATTTTATTACTTTTCTTTCCGTACATTCATTTTTATTGGTTTTAACCCTGAAAGATATTTCGATGGTCTCGCTTTTTTATGCTCGTTCTTACTATTTTTGAAGGTTAATTTTATAGAATCAAAATGTTTTCGGAAGAAGAATGGGTTGAAGTTTACGGCGCACGCGTTCACAACTTAAAAAATGTAGATGTCGTTTTCCCAAGAAATAAGTTAGTGGTGATTACCGGCCTAAGCGGTAGTGGCAAAAGTTCTTTGGCTTTTGACACCATTTATGCAGAAGGTCAACGCAGGTACATGGAAACATTTTCTGCATACGCTCGCCAATTTTTAGGCAATTTGGAGAGACCTGATGTGGACAAAATCAAAGGGTTAAGTCCGGTTATTTCAATTGAACAGAAAACCACCAATACGAATCCCCGCTCAACCGTTGGAACTGTTACTGAAATATACGATTTCCTACGCTTGTTGTTTGCAAGATCTGCTGATGCGTACTCCTATCTCTCCGGAGAAAAAATGATTCGCATGACTGATGCGCAAATATTAGACGTAATTTTCAAATCGTATGATGGGAAAAATGCCTTATTACTTGCTCCTATTGTAAAAGGCCGCAAAGGACACTACCGTGAACTGTTTCAGCAAATAATGCAGCTTGGATTTGTCAAGGTTAGAATAGATGGAGAAATTACTGACTTAAAAAGGGGGCTTCAAGCGGATCGTTACAAAACACACGACATTGAAATTGTTATTGATCGCTTAGTGATTAATGAGGATTCAAGACAACGCATAACGGACAGCATCAAGTTAGCACTGAAACATGGCAAAGGAACGTTAATGGTGTTGGATGAAAAAACTAACAAGGTGCAGCATTTAAGTCAGCATTTAATGTGTCCCGTAACCGGTATTTCTTACGATGAACCAGCTCCCAACAGCTTTTCGTTTAACTCTCCATATGGTGCTTGTCCAAAGTGTAATGGACTTGGAACCATTCCTGAAATTGACGTTAATATTATAATTCCTGATAGAAGTAAATCGATTAAGCAAGGAGGAATTGCTCCTTTAGGTGAATTTAAAGACAACTGGATATTTAGCAAGATAACTACGATTGGCAAGCGCTATGGGTTTACATTAGCCACGCCTATTCAAGATATTCCCGATGAGGCACTAAACATTATTTTATACGGCTCAAGCGAGATTTTTAATGTAGAATCTGATTTTGTTTCTGGAAGTATCAATTCAACTGTTTCTAGTTTTGAAGGAATTGCAAGTTTTATTGCATCGCATATTGAAAGCGAAGTAGCGTCCGCGAAAATGAAAAACTGGGCGCAGAGTTTCATGACACACATCACCTGTAACGAATGTGACGGGAGTCGGTTGAAAAAAGAATCCCTGTTTTTTAAGATTGATCAAAAACATATTGGTCAATTAAGTGCGATGGATCTTTCTGAATTTTACGAATGGTCGTTAAGTGTAGAAAAGCGATTATCGAAACAACAGCTCACCATTGCAAAAGAAATATTAAAAGAGATTACCAAACGCACAAAATTTTTACTTGATGTAGGTCTTGAATATCTTACGCTAAACAGGAGTTCTAAATCACTATCTGGAGGAGAATCGCAACGTATTCGTTTGGCGACTCAGATAGGTTCGCAACTTGTTGGTGTGATGTATATTTTGGATGAGCCCAGTATCGGACTTCATCAGCGAGACAATATTCGATTAATTGAATCATTAAAAAATTTAAGAGATATTGGTAACTCGGTGATTGTTGTTGAACATGATCGCGAAACGATTATGGCAGCCGATCATGTGATAGATATTGGTTATGGAGCTGGGCAGCACGGAGGTAAAATTATTGCGAGTTGTAAACCCGAGGAACTTATCAGTTCTGATACATTAACCGCTAACTATTTATCAGGTAAAATACAAATCAGACCAACAGCTATTCGTAAAGGGAATGGCAATAAAATAGAGTTAACGGGATGTACAGGCAACAACTTGAAAAATGTTCAGGTAGAATTCCCACTCGGCAAACTGATTTGCATAACTGGCGTTTCAGGAAGTGGAAAATCAACCTTGATTAATGAAACACTCTACCCTATCCTTAATCAACACTTCAATCGTTCTAGTCAAAAACCATTGCCTTACAAAAAAATTAAAGGCCTAGAAAATATTGATAAAGTAATTGAAATTGACCAATCGCCAATTGGACGAACTCCACGATCAAATCCGGCAACGTATATTGGTGTATTTAGTGATATCAGAAATTTATTTGCGCAGTTAAACGAGTCGAAGGTGCGTGGCTATCCTCCCGGATGGTTTTCCTTTAATGTAAAAGGAGGACGCTGTGAAACATGTCAAGGTGCGGGTATGCGTGTTATTGAAATGAATTTCCTCCCCGATGTAAATGTGATTTGTGAAAACTGTAATGGCCATCGCTATAACCGTGAAATTTTAGATGTAAGGTATCGTGGTAAATCTATTAACGATGTATTGAATATGAGTATAGAAACGGCAGTTGACTTTTTTGAAAACATGCCTTCTATCCGACATAAAATAAAAACTTTAAAAGAAGTTGGATTAGGTTATATTACACTTGGGCAGCAAAGCACTACGTTATCAGGAGGAGAAGCCCAACGCGTAAAATTAGCCACTGAATTGGCGAAAAAAGATACAGGAAACACCCTCTATATTTTAGATGAGCCTACCACTGGACTACACTTTGAAGACGTACGTATATTATTGGATGTACTTAATAAATTAGTAGATAAAGGTAATAGCGTATTAGTGATTGAACACAATATGGATGTAATTAAAATGTCTGATTACATCATCGATATCGGTCCTGAAGGGGGCAGCAAAGGCGGGCAAATCATAGCTACAGGCACACCCGATGAAATAACAAAATCAGAAAAATCGGTTACCGGAAAATATTTGAAAGAGGAATTTGATTGGATGAAAAAAACCTTTTCGAATTAATTCCGTTTGATTTAATTTACTTATGAATAACGAAGAAGCAAAAATCAGAAGGGCATTCTCTGAAAAAGACAAACAAGAACGTAAATCGAAAGACACCTGGCAGGTTTTTAAGATTATGGGTGAGTTTGTTGAGGGCTTTGAGAAACTAGGTAAATTAGGTCCATGTGTAACCATTTTTGGCTCTGCAAGAACAGTTGCAGACAGTAAATACTATTTGATGGCGCAAGAAACTGCACGGCTGCTTACACTTGAAGGATATGGAATTATTACCGGTGGTGGACCAGGAATAATGGAAGCTGCTAATAAAGGTGCTCAACTAGCAAAAGGCACATCGGTAGGATTAAATATTAAACTCCCATTCGAGCAAAGTTGTAATCCATACATTGATGCAGATAAAAATATTACGTTTGATTATTTCTTCGTCAGAAAACTGATGTTTATGAAATATGCTCAAGGTTTTATTGCATTGCCAGGTGGGTTTGGAACCATGGATGAACTTTTTGAATCACTTACACTCATTCAAACAGGTAAAATTGCAAAGTTTCCTATTGTTCTCGTTGGTAAGGAATATTGGAAAGGATTAGTTGATTGGATTATTAATGTTTTGATTGAAGAAAAATACATTAATCCTGAAGATATTAATCTGATTACCCTCGTAGATACCCCTGAAGAAGCGGTAGCGGTAATCGATGCGTTTTACACAAAGTACATGCTTAAACCCAACTTTTAAATTTTTGTAAGGTTTTTTGAATTTTTGTCAAATTACCCCCCTCCTATTTTCGTTATTACGTAACAAGTTGTAGCTTTTTATTGTAGAAAAGAAACTTTAAAAATTTCTTTATGCAATCAAACCAACTGCGCGATCTGTTCATTAATCAATTAGGAAGCGACATAAGCACTCATCCAAATTTTGAATTAGTCATTCAAACAATGACCTCTCATTTTGATGATATCAAAATACAAAATGAACTATTAGAACGTTCGAGTACAGCATCGATTGATGCTTATAACAAATTATTGTTTATTAATAAGCAGCTGAGTAATGAGATTAGCTTCTTGAATCAGAAGACAAAAAACCTTTTAATAACAATTGCCAAAGAAAAAGGCACTGCTATTAATGAATACTCCACACTACAGCTTGATGAGACTTTTCAAATACTACAAAACGAAATTTTCAAATGGAAAACCTTAGAAGATAAACACAAACAAAATCTTGCAACATTAGAAAAA
>JBJTMY010000241.1:0-22686 GCA_046073825.1 Bacteroidota bacterium
TTATTAAATAAAACCATATCATGGTAGTACGACAAGTTGGTATTCCAAGATGAAATAGCAAATCCAAGTCCTGCCAGTAATCCTGCAACTATAATGGGTAATAATACTTTTTTAAATCGAAGGGCATCGGCCATCATAGCCACAACACCTAGGAGAGATATTATGATAAGTGTATTCATAATCAGTTAATGTCTTTTACTTGTGCCAACAAATCTTCTAATGCAGGTCCTGCTATCTGAAGAATTGGTTTTGGATAAATACCACCAGCAACAATTGCCAATGCTATAACTATTAAAACTATTTTTTCTGTTTGATGTAAACCAGTAAACTCAATACTGCGTGCATGTGGTTCGCCTAACATTATTTTCTGATAAGATCGAAGCATATATACTGCACCTAATATCACTGTTAATCCAGCAATAGCAGCCATCCAAGCATCGTATTGATAAACGCCATTTAATAATAAAAACTCACCAACAAATCCATTCGTAAGTGGTAACGCTACCGAACCTAACAAAACAATTAAATATAGAATTGTAAATACTCGCGTATTATTTGCCAACCCACCTAACTCATCTAAATTTCTAGTTTTCATTCTGCGGAAAATAATATCTGCAATAAAAAATATTCCAACCACATTAACACCATGCGCAAGCATTTGTGTCATGGCCCCTTGCATACCTTGAATATTCATCGCGAAAATTCCCGCCGCAATTAATCCAACGTGAGCTACAGAAGAATAAGCTATTAATCGTTTGAAATCATTTTGTACTAATGCCATCACCGAAGCGTAAACCACACCAACAATGGACATTATCATAGCGACATTTCCCCATTGCTCCACTCCGTCAGGTAAAAATGGAATCATCCAACGAATTAATCCATACAATCCCATCTTCAACATGATTCCTGATAACAACATCGTTCCTTGTGTGGGCGAATCAGTATAAGTATCCGCTTGCCAGCTATGTAATGGAAAGATAGGAATCTTAATCGCGAAGGCTAAAAAGAAACACCAGAACAACCATGATTGATCTGACGCTGAAAGTGCAGTTGAGTAAATTACATTGATATCGAATGAATGAGTTCCTGGCGTTTGTAAATAAACGTAGATTAATCCTACTAACATCAACAACGACCCTGTTAATGTATAAATGAAAAATTTAAGTGTGATTCGAACACGGTCATCTCCACCCCAAAATAAACAGATGAAATAAATGGGTATTAATGCTAACTCCCAAAATATGTAAAATAAGAATCCATCTAGCGCTGCAAATACACCAATCAATGCAAATTGCATAAACAGCATCAATGAATAAAGTGCATTCGCATTTTTATAATCGTGACGGAAAGAACTTAAAATAATTAAAGGCATTAAAAAGTTAGTTAGTGCAACTAACAAAATACTGATACCATCTAATCCTAACTTGAAACTAATTCCAAGTTCTTTAACCCACCAGTAATCAACTAGGAACTGGTACGACATATCCGACTTAAACAACGTAAATGAATACGCTAAAATTCCTAAGTTAACGAGTGACGCACCCAATGCAAACACTTTCACTTTTGCTTTATCTAAAAGCAAACAAGCTAATGAAGCAACGAGCGGTACGAAGAGTAATAGTAGTGTTATCATTCCGCTGTTTAAATCGGATATGACTTACCAGTTCGTAGTCGATTACTGGTGGGTGAAAGATTTAGGAATTAGTTTTAAGTTAGGGTTAGATGGGATCAGTATTTTGTTGGTTGCATTAACTAATTTCTTAATGCCACTAATAATTTTAAGCTCATTCCGCCATGAATATAAAAATGCCAATGCATTCTATGCTTTAATGCTCTTTATGCAATTTGCTTTAGTGGGCGTGTTCGCGGCATTGGATGGATTTTTGTTTTATATTTTCTGGGAATTAGCATTAATTCCAATTTATTTTATTTGCCTATTCTGGGGTGGAGAAGATCGAGTGCGCATTACCTTGAAATTTTTCATTTATACATTAACGGGGTCTCTGTTGATGTTAATTGGATTAATATATGTGTACCTTCAAACGCCAGGTTCGCATTCTTTTGATATCAATGTACTTTATTCAACAGCGCTTTCTGCAAGTGATCAATCGTGGTTGTTTTGGTGTTTCTTTCTTGCCTTTGCTATTAAAATCCCTATTTTTCCTTTACATAGCTGGCAAGCGGATACATACACGGATGCTCCTACTCAGGGTACCATGTTGTTATCAGGAATTATGTTGAAGATGGGATTGTATGGTTTGATTCGATGGATGATTCCATTCTTACCAGAAGGTCTTGCACAATGGGGCAACACTGCAATGATTATGGCTATCATAGGAGTGGTTTATGCATCAGTAATGGCTTTAGTGCAAAAAGATTTTAAGCGACTTATAGCTTATTCATCAGTGGCTCACGTGGGATTAATAGCTGCCGGTATTTTATCATTGACCATTCAAGGAATGCAAGGTGCAATGGTGCAAATGCTGGCACATGGTGTTAATGTGGTAGGTATATTCTTTATTGCGGATATTATTTTCCGTAGGATGAAAACAAGAAATCTTGATGAACTTGGTGGATTGGCGAATAATACTAGAGTATTTACAATTCTATATTTAATCATATTATTAGGCACTGTTGCATTGCCACTTACCAATGGGTTTGTTGGTGAATTTTTGTTATTAAATGGCGTTTATCAATATGATGTTTGGATGGCTGTATTTGCCGGACTTACCGTTATTATTGGGGCTGTGTATATGTTGCGTTCGTACCAAAAAGTCATGTTGGGAGAGCCCCATTCGAGAAGCATAGAGTTTACAGGATTACACCTGACAGAAAAAATAGTTTTAGTAGTTGTTGCACTAGCAATTATTGCTGGTGGTATTTATCCTAAGCCAATTCTTCAAACTGCTGGACCAGCATTAGAAGATCTATTGGCACAAGTAAAAGACCTTAATTAATTATGAATACACTGATCATAATTTCCTTATTAGGTGTTACGGCAATGATGGCCGATGCACTTCGATTTAAAAAAATATTACTGCCATTAATCGTTGCAGGATTGTTAGCTGGGTTGGGATTTGCGGTTTCGGCATGGAATACCGACCTTTCCTATTATCATGAAATGGTTCATTTTAATAATTATTCATTAGCATTTTCATCGTTAATGATTATTGTTACTTTGTTATGGTTGTTCATTTCAAAAGATTATTTCACTTCTTTAACCAATATGGCCGAACATGCGGCACTCATATTATTTGTGTTAACCGGAGCTATAATTATGACGGCATTTTCCGATTTGTCGATGTTTTTTGTTGGATTAGAAATTTTGTCTATCAGCTTGTATGTTTTAGCAGCAAGCAATAAGTCTGAATTGCGATCCAATGAGGCCGGTATGAAGTACTTCCTGATGGGGTCCTTTGCCACAGGATTTTTATTATTTGGGATTGCCTTGATTTATGGAGCTACTGCTACATTTAATTTAGCAAAGATTGCATCGGTAATTTCTACATCAGAAGCAGCTGGAAACACACCCATGTTTGTATATGCAGGGGTGTTGTTAATCATGGTCGGATTATTATTTAAAGTTTCGGCAGCGCCATTTCATTTTTGGGCACCAGATGTTTATGAAGGAGCGCCAACTGTTATTACGGCATTTATGGCTACTGTTGTTAAGACTGCAGCTTTCGCGGCCTTTTATCGGTTATTTAGTATATGTTTCCATGATCTTACCGGTTTCTGGGCTCATACAATGGCCATAGTTTCCGCTGTTACCATGATTGGTGGTAATATTTTAGCTGTTTATCAGAAAAGCTTGAAGCGCATGATGGCCTATTCAAGTATCGCACATGCTGGATATATGTTGATGGCTATTGTGGCAATGAATAAGATTTCACCGAATGCTATCTTCCTATATACTGCGGCCTATTCAGTAGCAAGTATGGGTATGTTTGCTTTAATGCAGGCTATGACTCATGCGGGTGATGAATCATTGGATTCATTGAAGGGTCTAGCCAAAAACAACAAAGGAGTGATAGTGTTTCTGAGTGCGCTTGTTTTCTCGATGGCGGGTATCCCTCCAATGGCTGGTTTCTTTGCTAAATACTATATTTTCTTGGGTGCAATCCAATCAGGATATACCTGGTTGACTTTGGTGGCGGTATTATCTTCACTGATCGGTGTTTATTACTATTTCAAAGTAATATTCACTTCACTGCAAGATAATGGAGAAGCTTCGTCAATTACCCTAAATGCGGGCCAATTGACTTTGATTGTACTAGGTGCTATCATTTCTTTGGCTATCGGCATAATGCCGGGTATTTTGTCAACACTTTCTTTGTAGAGGTCTGATATTGACTTTATTTTTTTAAATTTGTAGTAATGGGGGGTATTCCATTTTATTTTTAATTGCCCGTTACAAATTTGCGCTTGCTGCACTATATTATGACTAAAAAAAGTAGTTTCAAGTATTTTTTTGCTTTTTTGATTGCTTTGATTTTTGGATATAACGGTAACGCCTATACTAAAGGGTTGTCTGGAAACATCAATGTAATCGATTCGATTACTCCTGTTACTTGTAGTGGAGGGGTGAATGGGATTATCGATTTGACGGTTTCTGGATTGAATGCTCCCTTCACGTTTCTTTGGTCTACCAATGAGACTACAGAGGATATTAGCAATTTGTCTGCTGGAACCTATACTTGTACTGTCTTTGATGCAACAGGTGATAGTTTAAATTTGTCGTTTAATGTTTCTGAGCCATCTAATTTAACTATTGCAGGAAGCACAACAGATATTAGCTGCTTTGGGTATAATGATGGTCATATTGATGTTTCAGTTTCAGGCGGTAATGGAGGAAATACATTTTTGTGGAATGATGGCTCGGTAGCTCAGAATATTAATGGACTTGTAGCAGGAAACTATACGGTTACGGTCACAGATAGTCTTGGTTGTATTGCTTCCTCTACTTTTTTATTGACACAACCGTCGGTTCTCAGTATAACGAATCTTGTAAATAATGTAACGTGTTATGGTTATACGAATGGGGAGGTAGATATAACGGCAAGTGGAGGTTCTGGAAGCTTCCACTACAACTGGAATACGGGTTCAATAGCAGAAGATTTATTGGCTGTTGGGATTGGAACTTATACTGTTACTGTAACCGATGGAAACGGATGTTCCGAAACATCATCTATGACTGTTGGTGAACCTTCAGCAATTAGTATAAATGCATCGGTAACAAATATTGCTTGTTTTGGTGGTGCCAATGGATCAATTAATATTACTGCTACTGGTGGAAGTGGATTGCTAAATTATTTGTGGAGTAACAATTCAACTTCGGAAGATTTAACGAATGTAAATGCTGGAGTTTATTCGGTAACAGTAACTGATGTAAACGGATGTTCCAATACATCATCATCAATGACTGTTAGTGAACCTTCAGCAATTAGTATAAATGCATCGGTAACAAATGTTGCCTGCTTTGGCCAAAGTAATGGCTCAATTACTCAAACTGTCAACGGAGGTGTAAGTCCTTACAGTTATGTATGGAGCAATAACTCAACAAGTAAAAATTTACAAAATGTTATTGCAGGGAATTATTCCGTAGTGGTAACAGATGATAACGGATGTACTACTTCGGAATCATATACCATTAATCAGCCTACTTCGTTAAATTTATCAGGAGTTGTTACTGATGATTTGTGCAATGGATCGTCAGATGGAAGTATTAATATTAGTGTTACTGGAGGAACTGCTCCTTATGGTTATTTGTGGTCTAATGGAAGTACGACACAAGATATAAATGGACTTGCTGCAGGAACTTATACGGTAACTGTGACTGATGTAAATAATTGTACTGTTTTGTCCAATTATAATGTTAGTGAGCCAAGTTTGCTTGCTATAACATTTTCAATTATTAACCCTGCTTGTGGATCGTTAAATGGACGGATAACCTCAACCGTTAATGGTGGTACATCAGGATATAGCTATTTATGGAGTAATGCTGCAACTAGTACTAGTATAAATAATTTGGCTGCAGGGACTTATTCATTAACCGTTACTGATGCCAATGGCTGTACAACGCTACAATCTGCATTGTTAGTTAATCAAGTTGCTCCATCAATTTCTTCAGCAATTACCACAAATGTATCCTGTAATGGTGCTTCAAATGGAGCCATTGATATTACTGTTACAGGTGGAACTAGTCCGCTTGTATATAGTTGGAGTAATGGACAAACAAGTCAAGATGTATCAGGCTTATCGGCCGGAGTTTATACTGTCAATATTACTGACGCGAGAAATTGTATAAATATTAATATATTTACTATTAGTCAACCTACTGCGCTATCAGCAAATATAATTTCTTCGGCAACTACTTGCAATTTAAATAATGGATCGGCAACTGTAAATTCAAGTGGTGGTTCTGGTGCCTATTTGTATCTGTGGAATAACGCTAGCACTAGTTCTACTCTCACTAATTTATCTACCGGAAACTATACAGTTACTATTACAGATATAAATGGATGCTCAATTATTCGTTCAGTAACTGTAACGGCAACTTTACCACCAGTGGTAGTTCAATCCGCATTGACAAACGTATTATGTAATGGCGATAGCACAGGTGCAATAACAATTTCTGTGAACAATGGCACAGCTCCTTTTACATTCCTTTGGTCAAATGGCGCCATAACACAAAACATATCAAATCTTAAAAACGGTTCTTATACTGTTACAGTTACAGATGCTAATGGGTGTACAAATTCAAAATCATTTACAATAACGCAGCCTGCCTTCTTATCGCTTGCTAATTTTAGTGTAGTTAATACAACTTGCGGACAAGCGAATGGCTCTGCGCAGATAAATCCTGCAGGAGGAGTAAGCCCATATACTTATCTATGGAGCAATGGTTCAACAATAAATCAAGTTGTTAATGTCAGTTCGGGATCGTATTCTGTGACAGTAACTGATGCAAATGGATGCACTCGTCGTAAAAATATGGCTATCGCCAATACTACCGGTCCTGCATTAACCCTCGTTTCAAAAACTGATGTTAGCTGTTTTGGTTTGTCAACAGGTGCAATTGATATTTCGGTTAATGGAGGATTAGCTCCATATAGTTATCAGTGGTCTAATAGCACCACTTCTCAAGACCTTTCTGGAATTCCTGCTGGGATTTATACAGTTACAGTGACCGATGCAAATAATTGTACGGCAACTGCTTCTTATACTATCAATCAAACAGCTGCAATTGCAATTAATCCTACAATTACTAATGCTGGATGTATTGCGAATTCGGGGTCAGTGAGTACCCATGTTACCGGAGGAGTTTCTCCGTATAATTACACATGGAGTAATGGAGGGGCGTCAACATTTATTACTAATTTAAGTGCGGGTAATTATTCTTTAACGGTTACTGATAATAATGGCTGCATTACTAATTGGTCTGGTTCTGTAACTGGTGCCGGTTCACCAACTGCTTCTTTTACCATTTCGAATCCGCGCTGTTGGAATTCTCCAAATGGTTCAATTGCAAGTACGGTAAGTGGTGGTACTCCTCCTTATAATTACCTATGGAATAATGGTAGTACCTCATCCGGTATTGCCAATCTTGCAGGAGGCAATTATACCCTAACAATTACCGATCAAAGTGGATGTACTGCTGTTTATACGAATACACTTGTTACTCCCGATACCCTTAAAATTACTTCAAGCGTAACTAATATCGGTTGCTATAGTGGAAACACAGGAAGTATTCAAGTAGTTACTTCGGGAGGTATTGCTCCATATACCTATTTGTGGAACACTGGTGCATCAACGAATTCAATTTCAAATTTAATTGCAGGAAGTTATGTTGTAACAATTACCGATAGCAACAATTGTATCAAGACGGGAGTATATAATATTCTTCAAAATTCATTGATACAGGTGGCAAGTTATGTAGTTGTAGGAAATATTTGCAATGGGGCAAATGCAGGAGCGATTAATTTATCTATCACAGGTGGAAGTGGTTCTTATACATACCAATGGTCTAATGGTGCTACTACAGAAGATATTTCCAATTTGTTTGCTGGTATTTATTCTTTAACTGTTTCAGATAGTCTTGGTTGTTCAAATAGCTTCACTTATACAGTTACAGATTTACCTGCTATCACTGCTACTACATCTTCCGTGAATACTACTTGTGGTGTTGCAAATGGAAGCGCTTCAGTTGTTGCATCGGGTGGTTCAGGTACACTTTCCTACCTATGGAATACTGGTGCAACAACATCAACAATTAATAACATTACTGCAGGTCCATATACCGTTACAATTAGTGATGTATATGGTTGCACATTGGTAAAAAGTATAACAGTAACAAATCAAGCTGGCCCATCAATTACATCAGGGATTGTTACGAATCCACTTTGTTATGGTGGAAGTAACGGGTCTATTAATATTTCTGTTACTGTTGGTACGATACTGTTAAACTATAATTGGAGTAATGGGCAATCTTCGCAAGATGCAAATGGTCTATCGGCAGGCAATTATACCGTTACAATTACAGATGCTAATAATTGCTCAACAACCGCTAGTTATATTGTTAATCAGCCTGCTAATATTTCTGCTTCATTCGTATCTAATCCTTCTACTTGTAATCAAAGTAATGGAACGATTTCAGTAACCGCTACAGGAGGTACACCGGGGTATTCGTATTTGTGGAGTAATGGAAATTCATCATCCTCAATTAATAGTCTTGCTGCAGGGAATTATACAGTTACCATTACTGATAATCATGGCTGTTCTATTTTGCAAAATACGGTTGTCCCTGCTCAGCCTTCTCCGGTAGTAATACAAAACTCTCTGACCAATGTACTATGTAATGGTGATAGTACTGGAGCAATTACGATCAGTATTAATAATGGTACGTTACCATTTAATTTTCTTTGGTCTAATGGAACAACAAGCCAAAATATATCCAACTTAATTAACGGTTCATATAGTGTAACTGTTACGGATGCGAATGGATGTACAGGAACAAAGTCGTTTTTTATTACTCAACCATCATTTTTGTCATTAGCTAATTTTACAATTGTAAATTCAACTTGTGGGCAAGCTAATGGATCTGTTTTGGTTAACCCTTCTGGCGGAGTGGGACCATATACTTATCTATGGAATAATAATTCTGTTTCAAATCAGCTTGTAAATGTAAATGCAGGATTATATTCTGTCACGGTTACAGATGCAAATGGTTGTACTAGAAAAAGAAATTTCACAATCCAAAATACTAACGGTCCTGTACTAACGTTATCAAATCAAACCAACGTATCTTGTTATGGAGGTAGTAATGGAGCACTTGATATTTTGGTAAGTTCTGGAGTTACACCATATACTTACCTCTGGTCAAATGGTGCTGTTTCTCAAGATATTTCAAATATTAGTGCGGGCGATTACACAGTTACTGTTACGGATGCGAATGGTTGTATTGCTGGGCAACAATTTACAGTTACTCAACCTGATTCCATAAGTATTATTCCTATAATTGTTTCAGCTAACTGCGGACAAAGTTCAGGGTCGATAAGCGTTCAGGTTTCAGGAGGGATATCACCATATTCATATAGTTGGAGTAGTGGTGGGACAACTTCCTCCGTCAACAGTCTGCTTGCCGGTAACTACACACTAACGGTGGTGGATGCACGTCTTTGTTCTTCTCAACGTACATTTGCTGTCGGAAACAATCCTGGACCTTCTATTATTACGGACACCGTAATAAATAGTACTTGTTTTAATCAAAGTCTTGGTTCAATTGCAGTTTCATTAACAAATGGTACTGCTCCATTTGTTTATTTGTGGAGTAATGGTTCAACCACTTTAAATAACCCTAATTTATTAGCTGGAAATTATACATTAACCGTTTCTGATATAAACGGTTGTACAACATCTAAACAATTTGCAATTACTCAACCATCTCAAATAACAGCATCGTTTAATGTCACCAATGCTAATTGTAATTTGTCAAATGGATCTGTTGTTGTTACTGCAAATGGTGGAGTAGGAAATTACACTTATCATTGGAGTAATGGAATTGCGGGCAATACGATTAGCAATCAGGCCCTTGGGAATTACTCCGTAATTATAACGGATATTAATAACTGCTCTATAATTGATTCAGTTAATATTTTTAATTCAGGACAGGCAACGGTTAGTTTAGTCACGCAAATAAATCCTACTTGTAATGGGTATAGTAACGGACAGTTAACTGTAAATGTAATTGGAGGGTTAGGACCTTATCAAATGCTTTGGTCAAATGGAACTACTTCTTATAACAACACAAATTTAGCAGCAGGAAATTATGTGTTTACAGTGACAGATATTACAGGCTGTGCATCTCAAACTTCCTATACTTTAGTGGCCCCTCCTCCATTAGGAATATCCTTTGTTCCTTCTGATGAGCATTGCGGTCATGCGGATGGGTCATTAAATACGTTGATTAATGGTGGGAATGGATTTTATACTTACTTGTGGTCAACGGGTTCAACAAGTTCATTGATTTCTAATTTGTCGAGTGGAACATATACACTAACGGTAACGGACAACCTTGGTTGTTCAGCTAATGCTAGTCAAACGGTTATTAATATTTCAGGACCGGTTGTCGCACAGTCGCAAGTAACCAATGCGAATTGTTATAATAGTGCAACTGGTATTATTGATATTGATATTCAGGGCGGCGTAGGGCCTTATACATATTTGTGGAATAACAATGCAGTTACAGAAGATATTGTTAATATGATAGCAGGTACATATTCAGTTACAGTAACAGATGTATATGGTTGCACAGTTAGAAAAACCTACGCTATTTCTCAGCCGGACTCCATTAGTATATCTTCAGTTGTAGATAATGCAGGATGTGGGAATAATAATGGAGAAATTAGCATTGCTGTTTCAGGAGGTATAGTCCCTTATAGTTATAACTGGTCTAATGGCTTAACCAATGATACCATTCAGAATTTATACGCAGGGGTGTATTCTGTAATTGTAGCTGATTTTAATAATTGTATAGCTCAAAAGTTTATTGCGGTGGGTAATATTAATTCAACCGCTATTGCCGTTGATTCAGTTCATGAAGTAAATTGTTTTAATGAAAGTAATGGAAGTATCTACCCAAGCCTTAGTCAGGGAGAACCACCATTTACGTATGAATGGTCGACTGGTGCAACTTCTTTAAATTTATTGAATCAGCCTGCTGGTCAGTATGTGCTAACAGTAACAGACAATAATGGTTGTGTGAGTATTTTGATTGACACCATTTTTCAACCGAATCCAATTCAAATTCAATCTTTTTTAACTCAGCCAAAATGTAATTTAAGTAATGGTGGAATTTCGGTAATTGTCAATGGTGGTACATTGCCCTATAATTATTTATGGAATACAGGACAGACATCCTCTACAATTGCAGGGCTTAATACGGGTTTGTATACACTCACGGTGACGGATAGCCATGGTTGCACTGCAACACGATCCGATTCATTAATTAATTCTGGTAGTCCAGTAATTACGTTGGTTTCTATTGATTCGGTAAGTTGTAATGGTCTTAGCAACGGTAGTATTGATGTTGCTGTTGGAGGTGGATTGTCGCCCTATTTTTATCAGTGGGTTGGAGTAGGACAGAATACAGAAGATCTGTCAAATATTCCAGCAGGAGGATACTCTCTAATTGTTACTGATGATTTAGGTTGTACCACAAGTCAGTCCTATACGATTTATCAGCCTTTGCAAATACAAGTCAATTTATTGGCTGTGCAAAATGCAAGTTGTGGAACTAATAATGGTTCCGCGGTAGTTAATGCAGTAGGAGGAGATGGAAATTTCAATTATTATTGGTCAAATGCTACCAATAATGATACGCTTTCGAATGTATTTGCAGGTAGTTATACTTTGGTGGCGATGGATGGTTCTGGTTGCTCTTCTTCAATTATTGTTAACATAAGTAATATTAACGGACCAATAATAGCTGCAATTGATTCTGGAAATGTGACTTGTCCGGACGTGAATAATGGGTATATATCTATTTCAGTTACCGGTGGCTCGTTGCCTTATACCTATTCTTGGAGTAACTTACCCGATACCACTGCAAATGTGATTAATCTAACAGGTGGTGCCTACACACTAACGGTGACGGATGCACTCAATTGCATTGCCGTACGAACCGTGGTCATTAATAAACCGCAACCTATCGCGGTTAATGGGTTTGCTCCAATATTAAATTCTCCTTATAATTTGTCTTGTCACAGAAGCAATGATGGCTCGATTATTCTTAACGTTTCTGGAGGTACATCTCCCTATAATTATGTTTGGAGTAATGGAAATATCTCTCAAAATGTATCTAACCTACAAGCTGGAACTTATACAGTTTATCTAACGGATCATAACGGTTGTGTAAAAGACTCAACATTCTTTATCACACAACCACCGCAGTTAATTGCTTATGCAGGAACAGACTTTAATGTGTGCGGTCAAACAAGTACGTCGTTAAATGCATTAGCTCCGAATTATGGAATTGGTGGTTGGGTGGTTACTTCAGGACCATCTACTGTTTTGTTTGCGGATTCTACAAGTAATACTACGCTTATTTCCAACTTGTCAATTGGAGATTATCAAATGCTGTGGATTGTTTCCGATGGAGTGTGTGCTGATTCAGACCGAGTTTTAGTAAATGTGGCTTCTGAAATTATTGCCAATGCAGGAAGTGATCAGACGCTGTGCGGAAATCTAATTAGTTTAAATGCCACTCGCCCTCAATTTGGAAATGGTTATTGGTATAATGCAAATGGTATTGCTATAGCTGATACCGCAGACCCTTTTACACAAGTTAGTAACTTAAACTATGGCGCTAACATTTTTAATTGGATTGTTGTGAATGGAACTTGTCGTGATACCGGCATTGTTACTGTTTTTGTTAGAGACTCCATCGATTGTTTAGATCCCGTTTTATTGCCTAATGCGTTTACTCCGAATAACGATGGGTACAATGATTATTTTGAAGTGAAAGGGATTCAGGATTTTCTTGATAATGAAATAACAATATTTAATCGTTGGGGTGTAGTTGTTTATCACAAAGAAAATTATTCGAATACCTGGGATGGACGTGATAATAGCGGAAATACGTTGTCAGACGGAACTTATTTTGCTGTATTAAAACTGAATTCGTTAAATAAATTTTATAAAACCTATATCGATTTAAGACGATGAAAAGGATATTGCTTTTTCTGCTTTTGCTTTGTTCGTCATCGTTAATGGCGCAACAAACACCGTTGGTGAGTCATTATATGTTTAATGGATTAATTTTAAATCCGGCCTATGCTGGAAGTAAAGAGTTTGTGAGTACTACTATGATGTATCGAAAGCAATGGGTAGGATTTGATGGCGCACCAGTAACCTATTCAGGAAGTATCCATGGTATGTTGCCCTCAAAAAAATTAGGAATGGGCGCATTTATTCAAAAAGATAAAATTGGGAAAACAAATCAGACGGATTTATATGTTTCTGCTGCTTATCATTTGCCAATTGGTGATGTGAGTAAGTTGAGTATAGGTTTACAAATGGGTGCAACAAATTTTAGTTCGAATGTAGTGGAACTTACATATTGGGATCCAGGTGATAAAATTTTTGATTATAATACGTTTACCAGCTTGTTACCGAACGCAGGATTTGGTGCGTACTTTTATCGACCAATGTTTTATGCAGGACTTTCAGTGCCTTATCTAGTAAATTATAAACCGTCGGAAAATATGAATGAAGAGTCAAAACAAATTCATCACTTAGGACGAAGAACTTATTTTACAATGGGGGGAGTAATAGAAACTGAACATGATATTAAAATCAAACCTTCTTTATTAATTAAGAAGGAAGGAGCAGCAAAAATGCAATATGATTTAAATGTTAATTTGTTGTTTAATGAAATTTTTTGGGTAGGTGCATCTTATCGTTCTAATGATGCAATCGTTGCTTTGTTTGAATATCAAATCAACAGAAAGTTCAGAGTAGGTTATTCTTATGATATTACTTTAGGAGGCATTAGTAATTATAATTCTGGTTCGCATGAACTTATGTTGGGTTATGACTTCGGATATCCAGTTTTAAAAATTAAATCACCACGTTATTTTTAAAATGAGAAGAAAGTATCTTTTAGTTGTGTTAATCGCGGTACTGTTTAGCGGCTGTGTGAATATTCGTTTACGTACAGCAAATGAAAATTATTTGTTGTCTGCTTATGCACCTGCTGTCGCAGATTATGAATATGTATTATCGAAAGAATTCAATTATGAGGCCGCGGTAAATCTAGCAGATTGTTATTACAATATGAATAATACAGTGAAGGCCGAATTTTGGTATAGAAAACTTTTTCTAACTCCTAACCCAAAAGTAGAATGGAATTATCGCCTTGGAGAGTTGTTGGTGAAAAATGGAAAATACCAGGAAGCAAAAAAATACCTTGAAGTTTATAAATCTGTAAACACTGCTAGTAGTAAAACAAAGAATTTGTTAAACGTGTGTGATAGTGGTTTTCTGTTTTATGCTGACACGAATCTTTATAACGTAAGGCCTATCCGCTATTGTAATACAGGTGTGAATGTTTTTAGTCCGGCTTATTATCAGAAGGGGATTATTTTTGTTTCGGATATGTATCATCGAGGTATGTCGAATTTGAAATCTGATTTAACAGGCATGCAGTATTTTGATTTGTATTATGGTGAAAAATCGAACAATGGAAACTGGATGGAAGCGGTAGCATTAAAAGGTGATATTAATGGAAAGTTTAATGAAGGACCTTTAACTGTTAATACGTTTAATTCAATTGTTTATTTTACGCGTAATAATTACAGCAGTAATAAAGTAGAGAAGAATAAAAAGAATTTTAATGTATTGAAAATAGTTGAAGCTAAAATAGAAAATACGACAGCTACAATTATTGGCCCTGTTAAGTTGGGCAGTGAAGAATATTCTGTTGGACATCCAACATTAAACTCAAAAGGAGATGTTATGTATTTTTGTGCGAACATGCCTTGGGGTTATGGTGGTACAGATATTTATAAATCTACGAAGATTAATGCCCTTTGGTCAGAGCCGGAAAATTTAGGGAAAGTAATTAATGGCGAAGGCAATGAAATGTTCCCTTTTCTTTTTAATGATTCAGTACTTTATTTTTCTTCGGATGGAAAATTTGGTTTGGGAGGTTTGGATATATATGAGTCAGACAAAGAAAATGGTGTTTGGTCGAAACCTTATAACCTTGGGTATCCAGTTAATTCTTCCCAAGATGACTTTGGATATATCTGCGATGAATCGGGGATGAATGGTTTCCTATCAACTAATCGCGGTGATGGATTTGATAAGATTTATGAATTTAAAAAGACGCCTCCTCAAATTGAAGTGAATGTGTTAGCTATTGACTTATTGACTCATGATCCTATTGCTTCTGCAAAAGTTTCTTTGTTTAGAGACGGTAAATTACTGAAGAAATATGCTTGCAATGATGCAGGCGTATTAACCGTTAATGTGGAGCCAGAGCATCTTTATGAATTGAGGTGCAACGACAAGAATCATTACTTGAAAAAATATTCATTCGATACACATGGAGCTAAACAATCGGATACCTTATCAGTTAAATTTGATTTAAAAGAAATTCAAATTAATAAGCCATTTATATGGTATGGATTATCCTTTAATAAAAAAACAGCCAATTTGTTACCAAGTGCCGATGAGCCACTTCAATTACTAGCTGCTATTTTAAAAGATAACCCAGGGATAAAAATTCAAATTGGTTCGTTTACGGATGTGCGTGGCAGTGAGTCTGATAATCTTACGCTTACTAATCAGCGTGCGCAGTGTATTAAGCAAGCATTAATTAAAGCAGGCGTTACTGCTACCCAAATGGAGTTTAAAGGATTTGGATCTACGAAAATTCTTAATCAGTGTAAAGGGAATTTATTGTGCATAGAAGAAGATCATCAGGTGAATAATCGAATTGAAATCACGGTTCTGTCTGTGACGGAATAATCCTGTTATGAATCACATTCCACTCGCAGAACGCTTACGTCCAAAATCAATAGATGATATTGTTGGCCAAGAACACCTTACTGGTCCACATGGGATTATCCGAAAGTTTATTGAGAATAAAACGCTCCCTTCTATCATTTTTTGGGGAGAACCAGGTATTGGCAAAACCTCTTTAGCGAGCATTATAGCTACGTCGATGGGGATGCCCATGTTTACACTGAGCGCTATAAATGCCGGTGTGAAAGATGTACGAGAAGTAATTGAGAAAGCGAAGCAAAATGGGAAAGCACTTTTATTCATCGACGAGATTCATCGTTTTAATAAATCGCAACAAGATTCTTTATTAGGAGCTGTAGAGCAGGGAATAATCACTTTGATAGGTGCTACAACCGAAAATCCTTCCTTCGAAGTGATTCGTCCGTTGTTATCCCGTTGTCAGGTGTATATATTAAATGCCCTGTCTGAATCAGACTTATTACGAATTGTAGAGTATGCAATATCCCACGATGAGTGGTTGTCACAAAAAAATATTCAAGTAATTGAAACATCAGCTATGTTTAAAATAGCAGGTGGTGATGGTCGAAAATTATTGAATGTTTTAGAGTTGGTTTGCACTGCTGCCGAAAGTAATAACATTGAAATAACTGATGAACTTGTGTTGAGATTATCACATCAACGCATTGCTCAATATGACAAAAATGGTGAGCAGCATTATGATATTATTTCTGCATTTATCAAATCGTTGCGGGGAAGTGATCCGAATGCAGCAGTCTATTGGATGACGCGGATGTTGAATGCCGGAGAAGATCCTAAGTTTATTGCAAGACGTATGCTTGTATTGGCTAGTGAGGATATAGGTAATGCCAATCCAAACGCTTTGTTAATTGCAACGGCTTGCTTTCAAGCAGTAGAGATGATTGGTTATCCCGAATGTGCTTTGAATCTTTCACAAACTGCTATCTATCTAGCATCTTCACCTAAAAGTAATGCTTCTTATATGGCCTACAAAAATGCGCGTAAGCTTATTCAAGAATATGGAGATCCATCTGTGCCGCTTCATTTAAGAAACCCTGTTACTTCCTTTATGCAAGATATTAAATACGGAGAAGGGTATCAGTATGCGCATCATTTTGAAAATAATTTTGTGGACTTAGAATTTATGCCGGATAGTTTGAAGAATGTTCGACTGTTTGAGCCAGGAAACAATGCAAGAGAAGCAGAGCTGCGTAAGTTTTTAAAAGATCGCTGGAAAGATAAATACGGATACTAACTTATTTGTATTTATAGTAACTTCGTTGCATGTTGAAGATCGAGCAACAAAAGTCATTAAAGCCCTATAACACATTTGGACTATCAGCTACGGCTGCCTTTTTTACGGAAGTGAATTCCATCGAGGAATTAATTCTTTTATACCAAGATGAAAAATTTCGCGATGTTGCAAAGCTGTTTTTAGGAGGAGGAAGTAACGTGCTTTTAACAAAAGATTATCAAGGCTTGGTAATTCATAATTGCTTGAAAGGGATAGAGGTGGTAAGTCGTGATGCAGATTTTGTTTTGGTAAAAGCTGCATCGGGTGAGGTATGGCACGAATTCGTTTTGTATTGTATTGATTCTGGATTCGGAGGTGTTGAAAATATGAGCTTGATTCCGGGAAGTGTTGGTGCTGGGCCTATGCAGAATATTGGTGCTTATGGAGTAGAAATGAAAGATGTGTTTTTTGAATTAGAAGCGCTAAATCTGGCAACATTGAAAATTGAGAAATTCACTAACGCTGATTGTAAGTTCGGTTATCGTGAAAGTGTTTTTAAGAATGAAAAACGAAATCAGTATTTTATTGTAGCAGTTACTTTTCGATTGTCGCTGCATCCAACAGTGAATACTACTTACGGAGCTATTCAACAACAGCTACAAGCAATGAATGTGGAATCTCCCACAATTAAAGATGTTAGTGATGCAGTTATTGCTATACGAAGTGCCAAATTGCCGAACCCTTCTTTGCTAGGAAATTCAGGTTCGTTTTTTAAAAATCCAGAAATTTCTATTAGCGAATACGAACGATTGAAAATGTTGTTTCCTAACGTGGTCGCCTATCCGACAAATAATGGATACAAGTTAGCAGCAGGATGGCTTATTGAGCAGTGTGGCTGGAAGGGTAAAGTGGTAGGTAATTGCGGTGCACATAAAGATCAGGCTTTAGTGCTGGTTAATTATGGTCATGCAAGTGGAAACGAAATTTATCAGCTCGCCTTAGCTATTCAGCAATCAGTGTTCGAAAAATTTCAAGTGAAAATAATTCCTGAAGTAAATATTATTTAAAATCAAACTAACCAAACTATAAAAACAAAAATTATGAAATTAAAATTTACTTTATTAGTAATCATTTCTTTTTGTATGCACTTTGCCAATGCGCAATGGACCAATGCAAACATGAATAGTCCGAGATGTCTAATGGGAGCTGCCTCAGCCAATGGAAAGGTGGTGTTTGCTGGTGGTATTGGGAATATTAGTATTCCTCCTGCTGCGTATGATTTGTATAACTTATCTACTAACAACTGGATTAATGGTTCTATTTCATTAGGTCGCTCGCGAGTTGCAGGTGCCTCTTGTGGTAATTGGATGATGTTTGCAGGTGGAGCTAACGATTGGATTTTATCAGAGTATAATCGTGTGGATCGCTACAATGCATCAACAGGCACTTGGTCCAATAGTAATTCGTTGTCGGTGCCAAGAGCGTATATGGCTGGTGCAGGTTGCCTAAATAAAATGGTATTTGCTGGTGGTCAATCTGGCATGGGTCAAACCTATTATAATACAGTAGATATTTATGACACCACTACACAAACATGGTCAACCTCTACTATCTCTGTAGCGCGTGTAGGGATGGCGGCTGTTGCGAATGGTGGCAAAATTTTCTTCGCAGGTGGAAACGATAATAATGGTTATTACAATACGGTGGATATTTATGATGTGGCAACGGGTACCTGGACAACTGCTGCTTTATCAATTGCTCGTACAGAAGTGAGCGCCGTTGCTTTAGGCAGTAAAGTGTATTTTGCAGGTGGTTTATACGGCACAAGCTCTTTGTCAAAAATTATTGATATCTATGATATGAATACAGGGCTTTGGGCGGTTGATTCATTATCACAAGCCCGTCAAATGATTGCTGGTGGAGCTGTAGGTTCTAAATTAATTTTTGCTGGTGGTGCCAATGCCGCTGGTTCAAATGGCTTTACTACGGTAGATATTTATGATACATTAACAGGCTTGTGGACGACATCAGCATTGCCTTCTTTAACTTTTGCTTCCTCGCATGCTGTTGTAGGAAATAAATTTTTAATTGCTGGTGGAGTAACTGCATCTGGTATGGCTAGTACAACTGTACATATCTATACTGTTACCACAACAGGATTAGTGGAAGAACAACCAACGTTATTATCTGCTTACCCCAATCCAACAAATGGATTGGTAAACATCCAAGTTCGTCAGGCTGGAAATTTAGAGGTGATTGATGCAACAGGTAATGCGGTTGTTCGTCGTGCGGTAGATACGGGAGAAGATATGATTCAAGTAGATTTATCTTCTTATGCCAAAGGATTATACCTTGTGAAATTCACAAATAAAAGCAATGAATGTTCTTTAGTACGTGTAATTGCTGAATAAATAAAATTGTAAAGTAGGGGAAGGTCTGTACGAATAGTACAGACCTTTTTTTATGCCGACTCACTTCGGTAATTTTTCGGTTCAGAATCTTTTTTCTCTGATTTGGCGAAAAGCTTAAAATATTTGGCAAACAGTTTAAAATAAATGGCCAAATTGCGTTCAAATCAACCAAAAAACAATAATATGAAACGAAAATTAGTAGTACTCTCCTCGCTTATTGTTACCGTCACCCTTACCTTTTTAAGTAGTTTAACAACCAGTTATCCAACCGGCGCTCCATCAGCAGTAGCTAATGATCCAGCCTCTGGTTCTGTTAATTGTACCGATTGCCATTCTGGAACTGCCACACCCGTTACCGGATGGATTACTTCTAACATTCCTTCTACGGGTTATGTGCCTGGAACAACGTACACACTAACAGGTACCGTTACGTCATCTGGTAAAACCATATTCGGGTTTGAAATCTCACCGCAAAATGCGAATGGTGCTTTAGTAGGATCATTAACAATTACTAATTCAACAGCTACAAAAATTGTCAGTACAAAATATGTGACGCATACACAAGCCGGATCAACGGGCACGAATACCCGTTCTTGGTCATTTAATTGGACCGCCCCTGCAAATGGTGTTGGTGCGGTTACTTTTTATGGATCCTTCTTGGGTGGAAATAATAATGGAAGTACTTCCGGTGATATTACTTATACCACTTCTTCAACGTTTCAGCAGGCCTCTCCATGTTCGGTAACGGCTAACATAACTACTACTGCGGATACGTTATGTCCGCAAGATACCGCAACGCTTACTGCATCTGGTGGAGTATCGTATGTATGGTCAACAGGTGCTACCACTTCATCTATTAAAGTGCTTGGGGGTACTTATACGGTTACTGCAACCGCTGCGGCAGGATGTGCAGCATCGACAACAAAAACAATTGTTTCCAAAGCCGCAGCGGCTCCAACAGGATTGTTTTCTACGAATGTGTTTGGCGCAAGTGCAAAAATTAATTGGACAAAAAACAGTTGTGCAACTGGGTATAAAATCATGTATCATGTATTAAACAGTGCTACCTGGAAAACAGCTACCGTTGCTGATACGAATAATAAAACGATTTATGCTTTACTGCCTCTTACCACCTACGAATATAAAATGGCAGGTGTGTATGGTACTATCATTTCGAATTATGGCTCATTAAAAACGTTTACTACACAATGTGATTGCATCAAGCCAACGGTTACTGCCACTGTGCTGTCTAACTCAAGTGTGAAGTTTTCTTGGGTTGATGATGCTTGTTCAAAAGACCATCGCATTCAATATAGAAAAGTGGGAACAACCATTTATACTACGAAAGTGGTGTATGATAGTTTAGGAGTTGCGAATGCAACCATTACAGGGTTGCTTCCGAATACGGCCTATGAGTACCACGTGCGTACAGATTGTAATTCAACAGGGACATTCAATTCAGGATATACCACGCTTACTACATTCGCCACGCCTCTACGTATAGGTGCTGATGAAAATAATTCTCTGTCATTATATCCTAATCCATCCAACGGAAATATAACAATCGATTATACGGGTGAATATACTTTGAAAGTATATAATTTACTTGGAGAAGTGGTGTTTGAAAATTTCTTCCAGCATACGAATGCAAATCAAAGTGTCGATTTGTCGCATTTAACAAATGGAATGTATCTCGTAAGTTTAGTGACGGCTGATAATGTTATTTCTACCCGCTTAGAAATTCAGAAATAAGTGTTTTATTTTTTGTGTTTTCTCACGGTGGTAAGTTTCTTATCACCGTTTTTTTATTTAGCAGGCGGCAGATGGAAATTGTGTATTATCTTTACCATTCAAACAATTCCTAATGAATATCGATTATATTCAAGGTTGCACCTTGTTTAAAGACATACCTCGAAACGTAGTGGAAGAGGTGTTATATGAATCTGAAATTAAAATTTATCAGCCTGGTGAAGTTTTAAACCATAAAGGCGATATCCCATCCGCACTTTTTATTATCGAAAATGGAACCGCTGGAATTTACAATGAAGATATTTTATTAGCAGAGCTTTCGCAATTAGCAATGATGGGTGAAAGTATTTTAGCAGATGGTCACGCAGTGGCTACTATTGTTGCTAAAACAACTTTAACGGTGATTGAAATTAAAAAGCAAAAGTTCTACGAACTTTCTCATAAATATCCTGCATTAGTGTTTAATGTTTTTAGTACTACGTTTAGTCGATTAAGAACTTCGAATGATGCAGCATTAATCGAAGCGCGTAATCGTGAGCGAAAGTTAGAGCAAGAAGTACAAGAACGCACGAAAGAATTAAATGAGACGCTCGATGAATTAACAAAAACTAATTATGAATTAAATGAAACAAAAAGTAGCCTAATCGAGACGCAAAAATTTCGCGATCAGTTTATGGCGAATATGAGTCATGAGATTCGCACTCCTATGAATGCTATTGTTGGTTTGACTAATCTTTTGGTGAAGTCGGAGTTAAATGAGCAACAAGCAAGGTACTTAGAAGTTATTCGTAAAAGTGGAGAAAATCTTTTAGTCATTATCAATGATATTCTCGATTTATCGAAGATAGAAGCTGGTAAAATGGAATTAGAAAAACGTCCATTTCCACTTAAATCAACTTTAGAAACGGTGAAGTTAATTTTAAATGTGAAGGCAGAAGAAAAAGGAATTTTTTTAAATGAAATGTTGGATAAGCAATTGCCGGAATTTGTAGTTGGTGATGAAACTCGATTTACACAGATCATTACTAACTTGGTAGGAAACGCTATAAAGTTTACAGAGAAAGGAGGGGTGACATTAAAAGCAGAGGTTTTAGATCAATCGCATAGCAATGCAAAAATTAAGTTCAGTATTATCGATACAGGAATTGGAATTCCTCAAGATAAACTGGCAAAAATATTTGAAAGTTTTAGTCAAGCCTCAGATGATACGACTCGTAAGTTCGGAGGTACTGGATTAGGGCT
>JBJTMY010000242.1:0-14405 GCA_046073825.1 Bacteroidota bacterium
AAAATTATTGGCCTCAATAATGAAAAAATCAAGTCTCAAAACATATTGGTTTTAGGAGCAGGTCGTGAATATCGGAGTGGCAAACATCCTAATTATTTTTTTAATGGACGGGTCCAAGCAGTGGTTGTACTGAGAAACCATTATCCTAACTGCAAGATAATTATTAGTGGATTTTCTGATGGAAAAAATTATGACGAAGCCAATGATTTGAAATCCGAATTATTATTACGAGGCGTGAAAGACACGCTTATTGAACTTGATCATTCAAGTGAGGACACCTACGCCTCCTTAAAAATTTATAATCGTCATTATTTATACGAACCTGTAATTATAGTTAGTCAAAAATCACATCTTTGCAGAATTCTCTGGATGGCCAACCAAATGAATATTGATGCGCAAGGATTTGAAGCTACAGGATGGCCCAAGAGAGAACCTTACTGGTTTCTAATCAGAGAAATGGGGGCAAGATATAAAGCCACATTAGAATTATTCTTTTAAATTATGAAAAACAGAATTACTGAATTATTCCAAATCAAATTTCCAATCATTCAAGCAGGAATGATATGGTGTAGCGGATGGCGTTTAGCCGCAGCCGTTAGTAATGCAGGAGGACTAGGAATTATTGGAGCAGGCTCCATGTACCCAGATGTATTGCGTGAACATATTCGTAAATGCAAAGAGGTCACGAGTAATAATTTTGCAGTGAATCTGCCTTTACTCTACCCTAATATCGATGAACACATACAAATTATCATTGAAGAAAAAGTGCCAATTGTTTTTACTTCTGCTGGCAATCCAGCAACTTGGACAAGCCTCTTGAAGTCGCATGGAATTATTGTTGTTCATGTAATAGCCAATACTAAATTTGCTTTAAAAGCAGAATCTGCTGGAGTTGATGCAATAGTCGCAGAAGGATTCGAAGCTGGCGGACATAATGGTAGAGAGGAAACTACTACCCTTTGTTTAATACCATTAATTAAAGACACTGTTAAAATTCCAATAATTGCAGCGGGAGGAATTGCAGATGGAAGAGCTATGTTAGCTTGTTTTGCGTTAGGTGCAGAAGGTGTGCAAGTTGGAACACGCTTCGTCGCAAGTGATGAGTCATCTGCAAACGAAGTTTTTAAAAACAAAGTGGTTAATATGAACGAAGGAGACACTTCGTTAACATTAAAATCATTAACCCCTGTCCGATTAATAAAAAATGAATTCTATCAGAAAATAGAAGAAGCTCAAAGTCGTGGCGCAAGCAAGGATGAATTGAAAGAAATTCTTGGACGTGCTAGAGCTAAAAAAGGAATGTTTGAGGGAGATATGCTGGAGGGAGAATTAGAAATAGGACAAGTGGCCGCTAATTTTAAAAAGATAAAACCTGCGGCTGAAATTTTAAATGATATGTGGAACGAGTTTGTAAATGAAAAGAAAAAAATAGAAGAATTACGAATCGCATAATATGATACAATTTGAAAAATTTGAACTTTCGAACGGATTAAAAGTGATAGTTCATGAAGACAAAACCACGCCGCTTGTAGCAATGAATATCCTATATCAAGTGGGTGCAAGAGATGAAGATCCGGAAAAAACAGGATTTGCTCATTTATTCGAGCATTTAATGTTTGGTGGTTCAATAAATATTCCAAGTTACGATGAACCATTGCAAAAAGCAGGAGGAGAAAATAATGCATTTACCAATAACGATTTCACCAACTACTATCTAACCATTCCTGCTTCAAATTTAGAGACAGGATTCTGGCTAGAATCAGACAGGATGTTAAGTCTTGCTTTCACCGAAAAAAGTTTAGAAGTACAACGAAACGTAGTAGTTGAAGAATTTCGTCAACGCTACTTAAACCAACCCTATGGCGACGCATGGCTAAAACTTAGACCTCTTGCCTACAAAGTACATCCTTATCAATGGGCAACAATCGGAAAAGAAGTATCTCATATTGAAAATGCGACTTTGCAAGATGTAAAAGATTTTTTTAAAAAATGGTATGCGCCTAATAATGCTATTTTAACAATAGCTGGTAATTGCAGTGTTCAACGCGCTAAAGAACTTTGCGAAAAATGGTTTGCCCCAATTCCTCCAACTGAATTTTTACATCGTAATTTACCAAAAGAACCAAAGCAAACAGAAATGAGAAGATTAGAAGTAAACAGCGATGTCCCTTCCAATCAATTATATCTAGCATTTCATTGTTGTTCAAGATATGATAAGGATTTTTATGCAACTGACCTTTTAAGCGATGTTTTATCAAGAGGAAAATCTTCACGACTCTATCAACGTTTAGTTAAAGAGCAGAAATTATTTACCGATATCGGAGCGTATATGCTTGGAGATTTAGACGAAAGTTTATTCTTAATTGAAGGAAAAATAGTTGATGGTATTCTTCCCATTGTAGCAGAAGAAGCCATCTTTAAAGTGATTGCAGATTTAAAAAAAGGAGTTCCAGATAAAGAATTGGAAAAAATCAAGAATAAAGCGTACGCCAATCTTTTATTTTCAGAACTAAGCATTGCAAACAAAGCGCTCAACCTCGCCTACTATGAAATGCTAGGAGATGCCAACCTAGTTAATGAACAAGAAACCATATATAATTCCATATCATCTGCAGATATTACTTCCATTGCGGAATCTATTTTAACCAAAGAAAACTGTTCAGTTTTAACTTACCTGTCTAAACAACATGCTTAATCGATTAATCGCTCCAAATTTATTACAACCTGGTGGAATCGAAATTCCAGCAGCACAAATAACTAGCCTCTCTAACCAAACTCCTGTTATTACTTTAAATTCAGGAACTCAGGAAGTAATTAAAATTGAATTGGTATTTGAAGCTGGTTCAATTTACAGTTCGCACCCAATATTAGCAACAAGTTGTAATCGCTTAATTGAAGAAGGTAGTGGCCCATATACTTCGGCAGAAATTTCGGAAATGCTTGATCAGTATGGAGCTTATTTCATTACTGAATCAGGAAATGAATTTGCCAATATTTCACTTTATACAACTGGAAAATTCATACTTCAAACCTTACCTGTATTAAAAACCATTTTAAGTGAGCCAACATTTGCAGAAGAAGAAATAGAAACATTTAAAACTCAAGGAAAACAGCGCTTGGCTATTAACTTAAACAAAGTTGACTTCCTTGCTAGAAGAAACTTTTTAAATACACTATATGGAAACGAACATCCGCTTGGAATATTAACACAACCAGATGATTTTGATAAATTAAACAAATCTGTATTGTCGAGTTTTTATGAATCCCATTATCGTAAAAAATTAAAAGCGGTATTCATTGCAGGCAAACTTAGTTCTGAACAAGAAACAGCCATTTATCAATTGCTTGAAGATTTAAAATTTGACCACTCCAACACTAAAAACAACGTCAAAACAAATATATTAAATTCAAAATCTTTATATATTAATAAAAAAGATAGCGTTCAGGCTGCTATCCGAATAGGGAAAAGAATGTTTACAAGGACGCATCCCGATTATTATGATTTCACCATATTAAACACCATTTTAGGTGGATATTTTGGATCACGGTTGATGTCCAATATTCGAGAAGACAAAGGTTACACCTATGGCATTGGGTCCGGCTTAGCCACCGACATTAACGATGGGTACTTTTTTATTTCTACTGAGGTCGGTGCTACAGTTGTTAATGAAGCTTTGAAAGAAATCTATTTTGAAACAGAACGTTTGCAAAACGAGTTAGTACCTGAAGAAGAATTAACATTGGTGAAAAATTATTTATTCGGCAGCTTCCAAAGAAGTATTGATGGAGTTTTCGCTTTATCGGACAGGCACAAAACACTTTACCTAAATAATCTGACAACTGACCATTACTTAGACTACATCCACCGATTAAAAACCATAACCTCAGAAGATATTCAATTTTGCGCACAAAAACACCTCGTAAAATCTACATTTAGTGAAGTGATTGTTGGGCCTTAATTAATTTTTTTAATTAAACTAGTTTTTGTAAATTTGGCTACACGCAATTGACCAAAACCGTAAGTACCAAAATTTACTATGAAAAAAATACTGAGTATTCTTTTGCTCCTTCTTTGTGTTGGAGTAGTTGATTCCTTCGGATCTCACCTTATGGGGGGTGAGGTCACATGGGTTTGTCAGAAATCCGGACCCAACGCCGGACGATTTAAATTTACCGTGAAGTTATACCGTGATTGTAATGGAATTACAGCACCTACCACTGTATCCTTACAAACCAATGCTCCAGGTTGGGGAGCAGGTATAAACTGTCCTCAAATAAGCACATTGGATTTATCCCCTGTTGGCACGGCTGGACAAAATCCTCCATGTCCAACTTGTGCAACTCCTGGTGGACAATTAAATGCCGTTTTAGAATGTATCTATGAGTCTTCATGGATTACAATAACTGGTGTGCCTCCTGCTACTGGATGGTATTTTTATTACAATGATTGTTGTCGTAATGCTGGGGTTACCAACTTAGGCACAGGCGGTGGTGGTAATTTCACACTTCGTGCTTTAATGTTTCCTTACAATGCAACAAATACAAATCCTTGCTATGACTCCTCTCCACGTTTTGCCGAGCGTCCGCAGTTGGCGACAATGATTGGTAATACAACTACTTATTCATCCAACGCAGTAGATGAGGAGAGTGATTCTTTATATTACGAATGGGGACGACCATTGGATGGAACGACGTATCCGGGAACTAATTATCCATTTGCCTCTGGGTATGCCTATAATAATCCATTACCAAGTCCTACTCCACCCCAAAACGCAAACAATCAGGCAGCGGTACTTAATCCAAATTCCGGAATTGTGTCTTTCTTGTCTTTCAATACAGGTTCATTCGTAACAGTTACAAAAGTATCATCCTATCGTTGTGGAATAAAAATCGCAGAAGTTTATCGTGAAATTCAAATCACGTTAATTGCCAATAGAACAGTAGCATATAGTGGAGGTGCGACTGGCTTAAATACTCCTCCTGATGTTGACACAAGTATTATTTTTACCTATGGATTTCAGCAGGCAAGTCTTAACCAATACGTCGATACTGTATACGCAGGCGACACCGTTTTTACCACTATTCAAGCAACTGACTTCGAATTCGTAGGAAACACTTCCTCAACAATGCCGCAAAGTGTTTCATTTGATGTAACAGGTATTCAATTAGATACTGCCGAATCTTTTAATAGTGGTCGATGTCCATTCCCTCCTTGTGCATATTTAACGGATGTGAATGGCAACGGAACCACCGTCCCCACGGGGTTTGGGCTATTTAATAACACCATCAACTTTAATTGGGTAACAAGTTGTAACCACCTTTCGAAAACGGTAGGGTGTGTCCGGCTCTCAAACACTTATAATTTCGTTGTTAAAGCTTTCGATAGTTTCTGTCCTTCACCGGCTGTAAACTTCTTTACGCTTTCTATTGTCGTTTTAGCTCCACCAGAAATGAAGGCATCCAAGCTCTATTGTGCTGATGTATTACCGAGTGGAAAAGTAACATTATCGTGGGATATTCCACCTGATACGGGCTTGCAAGATACTGTTAAGTACTTCAGAAAACATTATATCTATCGTGCAATTGGCGCTGGTCCTTTTGCATTAGTTGATAGTGATAGTGTTGCAACACATTTAACATGGACCGATAACAATGTAAATGCAAACGCAGGTTCGGTTAGGTATTATCTAGAAACAAAATCAGGATGTGACCTCTTACCAAGACCACAATCAGATACCTTGTCAACAATGTATTTACAGGTTTCACAGGTAGGAACAAATGCTAGTTTATCTTGGACTCCACTGCGTACACCTGCAAATCCGATTGGTTCACATCCTAAATACTTCATTTATAAGGAACAACCGGCAGGATCAGGAATATATAATTTAATTGATTCAACATCAAACACCAGCTATTTAGATCCTGTTACTGTATGTAATGACTCCATTAACTATTATATACGACTTCATAATGACTTAAAAGGTTGTGATTCGAGATCAAATATTGATGGGGCTAGATTAACTGCTGCCGCTCCAACAATTAATCCTCCATCATTACGTTGTGTAAGTGTTCTTCCGAATGAAGACATTCAAATTAGTTGGGTAGGCACACCTGATACCGCTAGTTATTTTAGTGAATATAAAATTTACCATTCCCTAACTAAAGCAGGACCTTATACTCAAATTGGAACTGTAACCAACTATGGGGCTAATACATTCACGCATGTTGGTGCCCAAGGAAATGCACAACCACACTTTTATTATATTACAACCAAAGCCGGCTGTGATGCAACAACAACTTTTGATTCTCCTTCTACATCCGACAGTTTATCTTCTATAAAATTAAATCTAAGCAACGCTACACTTGGTTTTGCTGATTTAAATTGGAATGCTCTAAGAACTCCATTACCTGCAACAAGTAGTGGGCAGTATAAAGTTTATCGAAGAGTGGTGCCAAGTTTACCTTGGGTGTTAAGAGGAACGACAGCCGCATTAACATTTAGAGATACCATAACACTTTGCGATACTACTATTCAATACAAAGTTGAAATTGCTGATGCATCTGGATGTATTTCTACCTCTTCTGATTCAGCTAAACAATTTACATCCTTAGGTGATATTTTAGATAATCCTTCTATTCGATGTTTAGCAGTTCAACCTAATGGCGATGTGCAGGTAACATGGTTGGCTCCTGCTGACCCTGACAATTTCTTTTCAAAATATGAAATCTACTCAGCATCGGCATTAGCTGGGCCTTACAGTCTTGTAGGCACAGTAAATTCTTATGGTACTACTTCATGGCTTCATAATGGAGCTAATGCTAATTCCGGATCGAGATATTATTATTTAAAAACATTATCAGGTTGTTCTGGAATTGCAGATAACGGAAGCACGAGTGATACATTAGCAACAATTTATTTAACCGTTAGCAATGCAACTTTAGGAAGTGCCATTTTAAATTGGAACATGATGAGCAATCCTCTTATTGCATCTTCAACAGGAACTTATATTATAAAAAGAAGAACAACGGGTGTAGGGGCTTATACACAAATTGGAACAACTAGCAATTTAAATTACACCGATAATATTTCAACTTGTAACGTTCCTTACGAATACATCATTGAAATTGGCGATAATGCACCATGTACTTCTGTTTCTTCTGCTGCAAATGGAATATTTACTTACCAAGGAAATGTAATCGTTAATCCCGATTTACGATGTGTAAGTGTACAGACGAACGGACAGATATTATTAAGTTTTGTACCTCCAAGCGGATCAAGTACTAATTTTAATGAATATGAAATTTGGAGAGATAACGGTACTGGATTTACTAAATTAGACTCAGTATCTACTTTTGGAGCTACTACTTACCTAGATGCTACTGCTAATGGTAATGCTCAACCATATAGTTATTACATGCTGACTCAATCTGGATGTACAGGGCAAATTAACAGCACTGCTAATTCCCAAACGTTAAGTTCTATTTACTTAACAACTACTCCAGCACTTGGACTTGCTAATCTTAGCTGGACTGCTTTAGCATTTCCAATTCCTGCAACTTCTACCACAGGTCAATATGACGTTTGGTCGTCTTATAATGCAGCTGGAACATTACAATTATATGGGGACACGAATAAATTAGTTTATAGTCAACCAATATTTAATTGTGATACTACCTTACAGCATCAGATTAAACTAGCCGATAATAGTGGTTGTGTTTCAACTTCAAATATTTACACTAATCTTTACACTTATCTTGGCAATATCATTAATAATCCTGATTTACGTTGTTTAAGTGTACAGCCAAACGGACAAATTCAATTAAGTTTCATCCAGCCAACTGGATCAAATACTAATTTCAATGAATATGAAATCTGGAGGGATAACGGGGCTGGATTTACGAAATTGGATTCTGTATCGAGCTTTGGAGCTAATAATTATATGGATATAACCGCTAATGGTAATAACCAATCATATAGTTATTATATGCTAACTCAGTCTGGTTGTTCAGGACAAATAAATAGCACATCGAATTCACAAACATTAAGTTCGATTTATTTAACAACTACACCAGTATTGGGTACAGCAAATTTAAATTGGTCAGCATTAGCTACTCCAATTCCTGCATCTGCTACAACTGGTCAGTATGATATATGGTCATCTTACAATGCTACTGGTAATTTGCAACTATATGGTGACACAAACAAATTGGTTTACAGTCAACCAATTATTAATTGTGATACTACACTTAGACATCAAATTAAATTAGCAGACAATAGTGGTTGTGTTTCGACATCCAACATTGATACAAATCTTTATACCTACTTAGGCAATGTAATTAACAACCCTGATTTACGTTGCTTGAGTGTACAGCCAAACGGACAAATTCAACTTAGCTTTATTCCACCAAGTGGATCTAATGTTAACTTTAATGAGTTTGAAATATGGAGAAATAACGGTGCTGGATTTACGAAATTGGACTCTGTTTCCAATTTTGCAGCAACTACATTTACAGATATTACTGCAAATGGAAACAATCAATCGTATAGTTATTATATGTTAACACAATCTGGATGTTCTGGACAGATTAATAGTGCTGCGAATTCTCAAACTCTTAGTTCAATTTATTTATCTACAACGCCAGCTTTAGGAACAGCAAATTTAAATTGGAGTGCATTATCAAGTCCTATTCCTGCAACTACCACTACAGGCCAATATGATATATGGTCTTCATACAATTTAGCTGGTACTTTACAATTATATGGCGACACCGATAAATTAGTGTATAGTCAGCCTATTAGTAATTGTGATACATCCATTCACTTTCAAATTAAATTAGCGGATAATAGTGGTTGTATTTCTACATCAAATATCGATACGAACTTATTTACATATATCGGTAATATCATTGACAACCCTTTGTTGCATTGCGTTAGTGTAGCATCTCCTGGTGGACAAACCCAATTAACCTGGGCTAACCCTACACCATCATCATGGGTTAATTATAACCAGTATAATATTTATAGAAGTACTGGCGCAGGATTTACATTAATAGATTCTGTGCAGAACAGTACTACAACAACTTACACAGACAATACTGCAAATGGTTATAACGGATCTGTTAGCTATTATTTAGTAACTAAGGCAGGATGTTCTGGACAAGTTGACAACGGGAATTTGGGAAATACAATTAGCTCTATTTATTTGAAAGTGACAGGAGCAAATACTACCAATGCCACATTAAATTGGAATGCGCCTTCTACCCCATTATTACCTACAACAAACCCTACTTATTTAGTAGAGCGTCAACAGCCTGCAGGAAGTGGATTGTGGACAGTAGCGGGAAATGTTAATACGACAACATTTACAGAACCATTAACACTTTGTATTGATTCGGTTAATTATAGAGTAAGCATCCAAGATGCGATTTGTACCTCTATGTCAAATTACGATGGAGAAACATTCGTAGATCATACGGTACCAAAATCTCCAGAATTAAGATGTGCATCTGTACTTCCAAATGGAGATGTTACATTAACTTGGATTGCGCCAGTAGATACAGGAATGCGATTTGGTAACTATCAAATCTATTCTTCCAGTAATCCTAATGGTCCATTTACTAAAGTACAAACTGTAAATGCGTACTCAACGCTTAGCTATACACATGTTGGAGCTAATGCACAAAACAATAGTATTTACTATTACATAACTACTCAAACAGCTTGTGGAGGTGAAACATCGCCGGTGACTGATACAATTCGAACAATTCATGTAAATGTAATTAATAACAATGGAGTTGCTATCATTCGATGGAATCCTTTACATGATCCAGAATTAGCAACAGCAACCTTAGCTTATGATGTTTATAAGGAGTATCCAACAGGTACGTGGTCGAAAATTGGAACAACCAACTCACCAGATTATGATTGGTCAGACACTATCAATGTTTGTTCTGCAATTATAAATTATTATGTGACTACCGGCGATCAATCAGGCTGTACTTCTAATTCATCCATAGATGGTGACTTGTTTAAGGACATTACTAAACCAAATGTTTCGGTAATGGATACCGTTAGTTTAAACAATCCAACAGGAACGAATGTAAATATGAGCTGGATTCCGAGTACGTCTGGCGATGTTGAAGGTTATATCTTATATCATTTTAACGGAGCTAGTTGGGATTCAATTGGCGCCGTAATAGGTGCTAATATTACTCAGTTTTCATTTGTTGATGCAAGTGTTCAGAGTGGACCACAATTGTACAGCATTGCAGCTTATGATAGTTGTGGAAACCGTAGTAGTATTGGTTTATCACAAAACACCATGTTCTTAAAGGCTAAGTTGGATGTATGTAAATACGCAATCGATTTACAATGGAATCCGTTTATTAATATGCCTGGAGGTGTTGCTGGATATAATGTGTTTATGAGCGAAAACAATGGCCCTTTCTCATTAATAGCAACAGTACCATCTACAAATATTACTTATAGTCATAATACATTAACGAACGGATCCATTTACAACTATTATGTCCAAGCAATAGGAAATGACAATTCTAAATCGTCTGTATCTACGCAAGCAAGTGATACCGCGAATTTATTGGTATTACCAACATTCGGATATTTACGCAAAGCCACTGTAATAGACCCAAGAAGAGTGATTGTGACAGCTTATGTAGACACATTAAATCAACCAGATGTAAGCAAATACAAATTACAACGTGCATACGAAAAAACAGGACCATTTTCTACAGTTAATGTTCAAACTTATAATGGCTTACCTGACTTAACTTTTGCTGATTTTACTGCAAGAACAAATCAATACAGCTATTATTATCGAATAGTAACCGTTGATTCTTGTGGAAATGAGGTATTGACAAGTAATTTAGGTAGAACCATTTTATTAAGTGGTTTAGCAGAACAAAACCTCACCAATAATTTAAAATATAATGATTATGAAGAATGGTTAGGCGGTGTAAGCAACTATTCCCTATTCAGAAAGATTGACGATATATGGCAACCAGCTCCTTGTGCTGTGCTTCCATTTGGCCAACAAGCTTACTTGGATGATGTAGCTTCGCTTTATCAAACAACAGGAAGATTCTGTTATAAAATTGAGGCTTACGAAGGTGCTGGAAACACCTATGGATTTACAGACACCAGTACTTCAAACGAGATTTGTTTAATTCAAGAACCTAAAGTGTATATCCCTACTGCATTTACACCAGGAGGAAAAAACAACTTGTTTAAGCCTAGCTTTATTTATGTTGATGCTAAAAATTATTTCTTCATCGTATTTAACCGATGGGGACAAAAAGTATTCGAGACTCACAACCCAGAAGAAGGTTGGGACGGGATGTTCGATGGAACTCTCGCTCCTGAAGGTACCTACGTGTACAACGTCCGAATTTTCGGAACGAATGGTCAGGAGATCGAAAAGAACGGGTCCGTAACGCTGTTACGGTAATTTCCGGTCAATGCGTGAAAAGGTCACCTCCCCAAGGTGGCCTTTTTTTATTATCTTTGACCGCCAATAAACCCTTTCAATTCTTTATGAAAAAGAACACCCCTAAATTTATTGGCGAAGGCCTCACCTACGACGATGTTTTATTAGTACCGGCTTACTCAGAAGTAATGCCTCGAGATACTAATACAACCAGTTTTTTCACTCGTAAAATCCCAATTAATATTCCTGTTGTCTCCGCTGCAATGGATACAGTGACCGAATCAGCAATGGCAATTGCTATGGCACAAGAAGGAGGAATTGGTGTTCTTCATAAAAACATGACCATTGAACAACAAGCTGCGGAAGTAAGAAAAGTTAAACGCAGTGAAAGTGGAATGATTCAAGACCCTGTTACCTTAGAAGAAAATGCAACGATTGGAGACGCCTTGAAAATCATGCGTGAAAATAAAATTGGTGGAATTCCTATTGTAAATAAGCAAAACAAATTGGTTGGAATTTTAACTAATAGAGATTTGCGATTTGAAAAAGACAGCAAGAAAAAAGTAAGTCAAGTGATGACTTCCGAAAATTTGATTGTTGCTAAAGGAGCCACCTCTTTGCAAAAGGCAGAGTTAATTCTTCAGGAGCATAAAATTGAAAAACTTCCAGTAGTTGATAAAACTGGAAAGTTAATTGGATTGATAACTTATAAAGATATCATCAAATTTAAATCAAGACCAAACTCCTGCAAAGATGAATTCGGTCGTTTGAGAGTAGCGGCTGCTGTAGGCGTTACAGGAGATACACTTGATCGCGTGAAGGCCTTAAAAGATGCGGGCGTGGATGCAATTGTAATCGATACTGCCCATGGCCATTCAAAAGGGGTTTTGGAGACATTAAAGCTAGTTAAAAAGACTTACCCAGGATTGCAATGTGTAGTTGGAAATATTGCTACGGCAGATGCGGCTAAAGCACTTGTAAAGGCAGGTGCTGATGCTGTAAAAGTCGGGATTGGTCCAGGCTCAATTTGTACTACTCGTGTCATAGCAGGTGTTGGGGTTCCACAACTTTGGGCTGTTTTAGAAGTAGCCAATGCGCTAAAAGGATCTGGGGTTCCTGTTATCGCTGATGGAGGAATCCGATTTACCGGAGATGTCCCTAAAGCACTGGCTGCCGGAGCATCGACAGTAATGGTTGGATCTTTATTAGCTGGAACAGAAGAATCACCAGGTGAAACGATGATTTATGAAGGAAGAAAATTCAAAGTTTATCGTGGGATGGGTTCAATCGAAGCGATGAAGCAAGGAAGCAAGGACCGATACTTTCAGGATGCTGAAGATGATATTAAAAAACTTGTTCCGGAAGGTATTGTTGGACGTGTTCCTTACAAAGGAACTGTTGCAGAAGAAGTATATCAATTGGTTGGTGGTTTGAAAGCATCGATGGGATATTGTGGGGCAAAGGGTATCAAAGAATTACAAGCTGCACAGTTTATTAAAATTACTTCTAGTGGCATTAAAGAAAGCCATCCTCACGACGTATCCATTATTCGTGAAGCACCGAATTACAGTCGCTAATTCTCGTTTAACATTTGATTAACAAGAGCGATTGTTTTTCACTCTAATTTCATAAAATAAAATGCCAATCATGCTTGTCAAAGACAATACTTGATTACATTTGTCCACTCTAAAAAATAATAATTTTAAAGAATGAAAAAAGCGATTGTATTACCAGTAATTTTAGTTTCAATCTTTGCAGGTACAAATAGTTATGCGCAGGTTAATTCTGATGTAAAAGGTTTCAAACCCACACCAGCAAAAACAGTTACAAAACCTGGCACACAAGCAGCACCCGTTGTCGCGCCAAAACCAATCATCGATCCTATTCTTTTAAGCGTAGGTGACGAACAAATTCCTCGTTCAGAATTCGAAAGAGTTTTCAAAAAAAATAACAAAGACACTGTTTATTCTGAAAAATCGGTACGCGATTACTTAGATTTATATATCAATTATAAATTAAAAGTAAAAGAAGCAGAGACTTTACAAATGGATACCAGCGAAACATTTAAAACGGAACTTGCTGGGTACAGAAAACAACTTGCTCAACCTTATTTAACAGATAAGAATGTAAGTGAACAATTGGTCAAAGAAGCTTATGACCGTTTGAAATACGATGTTCGCGCAAGTCATATTTTGATTAAATGCAACTATGAAGCCCTACCAAAAGATACGGTGGCCGCTTATAATCGTGCTTTAAAAATTCGTGAGCAAATTTTAAAAGGGGCTGATTTTGCAAAAGTTGCACGCGACTCAAGTGAAGACCCTTCTGCCAAAGAAAATGGTGGTGATTTAGGATATTTTACGGGAATGCAAATGGTATATCCTTTTGAAACTGCGGCATATAATAATAAGATTGGTCAGGTTACAATGCCAATTCGTACTCGGTTCGGATATCATATTATTAAAACGGTAGATATGCGTCCAGCGCAAGGTGAAATTCATGTTGCTCATTTAATGGTCAGAATGCCAAAAGATGCGAATGATTCAATCATTAAAGCGGCTGAAGGAAAAATAAAAGAAGCTTTAACGCAATTAAATAATGGTGTTGTTTGGGATACTGTTGTAACCAAATTTAGTGAAGATAAAGCCTCTGCAAAAAAAGGTGGTGACCTACCTTGGTTTGGTACTGGCAGAATGGTACCTGAATTTGAAAAAGCAGCATTTGCTTTACAAAAAGATGGGGATATTTCTGGAATCGTAAAAACCTCTTATGGATGGCATATAATCAAACGCTTAGAGAAAAGAGGAATGCCTTCATTTGAAGAAAAGAAAGGCGAATTGCGTCAAATGATTATGCGTGACAGTAGAAATGAAACTAGTCGATTGAGCATGGTTAACAAAATTAAATCGGAGTATCATTTCAAAGAAATTCCAAAGTCAAAAGATTCGTTTATTAATTCAC
>JBJTMY010000243.1:0-3678 GCA_046073825.1 Bacteroidota bacterium
CCATCTGCCCCCACACGCAAAGAGCCGTAGAGGCCGGTCACGGTAGCGTAACTGCTTGTCGATGTGCTGCCCGATGCCACGGTTTTGACATCGTTGGCGGCCGCGCTGCTGGCTTGCGTGACACGCAGCGTCGTACCAGCATCCACATCGGTGTCGTTCGCCAACACGTTGCCCGACTGGTAGGAGCCAGCATTGGTCAGCGTGACGCCAGCCTGATCGGTTCCTGTCACATGGCAGCCTGATTCCACCGCAAATGCAGCATAAACACCCGAGACTGGCGCATTGTCATTGTTGGCCACGGGTGCCTGGTTGACGGGTGTGACGTTGTAAGTCACTGTATAAGCGCTGGCACTCCAGGCTGTGCCATCATTGACCTTGAAAGTCAGTGTCGCGTAGGGGGACCCTGTTTCGTTGCTATCCGGGGTAAAACGAAGTTTGCCCGCCACAATGTCGGCCGCTGTGACCTCCTGCAGTGCCGTCACGGCCACCCAGCTGGAGCCGTTGTAGCACTCCAAGACCCCATTGGTTGCCAGTGTCGTGATCTGAATCTTTTGCAGCTTGTCACCGGCATCGACATCTGTGAACTGACCAAAGTCATTCAGGCCCAGAACAATCGGTGTATTTTGTGGTGTGGTCACCCAATCCACAGAACCGGCGGGCGCGCCGCTGATGGCGGTCACCGTAGGCAGATCGTTGACAGGCGTCACCGACATCGACAGAGTGGCCGTCGATGTCAGGCCTGATGGGTCTGCAATGGTGTAGGTGATCGTCGGCACAGGGCCGTTGTAGTTGGCCACAGGCGTGAATGTCCAAGCACCACTGGCAGCCAGCGTAAACGTGCCAAGCCCCGACATGGTGGCACTGCCGGCAGTGCCACTCGTCCCGGTCACCGTGCTTGTCCCTCCCCCCCCCGCGTAAGTGAACTGTGTCACCACCAGAATGCCAACGTTCGGGTCCGTGTCGTTGGTGATGACATTGCCAGATCCTGCGACATCCTCGGTCAGCGTTGCCGTATCGTTGCTCGCTACGGGCGCCGAATTCACTGGCACCAATGAGTTCAAAGCAGAATCGACACGGTCCGAAGACGATCCAATGGCATTACTGGAGAAATAACTCTCCTTTCCAGGAACTACCAGGATGTAACCCGTGTTGTCGGCTGTTGAACTGTCGGCATCGGCGTTGCCATCGGCTTGTGCGAGCTGTAGAGTTGTGAAATTGACATCCGACCACATATAGAAGCCGACGATGACACCACCAACTTTGATGGGACGACTGATCCAGCCATTGATCGGCGACAAACCCTGAATCGTGAGCGTCGCAGAAACGTCGTTTCCGCTGAAAAGTCGACTGCTCGCGCCATCCACGATGATGCCTTCATTCGCAGAGGCCAAAGGAGTGGCATAAACGAACGTATGGTTGTTTGATTCCTTGTCCGCAACGTTAGTGACTTGGTAAACACGGCTGAACTTGTAGTTGGCCAATTGATGGTCCCAGCTCTCCAACATGGCTAAAGAAAATGGTGCACTCGGAGCAGATTGCCCGAGAGACCAAAGGCGCTGCCCATCCACAAGACCAATAGACTTATCACTTGCAAAAACTTCAGCCCCCGTCAGCATGCGCAAGGTGGCTGCGAGCTCCGAATTCAAACCGACCTCGCAACTCCAAAGCGCGATTTTCTGAACTTTCCATGCTGACACAAGAGAAGCCTGGGCACGCAACGCTTTTGCATTGACCCATCCGCCACCCAAGAAAAATCCATCTCGCTGCCCGTGGGCAACAATATGCAGCACTTCAAGCTCCTCCCCCGCAAGAGCCAAACTGATGGCTTGCACAGGATCTTGAGACTCACGAAGAATCACGACCGGGTGTTGTGCATCTTGAACAAGCAAGTGGATATCAGCTGCGCCCCCGTCTGCAACGATGAGCTGAGAAACATGCTCAAATTCATTAGCCTTTGGCATAAAGACATTGCAGTGATTGAGTTTGGGGTCATTGACAGAAAAATTCATGGTGCTTACTCGATTCAAACGATCAAATTCAAAACTGAAAATATCAGTTTTTGGACAAGTACAAGGCCTTGGCGTAAGCCCCTGACGGCCCCAACAAAGTAAGTGTCAGGCGAGCTTTATCGGTGGCCAAACTGCCGATGCCATTCAACAGTTTTTCGACGCCATCAATGCAGGTCTCGCTCAGGCGCGCGTCGTAAACAAAGCTGTTAGCGCGAACCACTACATAGCCCACATAGTTGCACCCGGTGGTGCTTGTGCCTTTGAGTACACCCTGTGCATCAATGCTGTAGTTCAGCGTCACAAGCCCGTTACCAAGTTGCGATGTCCAGGCACCGGTGACATCGCTTTGAACAACCAAAGATTGAGCAGCACTGCGCGTCAGCGTGATTCCGTCACTGAAGCTCAATTTGGTTAGCCCGTTGAGCATTGTGGCTGTGGCATTCCATGTTTGGGAGACAGGGGCCGCACTGCCCTCGCCTGCCACATTCAGTGCATAACGTTTCCCGCTGGCCGATACAGCGCCATCCGCAGCGATCGTGCCTTCGAGGTATGACATGCTGCTGCCATCACGGCTGAGCAGCCAAATGGGCGACGCTGTCTGGCCGGAGACGGGTGCCAACCATTTGGCGTCCCAATTGGCTGCGGGGTTTTCCCAACGTCCAACCAAATCGCTGACCGAATTGGCAACCACGGGCACGGGTGCTGAGTTGGAACCCCCTCCTCCGCAAGCGGCAATCAACAATGCGGTTGACAGTGTCAGAGCACCAGCAACACAACGGTGCAAGGGGCTGAAATGTTTCTTTGTTTCCATCATGTTTGAAGTGCTCATGTCTTTGTCTTTCATCAGAACCAGCCGTGCCCATCAGGCATATTCGCCACCGTACCCATGAGCGACAGTGGCAACTTGCCCACAGCACCCGGATCAGCAATGACGCCGTTGGCCAGGCCGTCTGCATCGAATTCGCTGCCGTCCTGGATCTTGAAGTCGATGCGGATCTTTCCGCCCTCTTGGGTGATGGAGCCGCCATATGCAGCACTGGCCAAGTTGGTCCAGACACCCGCTTTGTTTTGCTTCCAGTAACCGTTGAAGTCGAGGCTGGCATCGACATAAAGGCTGTACGTACTCAATGCCCCCGTCACTGGCACTGTGGACTTGAAGGCGATCAAGCCCATCGGCATGGAGACTGATGCCGGCAAATTGGCTGGAGCATCCAGCTGCTGCACATTGGTGATTTGGGTGGTTTCAGCAGACCCCACTTTGCCGTTGACTGAAGCCGCCACCAAGGTGATGTAGGTCTGTGGCGTGGTGTCCGACGCGGTGTTGGGTGTAGAAGAAATCTTCAACGGGATGGACACCACAGCACTCTGCTGTGAATCAGGAATGCCATCGCCGTTGCCATCACCTGCCACCGCCGTTGCACTGCCTGCAGGCTTGAGCGTGGGCACAGCGTTCTCGACTGCTGGAGGCACATTCACGGTGGTTCCCGTTCCCGTTCCCGTGCCCGTGCCCGTGCCCGTGCCAGTGCCAGTGCCAGTGCCAGTGCCAGTGCCAGTGCCAGTGCCAGTGCCAGTGCCAGTGCCTGCACCAGAACCAGAACCTCCTCCTGCAGCAGGTGCGGGAGTCAAGACCAGCACGCCCATGGCACTGACCGAGGCCATGTCGTTGCCA
>JBJTMY010000244.1:0-6682 GCA_046073825.1 Bacteroidota bacterium
CGTCCCAATGTAAATTGAAACAGCTGCAGTAAAAACACCTGCAAATATTAAGACAAAAAGATATCTCGTTTTAAAATTAATATTTAATAGATTTTGTGAATCTTTCAGACTACTGAAGTAATACAGTACAACAGCCAATAAGGTAAAAAACAAAACTTGATGTTCTACTCGCTCCATAGGAAAATCAAAGAATGAAATAAATGCAAATCCAAGTAAGGCAATTAAAAAAATAAAATATTTCTCTTTGTCTTCATTTAAATTGGCGCTCTTGTAAAGTTGCATCAGATAAAAAGCTGTTATCACATAAAGAGCTATATATCCTAAAAAAGCTAACAACCCACTATCAGCAAAGAACTCTAAGAAATCATTATGCGGTTGCTGATAAATCATTCTTCCATCGCTGGCTTCTTTCAATAAATTACCAATACCATAATTCGCAAATTTAAACTTCCAATTGCCAGGTCCAACTCCTAAAAGGGTATTATCTGCAATGATATATTTGGTATTATGCCAAAGTTTTACTCGTGTATTAAAAGTATTTGAATCTGTAAAACTTCCTAAACTTGTATTATGATTGATATAGAACAAGCTAAATAGTAAACATAAAATTCCAACCACAACAAAAAAAGATAAACGTGTTCTGTTTTTTAATTTAACGACATGATAAATTTTATTCGCTAAATAAATCGCTCCTCCAATAATTAAAGGAATAATTACCGCTCTAGTTCTGATATAAAACAAGACAATCAATAACAAAGTAATTAATGAGTATTGTACATACTTGTAATTTTTCCATTCGTTTTTATAAATCATAAGAAATGGAAGACATAGAAATAAAGCAGATGATAATAAATTCTTATTAGCCATCGTACTGCTAATTAAATTCAAATCGTCGTTATAAATAATTTGATAACCTGCTATAAGTAATGATATGGTCGCAAAACAAAATACCCCTTTAAATAATGTATCTATTAATAACTGATTTCTAATTAGCAAAATGATGGTTATGAAAAAGAATAGAATAGTAGTTGATATTCTTGATACTACAAAATAAGCTTCAGATAAAACGTTTGCTTGCGATATTGAAATTAAATTAATCCCTCCAAAAATCAGTAATGCTATAGGTAAATATTTAAATTCCTTTTTGAACGTAAATTCATTATTTTCCCCTTTGGTGAAATACATAAATGCTAATGTGACAATACAAAAAAAACCAAGATGAATTTGCCGTGGAACCAACACCGGGTCAATGATACTTTTTGAAAAAACCAATGGAAGTGAAATAAAATAGAGCAGATATAACTTATTAAAAATTTCATTTTTTGCTTTCATTTCAATCAATTTTTAAATGAGTTTAAATCTAGTAATGCTACAAAAGCAGTAGCATTCACTATTTAATTTGTATTATCAGAAGCTTTTAGCAATGGGAGCTAATTTAACTATTATTTAGATGGCACTTATACTTCGTTTAATATACTTCTAAGCTTCCATATTTAAAAATTAACCTTTATTAGTAAATGTTTCAAGTGGGATGATGTCTAATCTATTCTTATTATTTAAGCAATAAATCAGGCTTCATAGACCAATCGAGAAGAATACCCTATTATCTTTGCACCATGTTTGAAAACAAAAATAACAGAACAGAGCTTCAGCAATTAGGGGAGTTCGGATTGATTGAACATATTCGTAATCAAGTTAAAATTACTCAAGAAGGAACGATTAAAGGAATTGGCGACGATGCCGCAGTGATTGATAATGGAGAAGGTCAAACTGTGGTTACCACCGACTTACTTTTAGAGGGTGTACATTTTGACTTAGCTTATTGTCCCTTGAAACACTTGGGTTACAAAGCGGTGGTGGTGAATATAAGTGATGTATGCGCCATGAATGCTATCCCCAAGCAAATCACCCTCGGTTTAGGCATCTCCAATCGCTTTTCACTAGAAGCCGTAGAAGAATTTTATAGTGGTGTTCTCCTAGCCTGTGAACGCTATGGTGTTGACCTGGTGGGTGGTGATACTACCTCTTCACAAAGTGGAATGGTCATTAGCATTACAGCCATTGGTATTGCCCCGGCGCAAGAAATTGTGTATCGTAATGGAGCAAAAGAAAACGACTTGATTTGTGTTACAGGCGATCTTGGTGGGGCATACATGGGATTTCAATTGTTGAACCGTGAAAAGAAAATTTTCCTTGAAAACCCTAATGCGCAACCCGACCTACAAGGCTTCGATTATATTCTTGAACGTCAGTTAAAGCCCGAAGCGCGATTAGATATTGTTCAGCGTTTTAAAACATGGTATTTGCAACCAACATCCATGATCGATATTTCAGACGGACTCGCTTCTGATATTTTACATATCTGTCATCAGTCGGAAGTAGGTTGCCAGCTATACGAAGAAAAACTGCCTATTGATCATCTAACACGCGAACTAGGAATGGAGCTCGGTCTCGACCCAACCATGGCGGCCTTAAATGGCGGAGAAGATTATGAACTGTTGTTTACTATTCCCATGAGTGAGTATGAAAAAATAAAAGATCGTGCGGAAATAAGTATTATTGGACATATCACCCATAAGAATGCAGGATATAATTTTGTCGATCGTCAGAATAACCTTCATCCGCTTTCTGCGCAAGGTTGGGATGCCTTCTTATCGAAATAAATTTTATTTTCGCTACTATGAAAATTGCGATTATTGGCTCGAGGGGTGTTCCTAATAATTATGGTGGATTTGAACAGTTTGCAGAGATGGTTGCCGTGCTCCTTGTGAAAGCAGGACATCAAGTAACGGTTTACAATCCGCATTATCACGAGTACAATGAACCTACTTTTCAAGGGGTAAACATTCAAAAAATCTATAACCCAGAAGAAAAAATTGGTTCGGCAGGGGTTTTCATTTATGATTACCTAAGTATGCGTCATGCCGCTAAAAGTAAATTTGATATTTTACTGTTTTTGGGATATGCCACTTCGTCGATATTTTTTCCGTTTGTGCGTAAGCGTAAATCGGTTTGGATTACTAATATGGATGGACTAGAATGGAAACGTGATAAGTGGAGCCCTACGGTAAAAAAACTTACCCTGTTCTTTGAAAAACTAGGCGTTGATTATTCTGATTATTTGGTAAGCGATAATCGGGAGATAAGAAATTACTTTTTAACGACCTATAAAAAGGATTCTGCTTTTATAGCGTATGGTGCTACCTTATTTGATAATCCGGATTCATCTCACTTGAATGAATATCATTTACAAGAAGGACAGTATGATTTACTCATTGCTCGACTCGAAAAAGAAAATAACATTGAAACAATATTAGATGGTTACTTGTTGTCTTCTTCGGATTTACCAATGCTTGTAATTGGAAATCATCATACGCATTATGGAGAATTCCTGAAATCAAAATATGCTAACAGTAAGCATATCCGCTTTTTAGGAGGGCTTTACAATTTAGCTTTATTAGATAATTTAAGATGGCATTCGCGGTATTATTTCCATGGACATTCCGTAGGAGGAACGAATCCTTCTTTGTTAGAGGCCATGTCGTCAGGAGCATTTATTATGGCACATAATAATTTGTTTAATCGCGATGTATTAGGAGTTAATGCTTTTTATTTTGATAATGCGCAAGCAGTTGCCGATATCTTAGATGGGAAATCTGAAGTGGAATCAAAACGCCACGAATACATTCAAAACAATAAAAATAAAATTGCACAAGAATATAACTGGCAAAAAATTGCTGATGAATATGAAACAATGTTCAAGCAGTGTTTAGCTGAAAAAAGAAAATAAAATAACTTACAATTAATTAAAAAATCATACTATGTCATTCACTTTACCATCACTCAATTACAATTTCGATGCTTTAGAGCCTCATATTGATGCACGCACAATGGAAATTCACCATGGGAAACATCATCAAGCGTATGTAACCAATTTAAACAATGCCCTTGCAGGTACAGATGCCGAAAACGCTAGCATCGAAGATATCTGTAAAAACATCAGTAAATATCCAATGGCTGTTCGTAACAACGGTGGTGGACATTATAACCACTCGATGTTCTGGTCTATTCTTTCTCCTAACGGTGGAGGAGTACCGAAAGGGAACTTAGCAGAAGCGATTAACAAAACATTTGGCAACTTCGAAGATTTCAAAACTAAATTTAACGCGGCAGCAACTACCCGTTTTGGTTCAGGATGGGCTTGGTTAGTGAAAAATGCAAATGGAGAATTAGAAATTTGCAGTACAGCTAATCAAGATAATCCGTTAATGGATATTGCAGAGGTAAAAGGCTTTCCAATTATTGGATTAGATGTTTGGGAACATGCATATTATTTACATTATCAAAATCGTCGCCCCGACTACATCACCGCATGGTGGAATGTTGTAAACTGGGATGAAGCAGAGAAAAGATTTGGAATGTAATAAAATTCAAAGAGCTGCCAATTTAGCCGCTCTTTTTTTTACTGTTTGATTAATCTCACATTAACCCTTTCGTTCGTATCTTCATTTTCTAAAATACAATTATAAATTCCTCCTTTATAATCTGACATATTAAATTGATGATGATACTCTTCTTTATCAATAATTATTGATTCTCTATAAACTTCCTTCCCAATTACATCTATTAAATAAACGGTATAATTACCTTTATCCGTGGTTTCAATCGTTACCTCACATTGTCCGTTAGATGGGTTTGGGTAGGCACTAATCATACACGATTTATTTTTTCGATTGATTGCAATAATTGAACTGTTTGTTGTCGTTCCATCAAAATCGGTTTGCATTAATCGATAATAGGTGATACCATTAACTGGATGATGGTCTTTTAACGAATAACTTATTGGAACATTACTATTGCCTGCACCCTTTACCACACCAACCCATTGAAAAGAAAGCGCGTCCGATGATTTTTCCACCGTGAAATAATCGTTATTTTTTTCTGTAGCCGTCACCCATTCTAACAAATTAAATTTTTCGTGAGCACTTCCTGTAAAGGATAATAATTCAATAGGCAAAGGTGCAGAGGTTTGTCCTATGGCAAATTGCCCAAAACCACTCATTAAAGAACGTGATACTATGCTAGCATTACTGCTTGTAACACAAACACCATCTAACCCCCACGTAGTACCGCTATTCGTAGATTTCACAATGGTAGTTCCAGGATTAATTCCAGCATTAGTTTGACCAGTAGGATATATGGTCATATTATAGTTGCCTAATGGAGTGGTAGGTGTTGAAGTAAAAGTCCAATACCCAGCATTAAATAATTGTAATAATCCATAATTTGCTCCTCCACAATCATTGGTTGCTGGACCCAATGGAACTGTTGTCCACGGATTAAACTTTGCACTTAATAAACTTATATTAGTAGCATTCGTGTAAGCCACTGTTGCCAGTTCATACCCTTTTCCAATTTTACCTACTTGAAAATTATACGCAGAAGTTGTTCCATCCATCGCTCGCATTAATTCTCCATCAATATAGCTGTTGATATTCCCTCCTGTTATACTATTTGTCATGGTATTGGCTACATACGTTTTAAATGTAGAAGTATAAATAATACCGCTCGTTAAATTTAATGAACCCGTTACGTCAATGTTTAAATCTGTTTGAAGACTTACAATACCTCCTGTTTTATTTGCTATTACATTTTGCTGTTTCAAATACAAAGGTCCTTGGTTATATGTTTGATTATTTCCTCCAGTAAATTCCAATGTAGAGCTTAGTGGAATAGTTAATGTTGCGGATGGATTGGCAAAATCACCAGCTAGCTTAATGTGCTTTCCATTAAAAGTTGTAGTAGAGGCAGAAGAGTTAACTGTAAAGTTTCCTCCAATATCGGCGTCTTGTAAAAAAGATAAAGTTCCTCCTGTTTTAACGACTGTAAAATTTCCAAATTTATTGGCGCCTGTCATGTTTCCATCAACAGTTTGCGCAGCAGAATTCTGAAATTGAATTGTACTTGTTGCCGGCATATTTAATAAACCATTATTCACATAACTTCCACAAATATTCAAGGTGCAATTTTGCCCAAACGTTAAAGTGGCTCCTGCTTGAATACTTAAATTACGACAACTAATTACAGTATTATCTGGAATAACTGGCTGCGCAGAAGGGCCTCCGTAGATTAAAACATCTTTACTACAATCTGGTAAAGAGCACCCCCCCCAATTGTTCGAGTTACTCCAGTTAGTTCCTGCGGCACCTGTCCATGTGAGTGTATTACTTTGATTATAATTAATAGGAGATGTTCCGAAATTTATTGAATAACCAACAAACGTAGTAAGGGAGTAATTACTAACAAATAATAAATATTGCTTATTAGCGGTTGTCGCCAAAATATTGGCCCAGCCATCTAACGTTCCCGATGTACCGTCGCAAGTTTCAGTTCCTGTTGCAGACATTCCTGTTGGACCAGTGCCACCCCAATAACTACAACGTACCGGAGCAATCGTTCCTGCAGCAATGGCGGAACAACCATTGGTTTGTCCGGTTACATCATACAATGCCCAATCATAATCAACAGGGGAATTAGGGGTTAATGTAAAGGCAATATTCCCTGAGGCATTGGTTCCAAACGAATACCATACAGCATTTCTTTCACCTACCACAATACAGGAACCCGTAGAACACCCGTTGGTATTTCCGGGATAATCACAATAGTTTCCACTACCTAAAAA
>JBJTMY010000245.1:0-3132 GCA_046073825.1 Bacteroidota bacterium
ATACAAATGATTCCATTATTTATCTCGGAGGTGGTGATCATAATTACTATTCAACGGGCTCTGGTGTATGGAAATCGACAAACGCAGGAAATACTTTCACACAAACAACGCTGACAGGAAAAATTGTAGTGGAGATGGTGATGGATCCAACCAACAATCAAGTGATTGTGGCAGCTACCAATACCGGAATTTATAAAACGACTAATGCTGGTAGCACGTGGACATTAAAGTCGGCAGCAAGAACTTTTGATGATTTAAAACAAAAGACTCCTACGTCTCGAACACTTTATGCAGCCACAACAGATTCGGCCTTTTTTCGCTCTACTGATTTTGGAGAAACATGGACGCAAATTAATAACGGCATTGTGTTACCTACGAGTGTTACCACTGGAGGGGGGTGCCGCGTAGCCGTTACACCCGCCGATACGAATGTAGTTTATTTTGGAATGGCCGGTAATGCTGGAATGTTGTATAAATCTACGGATGGGGGAAGCTCTTTCACAGGAATGAAAACCAGTGCATCTCCCTATCTTACTTACTATACCAATTTATCGACCGACGTAGGTCAGGGAGATTACAATTTTGGAATTGGAGTAGATAGAACAAACGCCAATATTATTTACATGGTGGCGCATGCTGTTTGGAAATCGATAGATGGTGTGTAACGTGGACGCAGTTGACAAACTGGTATGCGAAGGTGCATACCGATATGCATCAGATAGTAGTGAATCCGTATAACTCAACACAACTCTACAATATCAATGATGGAGGTGTTTGGTTAAGTACAGATGGCGGAAACAACTGGACACCGAAGAGTGATGGGATTAACGGCTATGAAATTTACCATGGTAGTTGTTCTCCTACTCGTCGCGATATGATTAGCATAGGTACGCAAGATAACGGAGAGTTGTATTATGCTAATACAGGTACAGGATGGTTTACCAATCGCGGTGGTGACTGGACGACTAAATGCGCGTTCGATTTTACGCCGAATAGTCAGCGGGTGTATTATTTCAACAGTGCGAAACGCAGAAATGTAACAGGCAGTGAAGCTACATTTGGATTGCCTAGAACTAGTTTTAAAGATATTTCATTTTATCGCCCTAGTGCTAACGTTGCTGCGGTAGGAGATAGTAACTTGTACATCACCTCTAACCTTACGGCTACAACTCCCACATGGACACAAGTTGGAACCATCAATAAATCGATTATGGCGGTGCACATGGCACAAAATGATAGCAATACTATTTTCGTACTTACGAGCGATCAGAATATATACGTAACACGAAATGCATTCGCTGTAAGTCCTACATTTAACCAGGCTACATTACCTATTGCATCGTCCGTTTCAGCAAATATTGTTTCGAAGAAATCCAACCCTTCAATTGTTTATGCAGCATTAGGAAGTAAAGTTTACCGATCTACTGACTACGGAATTACTTGGACCAATGTAACCTATAATCTTCCTGCACTCAACTACATAGATATTATCACCGATGATTTTAATCCTGATAATGAACTAATCATTGTCGCAGGTGGAAACAGCGTGTACTATAAAATAGGAACGGCTACCACATGGACGAGCTATGCAACGGCGTTGCCTATCCGTACAAATATTTACGATTTATCAATCTACGATGATGGTACCAGTAATTCATTGTTGCGCGTTTCTACTTACGGACGTGGTATGTGGGAAGTGCCCATTGCATCACTGCGATCATTAGCAGCCAATTTCAGTGCATCCATTAATACGCCTTGTCAAGGGCAGTCGGTTCAGTTTACCGATGCCTCCACAGGTAATCCGACTGCTTGGTCGTGGGTTTTCGTTGGAGGAACTCCTGCTACTTCTACGTTACAAAATCCTACTGTTGTTTATAATACTCCCGGCAATTACGATGTAAAATTGACAATAACGTCCGGATCGACAAATCAAACGCTTACCAAAACCAACTACATTGCTGTGGGCGGTAATTCGTTGCCGTTAGCCGAAGGTTTTGAGTTGGCCACTTTTCCGCCGGATGCCTGGACGAATAAAGATGGTGGAGTAGATGGTAAAATGTGGACACGCTCCACAAGCGCAAGCGGGTTCGGAGCAAGTACAGCTTGCATGACGTATCAGAATTACTCCTTGAGTTCAGGAGGTTTACGTGATGAAATGCAATCGCAAAAAGTAAATTTGTCGGGCTTTGCCGAGTATTGGTTAAAGTTTGATGTAGCCTATCAGCAATACAGCACTTCTGCTACCTATGCCGATTCATTAGCTGTTGGAATATCGAACGATTGTGGAGTTTCCTTTAATAACGTATATTACAAATCGGGAACCTCACTTGCTACGGTTGCAGGCACTAACGGTGCTGCATTTACGCCAACGGCTGCGCAGTGGCGTACCGATTCTATTAACCTGACTTCCTATGCTAATCAATCCGTACAAAGTAGTTTTATCAATATTGGTCGTTATGGAAACAACTTATTCATTGATAACATTAAAATAGAAGGTAAATACTCTTTTGTAACCATGAATATGAAGTTGTACATAGAAGGATTTTACGATGCTGCTTCTAATTCGATGGCACCTGTAATTGATGCTGCAACGTATCCAACATTAACAGATACGGTAACATTATCACTAGCGCAACCAACCTCACCGTATAACATCGTTTATACTGATAAAAAAGTAGTTAGTACCAACGGACAAATTTCTTTTACCTTCCCACTAGCGGTATTAAATCAATCGTACTATCTCGTTATCAAGCATCGCAATTCGCTCGAAACATGGAGTAAAAATCCAGTGCTGTTTAATACGGCGAATAAGAGCTTAGATATTACAGCACCTTAAGGAGGAAGAGCTTACCTTAATGATTTACCTTTAGCAGGGTGGGCCTGTAATAGCGCAAGCACACGTCAGGCAAACTTGTTCCTACTTCAGATAAACTGCTCAACCTTTAAATTAAACTTAATCGGAAAAATTCGGAATCCAATTCCGAATTTTTCCAGTCAACTTTTATTTTACGAGGTAAAATGAAAATCAAAAAATAAAAATTACGAAGAATGGGTTCTAAAAAAGTGTTCAATTTAACTTATCAAATATCCAAATTAGTGAGTTCTCTCCAATTTAAAATATCAGTTCCTTTG
>JBJTMY010000246.1:0-29630 GCA_046073825.1 Bacteroidota bacterium
CTTGCTGATCGGCAAATAAGGTTAACGAAGCACCTGCTTGCTCGAAACATGCCCAGAAGAAAATTACGAAGAATGCAAGAATGAAAATCACAATAATTCGTTCTCTCTCATCTTTCGTTAATGACTTATCGGTTAAAATAAGAAGAGGCATTACAATTAAAGAGATGTAAATTAAGTAAGCAACAACATCTAAGTTCGCAATGGTATGTGACCATGAATGCACATCGGCAATAGCTCCTGCATTTAAGAAATATCCAGCTATTGTTTTGTAATTTAATAAGGCAAATATGGCAAGAATAGATCCTACAATGGATAATCCTGTTTTCATATCAAGTGTTGCAACTGGCATTCCAATAGGGTTGCCATCAGGACCTTTAAGATGTTTGTTCTTTAATAATTCAAAAGATATCAAACTTAAAATCATCCCAATTGCTGCTGCTAAGAAACCATATTTATACTCTGTAAAACTTCCACAAATTAACGGAGAGAAAAAGGCTCCCATATTAATACCCATGTAGAAAATGGTGAAGGCGCCGTCCACACGATTATCATTCTTCGGATATAACTGTCCAACCATCGTAGAGATATTGGGTTTGAAAAATCCGTTACCAATAATCAATAAAGTTAATCCTGCCCACATGAAGGTGACTGCTGAAGCAGATTGTACATCAGGTACAGTCATCGTTGCACTTAAATACAAGAATAATTGTCCGACAGCCATTAATATTCCACCATACAAAATACTTCTTCTATTACCCCAATACTTGTCACATAAATAACCTCCAAGGAGTGGAGTTAAATAAACAAGTCCTGTAAAGCTCCCGTAAATGTTAGAAGCAAATGCTTTATCAATAAATAAAGCTTTCGTCATATAAAGAATGAAAATGGCTCTCATTCCATAATAACTGAAGCGTTCCCACATCTCAGTGAAGAAGAGTAGATATAACCCTCTTGGATGTCCGCTTTGATTGTTTGTGCTCATGCGTTTTATTTGGTTTGGTTAGTTTAAATTTTAGTCTTTTACACTTTATCGGCACTAATGTAATTAAAAGATGGGTTCTTCCAAAATTGTAAGAATTCAGGACTTTTATTTAATTAACAAATAGCCGTAAATTTGCCACCTAAAATAATTCTATTATGTTCGATATTCTTAGTAAGCTCGGCGATGTGCAAAAGAAAATGGAAGAGGTAAAAACTCGCCTCGATGCCGTGTATGTAGAAGGTGTTTCTGCTCAAGGACAAGTGAAAGTAACACTTACCGCCAATAAAAAAATGAAGGCTATTGATATTGATCCTTGTTTGCTTTTTCCTGAAAGAAAAGAGGAAGTACAGGATTTTTTAGAACTCGCTTTCGCGGAAGCATTGAAAAAAGCAGATGATATATCTGAAACAGAAATGAAAGCTGCAGGACGAGATATGTTACCGGGGTTTCCAGGATTTTAATTTTATACCATGACAACAGTAGAACAAAAAGAGTATTTGTTAAATCATTTAGTCAATGATTTTAAAGCAATCATTCAACCCGCAAAAGGCAATTGGGGAAAGATGAATTTTAATCAGATGCTGGAGCATTTAATCGATGCTTGTAAGAATGCAACTGGTGATATTACATACGATACAATTCATTCTCCTGAAGAGCGAATTCCTGCAATGCAACTATTTTTAATTACGGATAAACTCTTTAAGCCAGAAACAAAAAATTCAATGATGAGCGAGGAGCCAGAGGTGGTGATGAATGAGAATACGAATGAATTATTGGATGAATTGCAATCACAATTGAATCGCATTGCAACACGCTTTGAAAACCAACCTGACTTGCTAGTGCGTAATCCTATCTTTGGCGACTTAAACGACGAGCAATGGACAAGACTTTTATACAAGCATTGCATTCATCATCTGCATCAGTTTCAACCTGATTTCCAGATTTCTATTTGATATAAATATCGCGGCGAGGAATACTGACGTTGTTCCCTTGTATTGCATCAAAATAGGAATCGATGTAATCGAGCGTGATAATTTTCTGCTGTCCTTGACTTGTAATGCTTCCCGTACCAACAAAGGTATGGTTTGAAGTATCAACCGCTGTCTGGCAATAGAATGTCTGACTGGCTAATGCCAAGGTTCCATTTGTCGCGTTAAAATCGATTATAGGATTTGCTAAGTAATCGTTTCCAATTTTAAAAACTAAAAAACGATTGTTTACAGTTGCTGATGCTTGAATGGTAGTAATCCAGTTAGTTGTATCGTTGGTTGATGGTGTAATCGTCTTGCATGTCCATGAGCCTGAAACGTAATTCAAAGAATTAAATACTCTAACGGTACGCGTTACCGAATCTTTTAATCCTCCAGAATCATATACCACATAACTAATTGGATAGTTGCCTGCTGAATCGACATTTACATTTCCATAGGTGATAATTTGACTTGTAATGGTCCCGTCTTCCGGATCATGAGCCGTTGCCCCAGGATCAAGGAATGGTTGATTAAGCGTTATATCAATGGTGTAATTTCCATTTAAACTGATTGTAGGACTAATATTAGGGGAGGCTGCTACAGTTAGATAAAAGGTTCTTTTAAATACTTTTCCCAATGGAGTAGTGCCGGTCACATTTATCGGATATACGCCAGTATCAACATTCGTAGTTTTAATGGTTTGCTTAACCACAAAATCAGGTGTTCCTGCATAAGAGCTAAAATTTATACTTACTCCGCTAGGAACTCCAGTACAAGAAATTGTGAGTTCTTCATGACTCCCGCCAAGATATAAAAATGTAACATCTCGGATGATGCTATCATTCTTAAATAAGGTAAGATCTTTTGCTCCATTAATTTTAAAGTCCATTCCTATTTCCTCTTCTTTTTTACATGCATTTAAAAAGAGTGAAACGATTATGATTAAACTCGATAGTGATAGTATGTTTTTCATAACGACATTTCTAAATTATAAAATAAGAAGGTAAAAATGTCGGCTTGTTCATCAATTAATTTGAATTTAGGTTTTCCTGCACCGTGACCAGCATTGCTATCAATGCGAATTAACATTGGACGATCTCCTTTATATTTATTTTGAAGCGTGGCTGCAAACTTAAACGAGTGTGCTGGAACAACTCGGTCATCGTGATCTCCTGTTGTTACAAATGTACATGGGTACTCTACATTTTCTTTTATGTTGTGTAATGGAGAGTACTTTATTAAGTTTTTGAATTGTAAACTATCATCAGAGGTTCCATAATCCCCTTTCCATGACCAACCAATGGTGAATTTGTGATAACGTAACATGTCCATAACGCCAACTGCCGGTAAAGCCACCTTAAACAGTTCTGGGCGTTGTAGCATCACAGCGCCTATTAACAAACCTCCATTTGAGCGACCGCCTATGGCAAGCTTAGATGGGTTGGTGTATTTATTCGCTATTAAATATTCTGCAGCAGCAATAAAATCATCAAATACATTTTGCTTTTTCAGTTGTGTCCCCGCTTCATGCCATTTGCTTCCATATTCACCACCGCCTCGTAAACAGGGTACTGCCAGTACACCACCTTTCATTAAAAAGATTAATCGCTCTGGTTTAAATTCTGGTGTTTTACTAATGTTGAATCCTCCATAGCCAAATAGCAAAGTAGGATTGTTTCCATCTAATTTCACTCCTTTCTTGTGAACTATAAACATAGGGATTTTTGTCCCGTCTTTCGAAGTGTAAAATAGCTGACTGGTTTCAAATTGATTGGCTTCGTATGGTAAGGGAGTTTTAAATTGATTGTATAATTTGGAGGTCACAACATTGTAACGGTAAATAATAGGAGGGGAAACAAAATTGGTAAAGGAGATAAATAAATTGGTGTCTTTTATTGATCCGGATAATCCATCAACAGTACCAATTCCAGAGAGCATAATTTCACCTTTGTAAACTCCTTGTAAGGTGTATTCTTTTAAGTGACTACTTGCATCTTTCATGTAATGAACAATAAGTTTGTCGAGTGCAAGGGTAGCATCTTTTATTATATCTGCTGACGCTGGAATTAAATCCTTCCAATTGCTTTCAGCGGGCGATTTAGGATCAATTAATACAAGGCGGTTTTGTGGTGCTTTGTAGTTAGTCATGAAAAGCAGCTTTCCACTAACGGTACCGATATACGAAAAGTCATAATCAAAACCTTTTACAATGGTTGTAAATGATTTCTTCGGTGATTTCAAATCTTGTAGTAATACATTGTTTCCACTGGTTGCTTCCGAAGAAAATAAAAGCAAGTAATTATTGTCCTCTGTAACGGTAGCTGAAAAATTACGAAGTGGGTGTTCTTTGTCTTCAAAAACTAAGGAGTCTTTTCCTTGCTCCGTATTTAATGTATGATAAAATACACGATGATTCTCATTCTTTAAGGTATAAATTGCTTTCGATGAATCGATATCATAGCGAGAATAAAAAAATCCATTATAATACCAGGCTGTACTTGAAAACTTAATACCTTTTAATACCTCCGGTAGTGTTTTCATGGTCTTTGTTTCCTTGATGCGTATTTCATTCCAATCACTACCCGCATAAGATACTTGAAACGCAATATGGTATCCATCTTCTGATGCAGTCGATTCGGTGATGTGTGTAGTACCATCTGCCGACAACTTATTCTGATCGAAATAGCTCATCGGTACGTACTCCAACGAACGCATGTAAAAGAGTAGTGGTTGATTTTGATTCGCTTCTTGACGGTAATAAAAATAACTTTTACCAGCTCTGAATGGCAAGGAATACGTATTAAAATTCCATAAAGCTTTCATGCTATCTTTCAAAGCATTTCTAAACGGAATTTGATTTAAATAGCTCTCGGTTACACTGTTTTCATCCTTTACCCATTGCTCTGTTTCTGCAGAACGGTCATTTTCCATCCATCGGTAGGGGTCATAAACAAATTGTCCAAAATAATTATCAACTACTTCTGTTCTACGAGCGGTAGGGTATTTTAATGGTTGGGCAAATAAGTGTGGACCAGCAATAATAATTAACAGGAATAAGGTAATTCGTTTCATAGGGTGCAAAATAAAGATTATTTTCGTGAAAATTGTTTGATATTATGTTAAAAGTAAAGGTAGTCTTCCCGAAAATTGTGCTCTCACTATTGATAGTAGTCAGTATTTATTCTTGTAAGCAAAAAACTGCTGATGTAGATTGGTCCAAAGCTTCTAGTGAAGAAAATGTACGGTTCGATAAGTTTAAGGGTGAATTTGTCGACCGACTGTGGAAGTTAAATCCAACAGCAGCACTATATGCAGGTTTTCATAATTATGATAGTATATTAATTATCCCTGATGCGAATTATCGTTCTTATTGCGATAAACAATATGATTCTATTTTATATGATTTGGGTGATATCGAAATTGCTTTGTTGAGTCCACAAAATAAAACGGATTATTGGATGATTCAAGATTATCTAAAAGCAGGTATTTGGTACGATACAGCTTTTAAATCCTTCGAATGGAATCCTTCCAATTATAATGTTGCTGGCGAATTTGCAGAAATTTTAAATGGTCGATATGCTCCACTCAACGATCGTTTGATGATGTTTGATAAGCGATTGAAAAATGTGTCTGCTTATTATGAAGCAGCCAAAAATGAATTGAAAAATCCAACTATAGAGCATACCGACCTTGCAATTTTACAACACGAAGGATCTGTGGAAGAGGTGTTTGGAAAAAATCTGAAAGACTCCGTTAATGCCTCCACGTTAGATGCTGCAACTAAGACGCATTTATTAACTTATGCGGATACCGCAAAAAAAGCAATGTTGGCTTATGCAGGATATTTAAAAACAATGCGAAAATCAATGACGCCTGAGAATAGTCGTTCTTTTCGTATAGGCAAGGAGTTATATGATACTAAATTTAAATACGATATCGCTTCAAGTTATACTGCCGAAGAAATTTATGACAAAGAGGTGAAACGCAAATCGGAGTTGCATCACTTAATGGCCGATTTATCCCGTCAGATGTGGTCCAAGTATTTTCCGAAAGAGGCAATGCCCACTGATAGTTTACAGTTAATTCGCAAAATGATTGATAAGCTTTCTCTAGTGCATGTGCAGCGTGACTCTTTCCTCGAAAGTATTCAAGCGCAAATTCCTACACTTATAAAGTTTATTAAAGAAAAAGATCTGATTTATATTGATCCTTCAAAACCATTGGTAGTTCGAAAAACGCCCGCATACATGGAAGGTGGTGGCGCAGGAGCTTCTATATCTGCACCAGGTCCCTACGATAAAGGTGGAAATACCTATTACAATGTTTCACCGCTTACCGGTTATTCTGCCGAACAAGCTGAAAGTTATTTACGTGAATACAATCAGTACATACTTCAAATATTGAATATCCACGAAGCAATTCCAGGACATTACACGCAATTAGTATATAGCAACAACTCTCCTTCAATAATTAAAAGTATTATGGGGAATGGTGCGATGGTAGAAGGTTGGGCAGTTTATACCGAACGCATGATGTTAGAAAATGGTTATGGAAATAATGAACCGGAAATGTGGTTAATGTATTACAAGTGGCATTTACGTTCGGTTTGTAATACTATTTTAGATTACAGCGTGCATGTGAAAAATATGAGTGAACAAGATGCAATGAGTTTATTGGTTGATGGTGCATTCCAGCAAACAGCAGAAGCTCAAGGCAAATGGAAGCGAGTGCGTTTAACACAGGTTCAATTAGCTAGCTATTTCACTGGCTTCACAGAAATTTATGAATTGCGTGAGTCGCTTAAATCGAAGGATTTTAATTTGAAGAATTTTCATGAGCAATTCTTAAGTTATGGGTCAGCTCCTGTGAAATACATCAAACAATTAATGACAGAGAAATAATAAAACTTTTTTATTGCTTTAATGTTATTTCTCTATCCAACGAATTGTTAATTGAACTCCACTACTGCTGTATTTAATAGTGCTGCCGATGTGCCTGCTGACCTATGGAAGCAGTTGCAGCACAAAAATTGTTTTCTAGATAAAACCTATTTGAATGCAGTTGAAGAAGCTGGCTACGAAGGTTTGTCGTTTTATTATATTTTTAAAAAAAATAAATCAGCTAAGGAGATTACCTTTCATTATTTTCAGATAGTTGATTTGTCAAAAAGAGATTTAAACTCTATCATTAACCTCGAACCTTACGGGCAATTATTTAGGGTGTTAAGTCATGCCTTGGATAAGTTTTTATTTGGAATCAAACGAAATAAACCGCATTATCTGATAGTATCTGGCAATATACTTTTAAGTGGTGATTATGGGGTGCTATCATCTGATAGAAACAGTCAATCGTTATTGGATTCTATTGATTTAATTAAAAAGGAGTTGAATGTAACAGGAAAAGTTGTTGCAACTATCGTGAAGGACTTATCGAAGGATGATCCGTTACTAAATGAGTTAAAGTTTAAGAAGTTTTTGCCAATGGTCATGGATCCTATTATGGAGTTTGATATTCGACCTGATTGGAAAAATTTTGACGATTATTTAAATGCTTTGAGTTCAAAGTATCGAGTTAGAGCGAAAAACGTTATGAAAAAAATTACTGGTGTGGAAATTCGAGACTTTTCACCAGCTGATTTTACAAAGCATCGTGAGGAACTTTATCAATTATATAAAGGTGTTCAACAAAAATCACCCGTTCGTTTGTTGTCGTGTAAAATCGATTATCTCTTCAATCTCTTAAATCTTTCTAACGACCGTATTATATTCAGAACATTCTGGAAAGACAATTCGATTATTGCCTTTATGACGGTTATAATGAATGGTAATGAATTGGAAGCTCATCATATCGGATTTGATTACAAGCTAAATAAAAACTTAGCTATTTATCAAAATATTTTATATCACTATATCGAAATTGCTATTCAACATCAAATGCATAAAATTTCATTTGGCAGAACGGCACTAGAGATTAAATCAACAGTAGGAGCATACCCAGTCAATTTTCAAGCTTTTATCCGATTGGAAAATAAAATTATTAATTCATTACTCTGCAACATCATTCCTGAGAAGTCTGACGAAAAATGGATTCAACGAAATCCTTTTAAATAATTAATAGCGGTTTTTACCCTATATAATCTAACATTGACCTAAAATTTAATCTTCTCAGATTGAAATCTTCCTAATTTGCAGTCGTATGAGAAAACAACTCTATCTGGCTGTACTTATTGTGGTTTTTTATCAGTTCGCTTCGGCAGGACAGGCAAAAGCGGATAATACACCATTTGTTTTGTCTTCTATTACCAAAGCTGCGGCCCCAGGACAGTTTCCAATAACGTATCCTAACCCATGTGCAGAGTCTTCCATGTTGTATATTAAATCGGACAAAGTGGAGCATTTGCAGGTAGAATTATTTGATAGTCGAGGGCACTTGGTATCTGAAATTTATAATGACAAAACAGAAGAAGGAGTGATTTATCAATTTGAAGTCAGCGCAAAAAATTTAGATGATGGAATTTATTACTATACAATCCGGTCTGGATCTGAAAATATTCGTAAAACCTTAGAGGTAAAACGGTGAAAATGTGTTTTTATGGTTTGATTGAGCATTCGCGGTCTTTTTAGGCCGCGTTTGCATTTTATAGCTATTTATGAAAGTTGCTCCAAGTGTATTAACTTAGCGACGCCATTATTCATGAACCCAACTGAGCATAAAACGTATTTTAAAAATTTTACCCGTTTGTTTTCTGGGAATTTATTAGGTCAATTGTTGCCTTTTATTTTTGCGCCCATCGTTGCTCGAATTTATTCCCCGGCTGAAATTGCTATTCAAGAAAACTTCCTTACCGTTGTTTCATTAATTGGAATTGTGGCCATGGGACGGTTTGAAATTGCTGTTGTGTTAGAAAAAAATGAAAACCGATTAAACGTATTGTTGAAATTGTGCGCAGTTGTATTATCTGGGTTTATTGGAATATCAGCTGTGTTTAGTTTTTTTCCTGAGTGGATTGTTCAATTTTTTAATTCAAAAGAAATTGCCTTTCATCTTCGATTTTTACCATTGGCTATCGCTGTTTTAGGGATGTTGAATTTGTTAACGCAGTGGCTGTTGCATCAAGGTAAATTTACGTCGCTTTCTGCTTCTCGTATTATTCAATCGTTTATTCAAAATGCGGGTTATGCTTTCTTCGGATATCTTGGTTTTGGCGTGAAGGGGATGTTGTTTGCTTGGATTGCTGGAGCATTGCTCCCTGTTCTTATTTTAGGTGTCCCAATGTTAAAAAGTGTTTTTTCAAATCACTGGTCGAGGTCAGAAATGAAATCCATGGCTTATCATCACAAAGATTTTCCAATGGTGAATTCCTTACATGCATTTACCGATATTTTAGCCACACAATTTTTATTATTTGGGATTATTAGTCATCAATTTGGAATAACAGCGCTGGGGTTATTTGCATTAACTAACCGTTATTTGAAAGCTCCCTTGGTTTTAATTAGCGGTGCTTTGTCGCAGTTGTATTATAGTGAAGCCAGTGGATTTGTTCACCAAGGTCGTTCAATAAAGCCTATTTATTTACGTACGATACGAATGATGCTAGTTGTTTTAATTCCTTTTGCAATCGTAATCTTTTTCTTCGGAAAGGATTTGTTTAATTGGTACCTAGGTCCCAAATGGATAGAAGCTGGGACCATCACGGTTTATTTAATTCCAGTGCTCGTAACCAACTTTATTTGTTCTTGTGTTTCTACAACTCCTGTTTTGATGAAACAGCAAAAGACGGCTTATGTGTTTAGTCTGGTCGGATATGCCTTAGGGTTAGGAGTGTTGTTCGTATCTTCATTATACAATGTAGAATTTAAATCTGCATTGTTGATGTATTCGTTTGCAATGAGTTTGTTTTATATTGTTTTATCGTCATGGTATTTTCAGCTGATCGCTAAATTTGAACATAAAGTTATTTCCCCTAACTAATGAAAAAGCGTATTGTTTTAATTACGACCTGGTTTCCTCCCACTAATGGGGTAGCCGTAAATCGTATGGAAGCCTTTACAAAGTATTTTGATCATTCTCGTTGGGAGATAATCGTTTTAACTTTGAAAAAAGTACCTGCTGCAAAGTCATTTGAGAATTTAGAAGGTATATCGATTTATCGTTTGGAGAATAACTCTTTCTTCCAATTGGCCGAATTTAATAAAGGGCACTCTCGTTTGAAGCATTATTTTAAGGTGGCATGGAATTATTTTGTTCGAGCAGTTGTCCAATACCCACTAAAAAACTGGATGAATCAAGTCAATAGAAAACTCGAAGACATTCATCAGGAAAAACAAATCGATGTAATAATTTCCTCCTCGTCTCCCTTAGAAACTCATTTGGCTGTAATTCCATTTCTCAAAAAAAACAATAAGGTGAAATGGGTTGCTGATGCCAGAGATGAGTTATCAAAAAATCCTCATCTTAATGAAGGAGCAAAAAAAGCAAGTAGAAGCGTAGAGAATTTAATAAACCAACGAGCGAGTATACTCACTACCGTTAGTAAGCCAATTGCTGATGATTTTTCAAAGTTATGCCCTAATGTATTGGTGTCTGAAATTCGTAATGGTCATAATTTAGATCTTCCTTTACTTTCAAATTATCAGTTCAATAAGGTTTTTACGGTTACTTATGCTGGAACTTTCTATGGACAGCAAAAGCCAACTAATTTCTTTTCAGCGTTGATTCAGTTTTTAAAGGCCGATGAATATACAAGAAAGGTACATCTTCAGTTTATTGGAACGCCTCAAAATTTTGAAGTTCCATCCCATTCAAATTTAACCGTGCAGTTTGTATCACAATGCAATTACAACGAGGCTTGTCGTTATCAGCAATCAGCAGATGCAAACTTATTAATACTTGCTAAAATGAATCGGGCAGGTGTTTATTCTGGTAAATTGTTCGATTATCTGGCTGCCTGTAAACCCATCATTGCAGTAGTTGATCCATCAGATGTGGCAGCTAAAATGATTAAAGATTGTAAGGCAGGCTATATTGCCGATTTCGACAATTTAAATGAAATTGAAACAGCAATCTATGCCGCTTATCAAGATTGGAATACAAAAACAATTTTAAATTGTAATCGCGATAAAATCGAAAAATTACATCGAAAATATCAAGTCGAAAAATTAAACCAGTTAATTGATCAATTATAAAATGAAAGTACTTCAAGTCGGCTCAAATTCTGTTCATGTTAAAAAGTTTGTTGCAGCTGTTGTTGCTAATAAGATCGAATGTGAATTGCTAAGTGAAGAACCCATTGATCTATTTCCCACCACTATCTTTTCTTTTCGAAGCAGTAATCCTATTTGCTGGATGATCAATTACTCGAAGTTGAAATCGCATCTTTCTTCTGTTAAACCCGATGTGGTACATATTCATCAGGTAAATCGATTAGCCATTTTTGTAGTGAGGGCTTGTTGTGCTCTTAATATTAAAGTGCTTGTTACTACATGGGGTAGTGATGTGCTTTTAGTTCCTCGGCGAAATGCATTCAACAAGTTTTTAGTGAGTTATGCATTGAAACATGCAGATGCAATTACTGCAGATGCCGATGCAATGATCGATGCGATTAATCAATTAACGGCTCCAATAAAAAAACAGGTGTTTTCCATTCAGTACGGAATCGATCCCATTGCTTCTGCACAAGAAAAAGAGAACATTGTATTTTCTAATCGATTGCATCAACCTTTATATCAAATCGATAAAATTATTACAGATTTTACTTCCTTTCATCATCAACATCCCTCTTGGAAATTAGTGATTGGTGGGGTAGGGACTCAAACAGAAATGTTGAAGAAATTGGCCATTGAAAATGGATTGGAGCAATCGGTTGAGTTTGTAGGTTGGCTGAATGCAGAACAAAATGCGCATTGGTATGCACGCGCTAAAATATATATAAGTATTCCTGAAAGTGATGGTATGTCGGTAAGTGTACTCGAAGCATTAAGTGCTGCTTGCATTCCTGTATGTTCGAATATTCCAGTCACACTATCGTGGTTGAAAGATGGTGTTAACGGAGTTATTAGGAAAGAAAATGTAAATCCTTTAGAAGAAGCCTTGGTAATCAATCAAGAAATTTGCATAAAACAAAACAAGGAATGGGTTTCTTCGTTTGCATATCGAAGTGCAACCATCCCTCGCTTTATTGCTATTTATACAAAATTAATTTCCTAAAGTCCGCTTACTACTTTATCTTTCGGATATTTCACTGTAAAAGATAGTTTTTTCGTGCTGCTTTCTCCTGGTTGTAAAGTCATTTTCCAAGTTAAAAGTCCCGTATCATTGTTTAAATTCCCTCCTGATAATTCTAGTGCATTAACAGTGATCTCTTTTACTTGACTGATAGGTAATTGCTCCTCAACAATAATTGTAATCGCTTCTTTTTTCGTGTTTTTTACAAGGATATCATAGGTGCAGGTTTTCTCTTTCATGTTACCAAATAAATTACTACCAGTAAATTCATTCAACTTCGTACGCTTGATAGCAATGCGCTCATCTTTACCTAACGAGAGATGCATAGTATCGTTAGTGGTCGTGTTTTGAATAGCGCAAGTACCTACATAAGCACCATCAAAATAAACGGTTCCTTCCGCATCTAATAAATTCAAACTTTCCCAATTGGGTATATGTCCTAATAAAAAGGCATCTGTATTTATTTTCGGCGCACTGCCATATTCATAGAAGGCATTTGCATTGGTATGATTGATTTCTATTTGCGTTTCAGTGTTTCCACTTTTTAATGTGTACTTACTTTGAATTGTATATTCATTGCTAAGTTGATTTTCCGTCATTTGAGCATTAGCCCATTCCAAACTTGTTGCAAATCCAACGGCAACAGCCCCATCACTATCCATTCGCATTGCAGGTGCTGCCGATTTGTATTCCTTTCGTTCTTCTTTATCTTTCTCATAAAGTTGCTGAAAATATAAATACCAAGGATAAAGTGATGGCTTCTCTGCTCCATCAGTAGGATTTCCAGTGTTTAATGTTAAGGACACATCGTTCCAGTCTTCACCTGTACTTTGAAAAACTTTCGCTTTTAATATAAATTCAATCGGACTATTTATGTTTTTTACACGTACATCATACATCGGTGTCCAGCTTACGTTGGTATTAATTAAATAGGAGAAATCAAATGTGGCTGGTGATTTTGATTTTGCATCTACAGTAACAATGATGTTTCCTTCTGGTTGATTTTGCTTGTTGTTTAATACGCTTAATTGCTGATTGATTTTATTTATTTGTTCTTGTGTTTTCTGTTCTTTCAACGCTAAATCAATTAAGTCATCTTTTAAGGTGTTAATTTTCTTAACGTAATAATCTACAATTGCAATTAAATCGTTTGCAACTACACCGTTATTATTGCCGCCAATTGATTTGTTGGCTTGCAATACCGCTATTCCTTCATTCGTAGCAGCAATTTTATTTTGAATATATCGAAGTTTAATGTTGATTGAATCCCTTTCTGTTTCCAGCTTACTGATCTCGGGCGATTTCTTTTGATCTTTTAAATAATTCTGTTGAAATTTTACACCCATGATGGTTGCATCACCAAATCCTTTTACCGATATACTGTTAGAATTAATATATGGTGATAATTCATCTAACACAATTTCATTAATTCCAGGTGTTAATGTCGTTTTAGCAGTCCTATTTACATAAGCTCCAGTTTGATAAACACGAATATGGTCGATTTCCGAATTGTTTAATCGGGTAATGTTTTGTGCCAAACTACTCAATGTTAGAAAACAAAAGGCAGCAATTAATACGGTTTTTTGATAGATAGATTTCATAAGTATTCAAATATAATTTTTATTGATGAAAGGAGTCGTTTAAGTTTATCATTTAAAATGTAATTTTGCAGGAATGTATTTAAAGAGGTTAACGATTTTTTCTTTTAAAAATTATAAAGAGGCTGAATTTGAGTTTGAGCCGGGGGCAAATGCGTTGACAGGTCCTAACGGATCTGGCAAAACAAATGTGCTGGATGCCGTCCATTATCTTGGACTTTGTAAGAGTTATTTTCATTCGACCGATAGCATTAATATGATGCATGGGAGTAACTTTTTTTCCTTGGGAGGGAAATTCTTTTTGAAGGATAATGATTTTGCTGATGAGGTTTTTGTTGGTATGAAATCAGGAAGTAAAAAAGTTGTTAAAAGAAATCATAAGGAATATCAAAAGTTAAGTGAGCATATTGGATTATTGCCTGTAGTAATGGTTGCTCCGGTTGATCAGATTTTAATTACAGGATCTGGAGAGGAACGCCGCCGCTTGATGGATAGTATCATCAGTCAATATAATCATCTTTATCTCGAATTGTTAGTTAATTATAATCGTATTCTGCAGCAGCGTAACTCTCTCTTGAAAAATACTCCTCGAGGGCAAATGCCTGACGATGCACTTTTGCAAATTATTAATGAGCAATTAGCGAATAGCGGTGAACAAATATTTCACATTCGCCAGGATTTTATTCAAAAATTGATTCCGGTTTTTAATAAGTATTATTCTTTTTTAACGGATGATATGGAACAGGTAAGTCTTGAGTATATTTCTAAACTTTCTGAGCAACCCTTATTGGATTTATTGCAATCGGCTATTCAAAAAGACCTTGCATTGCAATATACCTCGGTAGGTGTGCACCGCGATGATTTGGAATTACTTTTGAATAATTATCCTGTTCGTAAAATTGGTTCTCAAGGTCAGCAGAAATCATTTGTACTGGCCATTAAACTTGCACAGTTTGAATTAATCAGTGAGTATAGTGGTATTAAGCCGTTGTTGCTTTTGGACGATATTTTTGACAAACTTGACGTACACCGAATTACTCGATTAATGGAATTGGTGAGCAATGAAACTTTCGGTCAGATTTTTATTACGGATACAACGGATACGCATATCCGTGATGTATTTGAAAAAATCAATGTGCCGTTAAAAATATTCAATTGTGCTAAACCCGATTTGCCAATCGGTAATCCGGAAGAAGAAGTATAAACTAATTATTTTCCTGAACGTTGTAATATGATTTTAAGTGTGTAAAACAAAATCTTAAAATCAAGCGCTAACGACATGTTTTCAATGTAAATTATATCGAATTTCAAGCGCTGAACCATTTGCTGAACATTTTCAGCGTAACCATATTTCACCTGTCCCCAAGAGGTAATTCCTGGCCGTACTTTATGTAAATGACGATAGTGGGGTGCTTCTTTCATGATTTGATCAATAAAAAATTGTCGCTCCGGACGAGGTCCAACCAACGACATGTCACCAATCAAAACATTGTAAAACTGTGGAATTTCATCTAAACGAATTTTGCGCATAAACTTTCCAAACTTCGTAATGCGCGAATCTGTAGCACTCGATAACATTGGTCCACCTTTTTCTGCGTCAATGTACATCGATCGAAATTTAAATATAATAAATGGATTGCCATGTAATCCGATACGTTCCTGAGAGAAAAATATAGGCCCTTTTGAGGTTGTTTTTACAATTAATCCAGTAATTAAATACAAAGGAGATAATAAAATCAAAAAGATTAATGATACTACCATATCAATAATTCGTTTTAACGACTGTTGCCAAATAGGCATTAAGCTCGGGTTAATAATAATTAATGGCGAACCAAAAATCGAAGTCATTTTAACCGATCCTGATAAGATATCATACATGTCAGGCATGATCTTAATAATGATATCGTGATCTTCTAAATCATTTATAATCCTTCCAATAAAATCATGTTCACTCGATTCAATTGCAATAAGTACTTCTTCTATTTTATTGTTTTTAATAATTTCTCCTATTTCTTCAATGCCTCCTAAATGGGCAAGTTGATCTTTAAAATATTTTCCGTTGGTATTATCAACATGCACAAAGCCAATAAATTTATATCCTTGGCTAAGCACCTCCGATTCTAATTCATTGTATAATCCCACTGCTTTTTGAGAACTACCAATTATCAATGTGTTAAAACCGATTTTTCTACTTTTGATTTTACGTGCTGTTACTGTAGTTATGATAAACCGGAAGGTAAAAGTAATTCCAAACTGTAATAAAAAGAGTGTAATAAATGAACTATAATAACTTTTGTATGAAATAATAGTGTCATCTAACAATAAAGAAAAGAAAATGATCAAACAGCCAATTATGGCAATGATGAATGTTTGTCCAAATTCTTTTAATCTCGATTTACGATAGATGTCGTTGTAAGTACCCATCAATGCATATACAACCACCCATAAAATCGGTAATAAGGTAATCCCAATGAAAAAGTTGTCGTCTGGTTGAAAGGGTACATAACCAAATAAAACCGATTCAACTTGCGCTTTACGATAGAAGTAAAATATTCCCCACGCAATCGTTGCTGCCAATAAATCAGCCACCACATATTTTACAACTTGTAAAGTTTTATTCATGGATTAATTACTGATCAATTTTAAATTGTCTAAATAAACGGTTGCCATAGCTCCTCCCGGAGGAGTGGATAAATAGAAGTAAACTTTGAACTTAGGAACATCAAAGTTGCTATTAACAAATTTACTCAGGTTGATATATGTCTTTTTCCAATTCGGCGAGGGATTAAAAAGCAAAACGGGGATATTACGTTTGTCGGTTGCAAGCATTCCTCTTAAGCCAACGGTGAATTCATGGTCGCAACGATAGTTCATTTCCAGATAAATATCTTTGCCTCTATATAAAACATAGCCGTCACCGTTAGTTTCAATGTCCGATATATGGTTAGTTCCGTCAACTTGCATTTTTAAACATCGAACCCCTTCAAATACATCAATCGAATCCGTTGCTAAAGGTGCTAAATTGGTTGATGGTTCTGGAGCTAAGCTAAATCCTCCTCCTACGGCATCTTTCTCAAAATCTTCATACCATGTAAAATTCAATGCTGGAAAATAAGCTACATGAAAAGTATCAATGGTTGTTTCTTGTCCTGGAACAAAGGTAACGGTGCGGCTATCCGCATTGTATAACGGATATGCATTATGAGTGGCTGCAATACCATTCTCTAAAATTCCAGCTCGTAGTATTACATTTTTACTACCGTTTTCTAAAACAGGAATTCGAGCAGGTAACTGATAGGTTCCAACGTATTGATTATCGACATAAACCCAAACATCTTTTACATTGCTACAATTGCTTCCTTGGGTGGTTGGATTCGAAGAAACTGTTACGTGATTTATAATAAGATAAGCAGGTTCTGCTTCATCCGGATTGCATCCGGCAATCGATATTAAAGAAGTAATCGTAATGAATAAAAGGTGCAATGTCTTCATGTGTTACGCAACGGACGGTAGTCCTTTTAATTTATCCGCTATTTGATGCGCTACAATCAAGGCTTCGTAACCATCGTGAATAGAAACCATTGGCACTTTATCATTTTTGATGCTATCCGCAAATGATATAAGTTCTTCTTTAATGGCGTTGGTTTCCTGAATTTTAGGATTTTCAAAGTAAATCTGTTTACTGCCTTTTCCTTCTCCTAAATCAATGGTCATGGCAAAGGGATCTGGATTTCCTTCTACTTCTTTAAGGCGAACTATCTCAGACGACTTTTTAAGAAAATCAACAGAGATATAAGCATCTTTCTGAAAAAAACGAGTCTTGCGCATGTTCTTCAATGAAATTCGCGAAGCCGTCAGGTTCGCAACGCATCCATTGTCGAACTCGATGCGGGCATTAGCAATATCAGGTGTGTCGCTCACAACAGCAACACCACTAGTACTGATTTTTTTAATGGTCGATTTAACCGTGCTCAACACAATGTCAATGTCGTGTATCATCAAATCTAATACAACAGATACATCAGTTCCTCTCGGATTAAATTGTGCTAAACGATGCGTCTCTATAAATAATGGTTGCTTGATAAAACTTTGAGCAGCTATAAATGCCGGGTTGAATCGCTCCACATGTCCTACTTGTACTTTTACATTCGCTTCCTCTGCCAGTCCAATCATATCCTTGGCTTCTTGTACAGTGTTGGCCAGTGGTTTTTCAATAAATAGATGCTTCGACAATCGCAATGCCTTAACAGCACACTCATAATGATTCACTGTCGGAGTAACAATATCGATTACGTCACATTGTTCCATCAATTCATCCATTGATGAAAAATACGGTACGTCTTTCATTTGTTCAGCCTTGCTTCGATCAGGATCATAAAAACCAATTAACTCAAAGGCATTAATTTCCTTCAGTAGGTTAATGTGTATTTTACCTAAATGACCTGCACCTAAAACACCAATCTTTAGCATTGCTCAATTTTTTTGCAAAATTACCATATTTTTTTGGCAATTTTCATTGTTAAAAACTATTGGAAGATATTTTTTTGTGAAAGCGTTTCAAAGCTGTTTGATTCTAATTTTGTAAAGTGAATAAAATTGATTCGTTTAAACATCAGGGACTGCGTAGAAAACTAGTAGCGCAATTAAAGGAAAAGGGAATTGAAAATAGTGCTGTTTTAGAGGCTATCAACAAAATCCCACGACATTTTTTTATGGATAACGCATTCCTAGATTTTGCATATCAAGATGATAAGGCCTTTCCGATCCTTTGTGGACAAACAATTTCTCAGCCCTTTACGGTGGCATTTCAAACCCAATTGCTCGATCCTCAAAAAAACGAAAAGGTTTTAGAAATTGGTACTGGTTCTGGATATCAATCATGTGTATTGGCAGAATTAGGAGTAAAACTTTTTACGATGGAAAGGTTTCGTGAATTACACGAAGAATCAAAAAAACAATTTGAATTGTTAGGCTATAAAACGATAAAATCATTTTTTGGAGACGGATTTAAAGGGCAACCAGCCTATGCTCCTTATGATAAAATTTTAGTAACCTGCGGCGCACCTTCCATTCCTCAGGCCTTAGTTGATCAATTAAAAATTGGTGGATTAATGGTGATTCCCGTAGGTGCAGGCAAAGAACAAATTATGACCACCGTTCTAAAAAAATCAGCAACAGAAATAGAGATAATTGAATTAACAAAGTTTAAATTTGTTCCTATGCTTGCTGAAAAATCAAGATAAATGAAGAAGATGAAGGCTGTAAAAAAAACGAAAACCACTGCTAAAAAGAGGGTAACAAAGATTTCCAAACCAATCATTTTAATTACCAATGATGATGGTATAACAGCTCCGGGACTCCGAAATCTAGTTGAAGTGATGAAAACAATAGGGGAGGTGGTCGTTGTTGCTCCAGATAGTCCTCAATCAGGAATGGGACATGCCATAACTATCAATAAACCCTTACGCTTAGATAAGGTAAATGTGTTTCATGGTATCGATTCGTATCAATGTTCAGGTACCCCAGCCGACTGTGTAAAATTGGCAGTGAACAAAGTGCTGCATCGTAAACCTGATATTTTAGTTTCGGGTATTAATCATGGATCAAATTCTTCTATTAACGTCATATATTCGGGTACCATGTCAGCAGCAGTTGAAGGTGCTATTGAAGGAATTCCGTCAATAGGATTTAGTCTATGCGATTTTAATATAGATGCAGATTTTACAGTGGCGAAGCATTATGCAAAATTGATAGTAAAGCAAATTCTTAAAATAGGCATTCAAGAGGGGACTTTGCTGAATGTTAATATTCCTTATTTGCCAATGTCGAAAGTGAAAGGTGTAAAAATCTGTCGTCAAGCAAATGCTAAATGGGTAGAGTCATTCGATGAACGCCTTGACCCACATAAGAGAAAGTACTATTGGTTAAGAGGAGAATTTATTAATTTAGATGCAGGAGACGATACAGATGAATGGGCGTTAAAGCACGGGTATGTTTCGGTTGTTCCGGTTCAGTTCGACTTAACCGCTCACCATGCTATTCATCATCTGAATTCGGTCAAGTGGCATTGATTCAATACTTTTGATATTTAACATTATCCTCGTAAATCTTTATGAAGTATTATATTATAGCAGGTGAAGCCTCTGGTGATTTACATGGCGCAAATCTGATAAAGGCAATTAAAAGACAAGATGCCAATGCAACGTTTCGTTGCTGGGGTGGCGACTTGATGCAAGCGCAAGGTGCGGAAGTGATTAAACATTACCGTGATTTAGCCTTTATGGGATTTATTGAGGTGGTGAAAAATTTGCCAGCTATTTTTAAAAATATTCGATTTTGTAAAGAAGATATCTTGCAATATGCTCCAGATGTTTTAATTTTTATTGATTACCCAGGATTTAATTTACGGATAGCATCTTTTGCAAAAGCCCATCAAATAAAAACCGTTTATTACATTTCTCCACAAATCTGGGCATGGAAACAATCTAGAGTGCATCAGATAAAAAGGGATATTGATAAAATGCTCGTCATTTTGCCATTTGAAAAGGCGTTTTATCAAGGTTTCGATTTTGAGGTCGATTTTGTAGGTCACCCATTATTAGACGCTATTCAGTCATTGGAAATACCGGATGGAGATTTCCGATTGAAAAATGATCTATCACAAAAGCCAATCATTGCTCTTTTACCCGGAAGCCGGAAGCAAGAAATTATTTCTATGCTTCCGAATATGATGTCGGTGGTAAATGAGTTCCCCGAATATCAGTTTGTCGTTGCTGTGGCACCCGGTCAGAATAAATCGTTTTATTCAAATCTTATTAAAAATTATCCGGTCAAATTGGTGCAAGGGGCTACGTATTCATTACTTCAAAATGCCGCCGCCGCTTTGGTAACAAGTGGAACGGCGACTTTAGAAACAGCCTTGTTTAATGTTCCCGAAGTGGTTTGTTATAAGGGAAGTAGAATTTCTTACGCCATTGCCAAACGAATTGTAAAAGTTAAGTATATATCACTTGTGAATTTAATCATGGATAAAATGATTGTTGATGAATTAATACAAGATGATTTAAACCCACAAAAGTTAAAAATATCCTTAACAACTATATTGGAAAAGAACAATCGGGAGCTCATTCAACAAAACTATCAATCCTTAAAAGAGAAATTAGGAGGGCCAGGCGCTTCTGATCGGGCTGCCCAAAAAATATTGGACTTTTTAAAGGCGGCCCAAAAATGAAAAGCCGGTAAATGACTGTTATTGTCAGATACCGACTTTTCTGCTTTCGGAAAAAATCAAGGACCCTTCCATTAAAACTTAATCGTCCCGAAAACCGTCCGCTACACCAAAATCAAATTACCCATTTTCATTTCTATTGATTGGCCCAAGTAGCATGACTTCTTCTACCACAATTTCAGTAGTATATCTTTTAACACCTGATTTATCCGTGTAATTTCGATTCATCAGTTTTCCTTCAATTACCGCCTGACTGCCTGTCTTTGCGTATTTTTCGAAGTATTCAGCCGTTTTTCCCCAAGCAACGAGGTTATGCCATTGGGTTTCTGTGATTTTTTCGCCTTTGTTATTTTTATAACTTTCGTTGGTGGCGATAGAGATTTTGGCCAATTTCTGACCGCCATCCATGGTTTTCATTTCTGGGTCAGTGCCCAGGTTGCCAATTAAATTGACTCTGTTTCTTAGGTTTTTCATCTTTTTTAAGGTTTTTGAAGGTCTCCGGATACCTTCATTAATTAACGCTACAAAGTAAAAGCCTGCAGTTTCAATTATTCGGTTGATAAACGCTTATAGTCGTTTACAAACGTTTACTATGATTTTTTAGAAAAAATAATCCACTAAAAAGCCACTTTCAAGAGCGAAAGTACTGTAATTTCTAAAGGCAACTAATTTAACAACGGCCTGTTAATAGATATCAGCTGAGTAACTTGTTTTTGGTAATTCGGGGGTTACTTTTGATTCATCATTTGAGATTGAATGTTTTTGTATTACTTCAAAATCAATGCTTAATAGTTAGAGCAACTTCATTTTAAAACCTAATAACTATGATTATTCAAAACAACTGCTTAGAATGTAACGAAGTGTTACGTGGTCGTTATGACAAAAAATTCTGCTCAGATGGGTGCAGAAATGTTCATAACAATCGAATTAATGGGTCCATTAATAATTACGTTAGAAACGTAAATAATGTCCTCAAAAAGAACCGCCGGATTTTAGAAGCTTTACATAAGCTGGGGGATAAACAAGTTCACAAAGGTATGCTTGTTGAAATGGAATTTAATTTTCAATACTTTACCCACAAGAAAGTTAATCGGGATTCAATTACATTTTGTGTTTACGATTACGAGTACACAACAAAAGAACATTCCAAGTTTGTAGAAATTTCACCCACAGAAATAGACATCATAACTGCACGAAAATCTCCTAAAAAGCCTGCTAGTTTTGGAAGCTATCGACCAGAATAAATGTTATATAATTGATATTATGTTAAATAGGAATTGCTTCAAAAAGAGGGCTTTAGGCCCTCTTATGAAGTAATTCCTTATTTCTTGGCGTCCTCGATTGCTTTGTTTATCATCGTAACTTTATCCTGATTCCCTGCTCTCGAATACAAAGTTTTTAATGACAAAAGTACCCCGGTATCTTTGCGGTTAATTTCAAAGGCTTTCTCTAAATATGGTAATGCCAATGCAAACTTTGCATCAAACTGTTTTTTTACAGCTTCGTATTTTGCATTGTCTTTTATGTCATTGGCTTTTTTGTTTAATTCCACCCCTTGATTATAGTAGAATATTCCCATATTGTACTGAGCATCGAATAAACCTGGATTAAGTTCGATTGCTTTTTTATAGGCAATCTCAGCATCTGCTGGTTTATTTAGTTGCTCAGCTAAAATCCCTTTATTGAGGTATAGGTTCGCATTGCTTGGGTCTAGTTGAATAGATTTTTCTACTTCAGTATAGGCTTCATTTGCTTTCCCGCTTATCAAGTAAAGGTTGAATTGACGTGATGCAAGATCTTTATCCTGAGGGTATTTCGTTATTCCTTTGCCTAGTGCTTTTAAAGCTGCTATAGTGTCATTTTGGTTTAAATAGGCATTTGATAAGGATATAAATGTTTTTGAATCCCCAGCATTTAGGTCAATTACTTGTGTGTAATAAAGAGCGGCTTGTTGATACTTTCCGGCTTTAGAAGCCGCTAAAGCGCAATTGTTAATTCCGCTAGTATCTGTTTTGTTAAAGAATTCTTTTTTAATCTGAACTCCAATAGCAAAATTGGTTAAGGCATCGTCATATTTCTTTTCTTGAAATGCATTAATTCCTTGATCCATATAGTTATAAGCAATACTTCCAATTTTAGACTTAATGTCATCGGTATAGTCGTTTGATGTAGCATCTAGTTCAATCGTTTTTTTATAGGATTTTAATGCTTGGTCTAGGGCCCCTTGTTTTAAATTCGCAAATTTTTCTTCTTTACTTTCTGCAATTGATTGGTAAATAAATCCGCTCCAATACCATGTTTTAGCCATTCCGATGGTTGATTCGTTGGTGGTACATTGGTCAATAGCTTCTTTTGCCTTGTCTAAATCGCCCCACTTAACATAGTTCATGGCTGATTGTAATTGAGCTTTTTGGGCAAAGGATGTAAAACTAGTAAGGATTAATAGTAATGATAATTTTGATAACTTATTCATTATTATAGTATTTGTGTAGTTTGGTTAAAGTTTATATTTCTGTATTCTCTTCGCTGTTTGATTGTTCATCAGTTGGCTTTTGAGTTTCTTCGGATGCTGAATTGTCGACGCTTGTGTCAGTATTAGCTCCGGTTTCTGTACCCGTATTTTCGGTTGTGGCATCTTCACCATTTTCTGTTTGGCCCTCTGCTGCTAACACGCTTTCTTCAATTTTAGCTACCGATGCAATATCGTCATCCTCTCCCAACTTGATTACTTTAACACCCTGTGTTGCACGTCCCATGACTCTTAAATCATTAACAGACATACGAATCGTAATACCATTTTTTGTAATGATCATTAATTCATCTCCATCCACTACCGATTTGATTCCTACCAAGTTTCCAGTTTTTTCCGTCACTTGTAGTGTTTTAACACCTTTTCCTCCACGGTTGGTTACGCGATAATCTTCAATATCAGAACGTTTTCCGAATCCTTTTTCTGAAACGACTAAAATGGTCTCTTTATTTTGGTCGGAGATACAAACCATTCCAATTACTTCGTCATTGGGCTCATCAAACGAAACCCCACGAACCCCAGCAGCATTACGGCCCATCGGACGAACCGTACTTTCATTAAAGCGAATGGCTCTACCCGATTTAACCGCCAATAAGATTTCATTTGTTCCGTTGGTTAACCTTGCTTCTAATAATTCATCTCCCTCATTAATGGTTATAGCATTAATGCCATTCTGCCGTGGACGAGAATAAGCTTCTAATTGAGTTTTCTTGATGGTACCTTCTTTTGTACAAAGAATAATGTAATTGTTATTTAGGTAATCTTCCTGATCCAAATTATTAACGTTCACAAATGCACGAACCTTATCGTCGGACGATATATTAATTAGGTTTTGTAAAGCGCGGCCTTTGGATGTTTTAGTTCCCTCTGGAATTTCAAATATTCTTAACCAGAAGCATTTACCTTTTTCAGTAAACAACAACAAGTAATTATGGTTGGTTGCAACAAATAAGTGCTCCACAAAATCTTCATCACGTGTCGCCGTTCCCATTGCTCCTTTACCACCTCTACTTTGTGTTCTATACTCGTTTAAAGGCGTTCTTTTAATGTATCCTAAATGAGAAATGGTTACCACTACCGCCTCATCGGCAATCATATCTTCCATAGAGATATCATCCGCCATGTAAACGATTTCTGTTCTTCTTTCATCACCGTATTTCTCCAGCATTTCGTTCATTTCGCCCTTCAAAATACTCATTCTCAATCCTTCATCGGCTAAAATTGCCTTGAAGTTTTCAATCATCTTCATGATTTCCGCGTATTCTTCACGGATTTTGTCACGCTCTAATCCTGTTAAGCGCTGTAAACGCATTTCAAGAATTGCCTTCGACTGAATTTCACTTAATTGGAAGTTTGTCATTAAACCAGACTTCGCTTCATCCGGAGTCTGCGATTTACGAATCAATGCGATTACCTCATCAAGATGATCTAAAGCGATTAATAACCCTTCTAAGATATGAGCTCTCTTTTCTGCTTCTGCTAATTCGTAACGCGTTTTACGAATCAATACTTCATGACGATGTTCTACATAATGATGAATTAAATCTTTAAGATTCAACATCATTGGTCGTCCACCTACAAGTGCGATATTATTTACACTAAATGAGTTCTGTAAGTCAGTGTATTTGTATAGGTTATTTAAAACCACACTTGCCATTGCGTCCCGCTTAATTTCATAAACGACCCGCATTCCATCGCGGTCTGATTCATCGCGGATGTCAGATATCCCTTCAATTTTCTTTTCGTTAATTAGGTCAGCAGTCTTTTTAATCATGTCCGCCTTATTAACCTGATAAGGAATTTCTGTTACAATAATTCGTTCACGTCCGTTATCTAAATTTTCAATAATAGCCTTTGCACGAATTACGATACGCCCTCTTCCTGTTTCTAAAGCATCTTTTACACCTGTATAGCCGTAGATTATACCTCCGGTAGGGAAATCAGGAGCTTTTACAAACTTCATTAACTCCTCAATCGTAATCTCGCGATTGTCTATATACGCAATGATGGCATGTAGTACTTCGGTCAAATTATGAGGAGCCATATTAGTGGCCATGCCTACTGCGATACCAGCGGCGCCATTCACTAATAAATTAGGGATTTTTGCGGGTAGAACCGTTGGCTCTTCTAATGTATCGTCGAAGTTAAGTTTGAAATCGACAGTATCCTTATCGATATCATTCAACATTTCTTCTGCAATCTTCTTTAATCGGGCTTCTGTATAACGCATCGCTGCCGGACTATCTCCATCTACAGAACCAAAGTTTCCTTGCCCATCTACCAATGTATAACGTAAAGACCATTCTTGCGCCATACGAACCATGGTATCATACACCGAGCTATCACCATGTGGATGATACTTACCTAATACCTCTCCTACAATTCTCGCCGACTTTTTATAAGGTCGGTTTGACATTACACCCAACTCTTGCATTCCGAATAAAACGCGGCGGTGTACAGGTTTTAATCCGTCTCTTACATCAGGTAATGCACGTGACACAATAACAGACATCGAGTAGTCGATGTATGCAGTCTTCATTTCATCTTCGATATTAATTCGAATTATCTTTTCGCCTTCAGCCATTGGTTTTTATTTGTTGTTTTTTTATTGATTTTTAAACTAAAGAAATATCGCTGAAAAACAGTCGTTTAATACCCGTATTCTACTGCGTTTTTTCAAGCCCAACGATAAGCCACGAAGTTAATCAAATAGTCGCAATTTAGGCCTTGAAATATTAGAGTAATTATTAACAAAAACGGGGTGTTATGTTGGTGATAAATTGTTAGGAAAGGATAAAGGATTTATCAAAAAATAAAATGATTTTTGAATTAATTCGTTAAGGCAAAATAAAAGCAAACCTTTTTTAAATATATCCGTAAAAAAAACCGAAAAATCGCAACAACACCATGGAAGCAAAATTTTCTCCGAGAGTAAAAGATGTCATTTCGTTTAGTAGAGAAGAAGCCTTGCGCTTAGGTCATGAATACATTGGCACAGAGCATTTGTTATTAGGACTTATTCGCGAGGGAGAAGGAATGGCAATCAAATTTAAAATCCCTTAGTATTAATCTTGTTGAACTTCGTAAATCTGTTGAAAATGCGGTCAAAGGCAATTCAACAACCTCCAATAATTTAACAAATATTCCACTAACCAAACAAGCTGAAAAGGCGCTTAAGATTACTTATTTGGAAGCTAAAATTTTCAAATCTGAAATTATCGGAACCGAACATTTGCTGCTGGCAATTTTAAAAGACGAAGATAATATTGCCACTCAAATCCTCAATCAGTTTGGTGTAACTTACGACATTATGCGTGAAGAATTAGATTTATTTAAATCGAACATCCGTTCAGAATCACCTCAATCAGGCGGGGATGAAGATCCTTATTCTAAGGATGATGAGGGTCCTTCTTTCGGACAAACAAAAAAGCCTACCGACAGCAAGTCGAAAACTCCAGTATTAGATAACTTTGGCCGCGATTTAACGAAAGCTGCAGAAGAAGGAAAACTAGATCCTATTGTAGGTCGTGAAAAGGAAATTGAGCGTGTTTCTCAAATCCTTTCTCGCCGTAAAAAGAATAACCCTATTTTAATTGGAGAGCCCGGTGTAGGTAAATCTGCTATTGCAGAAGGTCTCGCGCTTCGAATTATCCAACGCAAGGTTTCTCGTGTATTATTTAATAAGCGCATTGTTACGCTTGATTTAGCATCACTTGTTGCCGGTACAAAATACCGAGGACAATTTGAAGAGCGTATGAAAGCAGTGATGAATGAATTGGAAAAGTCTCCAGATGTTATTCTATTCATCGATGAGATTCATACCATCATCGGTGCGGGTGGCGCCTCCGGTTCATTAGATGCTTCAAACATGTTTAAACCTGCTTTAGCACGTGGAGAAATCCAATGTATTGGAGCTACTACACTCGATGAATATTGTCAGTATATTGAGAAAGATGGTGCGTTAGACCGTCGTTTTCAAAAGGTAATTGTTGATCCTACTTCCGTAGAGGAGACAGTTCAGATTTTAAATAATATTAAAGAACGATACGAAGAGCATCATCATGTTAACTACACTCCTGCCGCTATTGAGGCATGCGTGAAATTAACAAGTCGTTATATCACTGATCGTTTCTTACCAGATAAAGCTATCGACGCGCTTGACGAAGCTGGTTCTCGTGTGCATATTTCAAATATTCACGTTCCTCAAAATATTATCGATCTAGAAAATAAAGTTTCTGATATAAAGCAAGAGAAAAATCGTGTTGTTCGTAGTCAAAAATACGAAGAGGCTGCTCGCCTTCGTGATACCGAGAAGCAGTTAATTGAGCAGTTAGAAACTGCCAAGAAAGCTTGGGAAGAGGAAACAAAAACACAACGTTATACAGTAGATCTTGAAGATGTAGCCAATGTTGTAGCAATGATGAGTGGAATTCCAGTAACCCGTATAGCTCAGGCAGAAACAACTCGCTTATTGAAAATGCCAGATGAGTTAAAGGGAAAAGTAATTGGGCAAGATGAAGCCGTTAAGAAGGTGGTGAAAGCGATTCAACGTAATCGTGCAGGCTTAAAAGATCCAAATAAACCCATTGGAACTTTTATTTTCTTAGGTCCTACTGGAGTTGGTAAAACAGAATTAGCTAAGGTTTTAAGCAGGTATTTGTTCGACTCGGAAGATGCTTTAATACGCATTGATATGAGTGAGTATATGGAAAAATTTGCTGTTTCTCGTTTAATTGGAGCGCCTCCGGGATACGTTGGATATGAAGAAGGTGGTCAGTTGACGGAAAAGGTTCGTCGTAAGCCATACTCTATCGTATTGTTAGATGAGATTGAAAAAGCACATCCTGATGTATTTAACTTATTGTTACAGGTTTTAGATGATGGTCAGTTGACGGATAGCCTTGGACGTAAGATTGATTTTAAGAATACGATTATCATCATGACTTCTAATATTGGTTCACGCCAATTGAAAGAATTTGGACAAGGCGTCGGATTTAATACCACCGCCCGTTCAAGTCAATCGGATGAGCATGCGAAGAGTGTAATCGAAAGTTCTTTGAAGAAAGCTTTTGCTCCTGAATTTTTAAATCGTATTGATGATGTGGTAATGTTTAACAGCCTTACTAAAGAAGATATCTTCAAGATTATTGATATTGAATTAGGCGGGTTATATAAGCGAGTTGGTGAACTTGGCTATAAGTTAAAGTTAACGGATGAAGCAAAAGAATTCTTAACAGATAGAGGATATGATTCAAGCTATGGTGCACGTCCATTGAAGCGTGCGATTCAAAAGTATATTGAAGATCCAATGGCAGAAGAAATCATTAAAGGTGAACTAGTCGAAGGTGATACCTTAGAATTAGGTCATGAAAGTGAAGCGGATCATTTAAAGATCAATATCATTAAGCCTTCTAAACCTTCGAAGAAGAAGAAAGAGGAAAGTTAGTATAAAGAAAAAGCCCCGCAGTATTTACTACGGGGCTTTTTTATTGATAATAGAAATTTTATTACTCAGCGAATTTATTCATCACCTCATTGCTCACCCCAGCAAAAGAGAATCCTCCATCGTGAAATAAGTTTTGCATCGTAACCATTTTGGTATAATCACTAAATAAAGTCAAACAATAGTCTGCACAAGCTTCAGCGCTTGCGTTTCCTAATGGCGACATTGCGTCAGCATAGTTGTAAAATCCATCAAATCCTTTTACTCCTTGGCCTGCTGTAGTTTTGGTCGGCGACTGAGAGATGGTATTAATACGAACTTTCTTAGCTTTTCCATAGTGATAACCAAAGCTACGTGTGATGCTTTCTAAAAGTGATTTAGCATCGGCCATATCACCATAATCTGGGAATACACGCTGAGCAGCGATGTACGATAAAGCAACTACACTACCCCATTCTGAAATTGCATCTAAACGAAGTGCAGTTTGAAGTGTTTTGTGCAACGACATTGCTGAGATATCAACTGTTTTATGATAATAATCGTAGTCTAATTCCGTGTATGCTTTTCCTTTACGTACGTTAGGAGACATACCAATTGAGTGTAAAACAAAATCAATTTTACCACCTAAGATTTCTTGTGACTTAATAAATAAAT